>DASQOL010000094.1:0-2685 GCA_035644475.1 Gammaproteobacteria bacterium | reverse complement strand
TGTGGGTAGGCTCGGCCCAGCTTCACTCGGGCGCGTTTGACGGTGAACATCCAGTTGATGCGCGCACGCATCGCGCGCTCCGTCTCTTGCTTCCCACCACTTTCCCCACCACCTCTGCGTAACGGGCTGGACGTCCAGGTTGGTATCCGTTCGGCGAGTCGCGTAGCTGACACGTGAGGGGCGGGCGCGTATTGCTACGCGGATGGGACGAGACGCGAGAGCGACGTGGGCGAAGCGAGTGGAGCGCTGGAGTGAGAGCGGGCTGCCAGCGGCGGAGTTTGCGGCGGAGATCGGCGTGAATGTGCGGACGCTGACGTACTGGAAGTGGAAGCTGGGGAGGCCGGAGCAGCGCCGTGTGGCACCGAGGCCCGAGTTCGTCGAGGTGGTGCCGACGGCGTCGCCGCGTACGTCGAGTGGCGGGTCTCTCGACGCGCTCGAGGTCGTGCTGGGTGGCGGAGTCGTGATCCGTGTGCCCGCGCGGTTCGACGCGGACGCGCTCCGGCGCGTGGTCCTGGCGCTGGAGGCGCGGTGATGCTGCCGACGACGGTGCGCATCCTCGTGTGCACGGTGCCGCAGGACATGCGGCGGTCGTTCGATCGCCTGGCGCTCGTGGTCAAGGAGGTGCTGGGCGAGGACGCGCAGAGCGGCGCGCTTTACGTTTTCGTCGGCAAGAGCTCGACGCGGGCGAAGGTCCTTTGGTGGGACCGCAATGGGTACTGCCTGCTCTACAAACGACTGCACCGTGCGTTGTTCGCGGTGCCCGCGACGCCCGACGCCGCGACGTCGGCGGTGCGCATCGACGCGGCGGCGCTCGCGCAGTTGCTCGCGGGTGCAACAAAGGAGATGAAACGACGCGTAGCCGCTTGACGGATCGATCGCCGCGTGTTTTCTGAAACGCATCGCCGTGACGGAAAGCGCCGCCGCCTCGATCGAGAGCAAGCTCGCCGATTTCAGCGCGCGCCTCGATACGCTCACGGCCGAGCGCGAGGCGGTCGCGGCCGAGCGCGACGAGTACCGCAAGCTGTACCTGCAGACGCTCGAGATCTGCCGCAAGCTCGAGCTGGGGCTCATCGGACAGAAGCGCGAGCGGCTGTCTGGCACCGACGCGCAGCTGACGATGGGGCTGTTGCAGATGTTGCTCGGCGAGGGGCGGGCCGCGACACCCGCAGCTCCGCCCGCACCGGCCGCGGAGACGAAGGTCGCGGCACACACGCGCGTGAAGCCGACGGGGCGCAAGCCGCTGCCAGAAAAGCTGCCGCGCGTGGACGTCGAGTTGCTGCCGCCCGAGGTCCAGCGGCTGGGGCTCGACGCGTTCGAGCGCATCGGCGAGGACGTGACCGAGACCGTCGAGCGGCGACAGGCGTCCTTTGTCGTCGTCCGCGTGCGCAAGCCGAAGTTCGTGGCCAAGGACCGCGCGCGGAACGCCGAGACGCACGTCCTTCAGGCCGAGCCGCCCGAGCTGCCCATCGATCGCGCGATCGCTGGCCCGGGCCTCATGGCCGACACGATCGTCCGCCGGTGGCAGGACCACCTGCCGCTCCATCGACTTGAGCGCATCTACGGCCGCGAGGGCCTCGAGCTCGCGCGCTCGACCGTCTGCGGCTGGCACGGCACGCTCGCGGAGTTGGCGAAGCCTCTGGTCGAAGCGATGTGGACCGACGCGTTCACGGCGCCGTACCTGTGCACCGACGCGACCGGCGTCCTGGTCCAGGCGCGCGAAAAATGCCGGCGCGGCCACTTCTGGGTCGTCATCGCGCCCGAGCGGCACGTCCTCTTCGCGTACACGGCCAAGCACGACTCGGCGGCCGTCGACGGTCTGCTCGACGGATACGAGGGCTACCTCGTCGCCGACGCTCACGCCGTCTTCGACCACCTCTACAAGCGCGGCACGCTCGTCGAGGTCGCCTGCTGGGCTCACCTGCGCCGATATTGGTTCAAGGCCCTCACGACCGATCCCGAGCGCGCGCGACAGGCCATGGCCTTCATCGGCGGGCTCTTTCGCAACGAGCGCACCTGGGCCACCGCGCCGCCCGAAGATCGTTTCAAAGCGCGCCTCGCCGAATCCAAACCGATCGTTGATGGCTTCTTCGAGTGGTGCGACCGAGAGGCCGAGCACGCCCTCGATGAGACGCCGACCGCGAAGGCCATCGGCTACGCGCGCAACCAGCGCGTCGCCCTGCAGCGCTTCCTCGACGACGGCCGGCTGCCCATTCACAATAACGGCTCCGAGCGCGCGTTGCGCCGCGAAGCCGTCGGCCGCAAGAACTGGCTCTTCGTCGGCAGCGACGACGCCGCCGAGGTCAACGCCACCTTCGTCTCGCTTCTCGCGAGTTGCCAGCTCCACGAGCTCGAGCCCTGGGCCTACCTGCGTGACCTCTTCTGCCTCCTGCCGAGCTGGCCTCGCCGCCGCGTCCTCGACCTGGCCCCCGCCAACTGGAACGAGACCCTCAAGAACGAGGACACTCAGCAGCGGCTCGACGCCAACGTCTTCCGCCGCGCTTCGCTCGGCCTGCTCAACGACCATCGCCCGATCAAGTAGCACCCGGCCTCGGCGCCGTCAGCGACGGCCTTCGTCGAACGGATACGCGATCTCTATGTCGGCGAACGGCTCCGCGGCGCATGAAGGTGCGGGTCTCATGCAGCGTGTTCAGCTGCGTGTCAATCGCGGGAGCCTCCTTCATCCGA
>DASQOL010000093.1:0-54244 GCA_035644475.1 Gammaproteobacteria bacterium | reverse complement strand
ACCCCGTGACCTACCGGGCGATCGCAAAAACGTCCTGAACCCAATATGTAGTGGTCGGTGGAGCTAAGTGGATACCCCATGTTAATAATCAGCAGTATGGCTTACATGCCTGTAGGATCAAAGACTTAATGGCGATAAGCGCGGGGCACGGGGTATAGATACCCCCGCGAAAAATACCTTTCGACTCATTGGCACGCAGAGCCAAAACCCGACGAAAGCGTGGCACTCAGCAACCATCTGTGCACAAGGCGGCTTTCTAACATCTGCTCACAAGCCGACTCACGGTGAGCGGCGTACTGAGGAGAGCATCATGCCGAGTGCAACATTGGCGGCCACGGCCGCCTCCATCGTGCTAGTTCACGGTGGGTTTGTGGACGGTTCCGGCTGGCAGGGCGTCTACAACACGCTAACGAAGCACGGTTACCACGTAAGCATCGTCCAGAATCCCACGCTATCGCTCGACGACGACGTCGCCGTCACCCAACGAGTCATTGCGTCGCAGCCTGGCCCGGTGATCCTTGTGGGTCATTCTTACGGCGGTGCGGTAATCACGCAGGCCGGCAACGATCCTAAGGTTGTCGGGCTCGTCTACATCACCGCATTTGCGCCAGACAAGGGCGAATCGGTCGCCACGCTGATAGCAAATCCCGCGCCGGGCGCGCCCGTCCCTCCGATTCTTCCTCCACAGGACGGGGTCCTGATGCTGGACCGGGCGAAGTTCGCCGCATCGTTCGCAGCAGATGTTCAAAAGGACGAAGCTGAGTTCATGGCGAATTCCCAAGTTCCGTGGGGCGTCCGGGCGCTCGAGGCAACCATCAGCGCGGCAGCATGGCGAGCAAAGCCGAGCTGGTATCTGGTGGCCACGGATGATCGGATGATTCCGCCGCCTGCTCAACGGTCCATGTCGAAGCGTGCTGGCTCGACGGTGGTCGAGACAAAAGGCAGTCATGCTGTCTACGTCTCGCAGCCGGCGGTCGTCGCAGCGCTCATCGAAAGGGCTGCGCGGGAGTTGGAATCGACCCGCGCGGGCACACGGATCAGCGCGAGGTGAAGACGCGTAGGGGTCACGCGGTGGCTCTCGTGGGCATACCGCGTGACCTCAACGCTCCGACGGTCGTGATCGTCCACGGCGCTTGGGCTGACGTGACGGGCTGGCGCGAAGTAATCGCGCTATTGCAAGTGAAAGGCGTAAGCGTCGTAGCAGTGCAGAATCCCCTAAGCGCACTAGCGGAAGATGTCCATGCCGTGACACGCGCGCTCAACCGTCAGCTCAGTCCCATCGTGCTCGTCGGCCATGGCTACGGAGGCACTGTTATCACACAAGCCGGAAATCACCAGGGTGTTGCCGCGCTAGTCTACGTAGCCGCGTATGCACCGGATGTCGGCGAGTCGACGGCTGATGTGGAAAAGGACCATCTTTCGCCATCTTTCATCGCTAGATTCGAAGTGGACGCCAGTGGGTATCTCTACCTCCCGCCGGACGCTGTGCTGGAGTTCCTCGCGCACGACCTGCCAGCAACGGAAGGCTTGGTCCTCGCCGCCGCACAGCCACCTATTCGAGCCAGCGCACTCCTCGATCGAGTGACAGAAGCCGCGTGGCATACCAAGCCTTCCTGGTACGCGGTTACCGATCAGGACCGGTTGATCTCTCCCACCTTGCAGCGCGAGATTGCCAGCAGGATCAACGCGAGCGTCTTTGTCCTACGCGCCGGTCATGCGGCGTTTCTGTCCAAGCCGAAGGAGACGGCAGACGTGATCCTCGCTGCTGTGGGTTCTGCGCAGCAAGGGTTAAGCCGGTGAGTCGATTGCCGCAGCACTCGATCGCGGGTAGGCTGCCGGCGTAAACGGGAAGGAGGCATAGTGCAGTGCGTGCCGAGCCCTCAAAAATCGTCCGGCTATCAATGCGCGACGTTGCACCGCGGGACCGGCTGAGCTATGCCAGCTCGGTTTTGAGTTCAGCACTCGCACCGTCTGTGTCGTCCACTACGGCTTCCCCGTTGGACTACGAATTGGAAGTGACCGCGTTGGAGCTTCCATCGATTGCCATCGTTGATCAGGGCGGTTCGCCGCAGCGCTCGATGCGTGCTCGCCCGGAGATTGGTCGGACCTCCGGCCTCTATTTCTTTCTGGTTCTGGTTCTCAGCAATTCATGGCGCGTCAAGCATGTCGAGCGCGGCCGGTTAGGGCCTGGCGACCTCTTTTTTTACGATTCTCGCTATCCTCTCGACTGCGAATTTCAGCTGAATTGGCACTGCTTCAATTTGAGGCTGTCCGAACAGTTCGCACGCAAATGGCTGCCCAATCCTGCTTGGCTTGGCGGGCGGCTTCTGTCTGACTCCAAGTGGGGGCGCGTTCTAGCGAGCTACGTTGCTCAGTTGTCGCCAGTGTTCGTCGTGCAACCCCCGGTGCCGCTGGCGGTGTTGGTCGATCAACTCGGAGCGCTATTGGCCTTGACGGCGACCGAGCTAAGCGGCGGCCGCGCGTCATCAACGGCAGTCGAGCGTTCCGTGCGTGACCAGGTTTGCGATCAGATCAAGCAGCGCTGTCCTGATACATCACTGCAAGCGGCCGACGTTGCGAGCTCACTCAACATATCGAAGCGAACCCTACATCGGGGGTTGGCAGCGTGTGGCGAAACTTTCGGGGCGATACTGCTCCAAGCTCGCGTCGATCTAGCCGCACGCATGCTTCAATCTCCGCTCTTCGATCGCGTCACCACGGCGGAGATCGGAAGACGCGCTGGGTTCTCGGACGCCTCCCACTTCACTAAGGTTGTACGCAGACTCACCGGGCAGACGCCCCTCCAGATGCGAAGAGCCAGGCGTTAGTGGGTTCGAGTCTCGCTCGTCCTGCTAGTGCTTACCGCCGCTGCCGAGCCCCGAGTCGCGGCTGTCGCACTGCTTCACGATCTCGTTGTTGAACTGCGCGTGCTTCTGGTTGATGGCCGCGCGCTCGGCGTTCGTGAAGTGGTCCTGCCACCGATACGGGTTGTTCGGATCGGCGGGCTCCGCCGTGTCCTTGCCCGCCTGCTCCGCCGCGCGCCACGAGGCGATGTCTTGCTGCCACTCCGTACGCTGCTGCGCCGTCACCGACGGCGTCGCCGCGAGCTTGGACTCGAGCGCCTCCGCCGTGACCTTCGCGAGATGGCCGCGCAGCGGCTCGTAGCACTTGTTGTATGACACGAGCCCGTCCACCTTACCCGCGCCGAGGGAACCGCTCACCGCGTTGCCGCGGTTGGGGTTCTTCTCCGGCGCCGCCGTGGCGTTCTTGTTCGCGGGCGACTTCGTGTGGTCCACCGGACCGCCCGACGTGAGCTCGCGCTCGACGACGCCCGTGCGGCCCTGCGTGCAGTCCTTCTGCAGCTTGGTGGTCCGCTCCATGATGTCGTTGTTCATCGCGACCTGCTCTTCGCTCGACAGCCGCATCATGAAACGCATCGGGTTCTTGGGATCGGGCGACTGCGGCATCGTGGCACCGCCGCCCTGCTGCGCCTGCTTCACGACCGCGATGTCGGCCTCCCAATCTTGGCGCTCCTGCCCGCTCGGATTCAGCGTGGCCATCTTCGCCTGCATCTTCTCGGCCATCACGGCCCAACGGATGCCGGGCAGCTGCGCGAAACACTGCTGCATCGCGTTGATGTTCGCGTCGGACTTCGCCTGCTGTTTGTCGGCGGCGGTGGTGTCCTTCACCATGTTCATCGCGGTGGTGTGGCCGACGTTCATGTGATCTTTACCGAGGCAACCGCTCGTGACCTCGTTGTAGCGCTCGCCGTACTGGCCGTTGAGCTCGGTCTGCTCGGCCGTCGTGAGGTGGCTCAGGTAGCGGTGCGCATCCTTCGGATCGGGCGACTTCACGTCGTCGCTACCCGCTGCCTCGGCCGCGCGTACGGCCGCGAGGTCTTCCTGCCACGCGGAGCGCTGTCGCGGCGTGAGCGCGGTCTGCGCGCCGAGCTTCTTCTCGAGCATGTCGCCCGTGATCTTCGAGCGATAACCCTTGAGCGGGTCGTAGCACTCCTGATGGTCCGACAGCGCGGTGAAATCCGTGGCGCCGCCGACGACGATGGGCTGCGCGGCGGGCGCGGCCTGGTTGGTCTGCCGCCCATTGCCCTCGAGCTTCTTGGCGGCGTTGTTGAGCTTGTCGAGAAATTTCGGCTGGGCCGTCGCCTCGTAAACCGTGAATACGGCGACGAACGCGACCGACAGGCAGATCGGCGAGAATCGCATGGTGCTCCCCCGGTGATTCGTTATTGTTCTGCGCCTCGGCCGCGCTTGGATGCATTCTAACGCCGCACCCCCGTTGCGCAATGCACCCACACGAGCTTGCGGGATTCGCGGGTTCTGCTACTTTCGACGCCGCGCTGACCGTCGAGCGACGCCTGCGACGGCGGCGGCCCGCCGTTTCCTCGAGCTGGAATAGACTCGCCGCTCATGACCGAGCCTGAAGTCCACATTCTCCTACTGAACTACAACAGCCTGGCGAAGCTCTCGGCCTGCGTCGCCAGTCTCGAACGGCTCGACTACTCCAATTACAAGGTACTGCTGATCGACAACGGCTCGCCGGATGGCTCCGGTCCGGAGCTTGAGCGGCTGTTTCCGGCGCACCGCGTGCTGCTGAACGGCAGCAACCTCGGCTACGCGGCCGGCAACAACGCCGGCATCCGGGTTGCTCTGGCACAAGGCGCCGACCTGATCTGGCTACTCAATCCCGACACGGTCGTCGCGCCCTCGTCGCTCCGCGAGATGGTGGCCGTGCACCGCACGCTGCGCCGGCCCGGTCTCATCGGCTCGCTGATCCTGCTCGACGAAGGCGACCGAATCTATTTCTACAAAGGCGTCGTCGAGAGCGACGGCAAGCTGCGCCACGCGCACGCCGGCGAGCCGTCCTCGAGCGTCCCGGAGCTCGCATCCGCGGCGGTGGGCGAAACCGACTTCGTCAACGGCGCTTCGACGTTGTTTTCCAAGCAGATCGTGGACGAAGTCGGGTTGATGACCGAAGACTACTTCTTGTACTACGAGGACTCGGATTGGAGCCTGCGCGTCCAGGCAAAGGGCTTCGAGAATCGCGTGGCGTATCGGTCGTTGGTGCGACACATGCGCGCGGACCGGCCGCGGGCCAACTACGTCGTGGAGTACTACACGCGGCGCAACGAATACTTCTTTCGACAACGACACGGCTTCCCGGTGAGCCGAAGGCGCACGCTCCTGCGGCTGCGCGGCCGGATGGCGAAGTACGCGCTGCGAGCGCTGCTCGGCCGGCGCCCGGCACACCACCGCAACATGTACTACGTGATCGGACGCGTGGCTCGCGCTATCGCGGAGAACCGCCTCGGACCGGAGCGGCTCGAGCTGCCCTACCCCGGCTGATGCGCGTCGACGACCGTGCCGGTCACTCGACCGCCGTCTCGAACGGCCCGGCGGGCAACCCCGACGCGTCGTACAAGTTGCAGACCGGACTGTCGGCCCAGCAATAGCGGACGTAGGCCGCCGGCCCGCCGGCCGGGTCGAGCGCGACCCTGTCGCCGCTCGCCTTCGCGGCGACGAAGCGGCAGTGCTCGCGCGCGCCGTCGCAGAGCTCGAACGCGATCGGGCCAGCCGCGCTGTAGGCGACGAGCGCGCCGTCCACGTCGCCGAAACGCACCGTGACCTCGTCACCTGCCCGCGTCGCCGCGAGCGGCCGCGGACCGGACGGCGCGAGCTTCTCGCCGTAGACGAGATGCCGCGCCGCCCGCGCGAGGCGCCGGGCGAGCTCCTGCTTGTTGGCAGGATGGATGTCGGTGCTCTCGCCGATGTCGATCGCGACGGTGAGCGCGGCGTTGCCGTCGCGGTCCACGGCGCGGCGCTGCGCATCGCGTAAGGCGGCCCAGCCGCTGTCGACCGGCGTGGCGCTGGGTCGGCCGTAGTTGGCGAGCTGCACGATCAGGAACGGCAGCTCGAACCGGAACTGCTGGCGCCAATCGCGCATTAGCGCCGCAAGCAACGTGTCGTAGGTCGCGGCGCGCTCGACGTCGGACTCGCCTTGATACCAAAGCACGCCGCGCAATCCGTACGCGCCGAGCGGCGCGATCATCGCATTCGCGATCGCGGTGACGCCCGCGGTCGCCTCCCACGGCGTGCGCGGAGGGGAGCCCAAGCCCGCGTCGACGGGCTTGTAGAGCCACGGACCCGCGAGCGGCACCTTCGATCCGTCGTCGAGCTCGAGCGCGAGCCTCTCGGCGGGCCCGGTCATACCTCCGGTGGCGTACGTGTCGAGCACGTTTACGACGATCGTGTTCTCTCCGGCACGCAGCGTGCCGCGCGCCAACGGATAGACGCGCTGCTCGCCCGCATTCGCGTTGTTGCCCACGGGCTTGCCGTTCACGAACGTCTGGTCGACCTCGTCCACCGCTCCGAGCGCGAGGCGCGCGCCCTGCCCCGCTTGCGCGGCGTCGAGCGTCACGGACGTGCGGTACCAGACCATGCCGTTCCACTGCTCGAGGCCCGCGCCGCTCCACTTCTCCCACGGGCCGAACGCCGGCACGGGTTTCCAGCTCGCGTCCGGGTTCGCGTTCCATGGCTCGGCACCGCCCGCGTCGCCGCTTCGCGCGCGCCACCAGCGCTGCCACTGCTCACCCCAGAGCACTGCGCCGCGCGCGGGATCCTGGCGGTACGCGGCGAGCAGCGCGAGCGGCTCGCGGTACGCGTCACCGAGCGATTGCAGCGTGCGCTCGTCGAGCCACGTGGAGATCGCGGATCCGCCCCAGGACGCATTGATCAGGCCCATCGGCACGTCGAGCGTCTTGCGCAGCTCGCGCGCGAAGAAGTAGCAGGCGGCGGAGAACTCACGCGTAGTAGCCGGCGTCACCGGCTGCCACTCCACGGCGCGCTTGAAGTCGTCGAGCGGCACGAGGCTGGTGTCGTTGGCGACCGTAAGCAGTCGAATCCCGTCGTCGGACGCGCCCGCGATCTCGGCGCGCGAGTCGAGCGCGCGGTGCACCTGCAGCACCATGTTCGACTGGCCCGAGCAGAGCCACACGTCGCCGACGAGCACGTCGCGCAGCTGCTGCGCCGCGCCGCTGCGCGTGCGAACGTCGAGATCGAACGGGCCGCCGGCCGGCGTTGCGGGCAGCTCGGCATGCCACGCGCCGTCGGCACCGGCGCGCGCCTCGACCATGCGGCCGGCGAACGTCGCCCGCACGATCTCGTTCGGCGGCGCCCGTCCCCAGAGCGCAATCGGCCGGTCGCGCTGCAGCACGGCGTGGTCCTGGAACGGCGACGCGAGCAACGCGGGCGGCGCCGCACCGGCCGCACCCGCCCACGCGAGCACCGCAACGGCCAGAAAATAGGGACATGTTGCCTTTTTCGCGGGATGCGCCCGCCGTCGGCGCATTCGCCGAAAAAGCAAACATGTCCCCAATTTCGTCATCGGCGGAAAAGCCAACATGTCCCCAATTTCTTCATGCGCGCATCTGCTCGAGCTCAATGCCGCGGGTCTCTTGCACCATCGTGCGCACGAAGAAGAACGAGACGACGGCGGCCACGGCGCAGAAGCCGTAGGTCACGACCAGCCCAATCGAGACCGCGAGCGCCGGGAAGCTCGCGCTCACCGCGAAATTCGCGAGCCACTGCGCGAGCCCCGACACCGCGAGCCCCGAGCCGCGGAGCTGGTTCGGGAACATCTCGCCGAGCATTACCCACATCACGGGTCCCCAGCTCACGTTGAAGAAGATCACGTAGGCGTTCGCGGCGAGCAACGCCGCGAGACCTGCGTGCGACGAGAGTTGCAGCGTGCCGTTCACGAGCGCACCTGTCGAGAAGCTTGCCGCGATCACCGTGAGCGTCACGGCCATGCCGGCCGAGCCGATTAGCAGTAATGGTTTGCGGCCGATCCGGTCGATCAGGAAGAACGTCGCGAGACACGCGGCGATGCCCGCGACGCCGGAGATCACGTTGATCTTGAGCGCGTCGTCCTCGCTGAAACCCACCGACTGCCACAGCACCGAGCCGTAGTAGTAGATGATGTTGATGCCGACGAGCTGCTGGAATACTGCGAGCCCGATGCCGGTCCAGACGAGCTTGCGCACTCGCCCCGTGGCCGGATCCTTGAGATCGGCGAGCTTCGGACGATGGTCTTTCGCCAGCGACGCGCGGATCTCCACCACCTTGCGCTTCGCTTCCACGGCCCCAAACAGCCGCGCGAGCACGCGTTCGGCCTCGGCCTCGCGGCCTTTCACGACGAGGAACCGCGGGCTCTCTGGGATGAACAGCAGCGCGACGAAATAGATCGCCGACGGGATCACTTGCGCCCAGAACATCCAGCGCCAGGTCGGCAGCCCGAGCCAAAAAGGGCTGAGCGAGCTGCCCGCCCAATGCGCCAGCGCGTAGTTCACGAGAAACGCCCCCGTGATGCCGGTGATGATCATGATCTGCTGCACGCTCGACAGCCGTCCGCGAATCCCGGCCGGCGTGACCTCGCTGATGTACGCGGGCGACAGCACGCTCGCCGCGCCCACTCCCGCGCCGCCGATGAACCTCGCGATCACGAACAGCAACGAGCTTCCCGCCGCGCCCGCGCCGAGCGCGCTCAGGATGAACAACACCGCGGCCACGCGCATCACGCCGCGCCGCCCAAGCACGTCGGAGACTCGTCCCGCCGTGAATGCGCCCACCGCGCAGCCGAGCAGGAGCGCGCCGACGTTGAACCCGGTGCCGAGCTTGCTGGTCGCGAACGCGCGCTCGAGCCCTTCCTGAGTGCCGTTGATGACGCCGCTGTCGTAGCCAAACATGAAGCCGCCGATCGTGGCGACGGCGACGATTGCAACGATGAACCCCAGGTTCATCGGCGCCCCCCCTTTCATGTTTTGAGCTCCAATGCTCGTAGCCCCCCCATTGCTCATTCTTCTTATGTCCTTGCGGTGATGTTGGCGACTCCGATCAGTGCTCGAGCCGGATGGCCGGCAGCGCGAGGCCCGGCACGTCCGTGCGAAAAGCGAACAGGTCGCCGGCGTGCGGCTGCGCCGCGCGGTCGGCCTCCGACAAACCCTTGGCCGCGGTCGTCGCGTACACGGTGCGCAGATCCCGGCCGCCGAACGCGATCTTCGTGACGTTCGCGACGGGGAAGCGCACGAAGTCGAGCAGCGTGCCCTGCGGCGAATAGCGCCGCACGCCCCAACCGCCGAAGAGGCCGATCCACACGCAGCCGGCGCTGTCGACGGTGGGCCCGTCGGGAAACCCGACGCTCGGATCGATCGACGCGAACAGCCGCGCGTTGCCGAGCTCGCGGCCGTCGTCGCCGACGTCGAACGCGTGGATCTTTCCGCCGAGCGTGTCGACGTGATACAGCGTGCGCCCGTCCGGCGAGAACGCCGGGCCGTTGGTGATCGCGCACGGCTCCACGGGCGCGCGCGTCGTGCGCCGCCCGTCGAAGACGTAGACGCAGCCGCTCGGCGCTTCCTCGGCGTCGTCCATGCTGCCGAACCAGATGCGGCCGTCGCGGTCGACGGCCGCGTCGTTCAGCCGGTTGCCGGGAAGATGCGGCTCGGGATGCTCGAGCGCGGTGAACTCCCGCGCGCGCGGGTCGAGCACGTGCAGCCCCGTCTTGAGCCCCGTGACGAGCCGGCCGTCGACCAACGGGAACACCCAACCGGGCGGCGCGGGCGCCGGCCAGCTCTTGAGCTCGCGAGACTGCGGGTCGAAGCGATGGATCCGCTTCTGCTTGATGTCGACGAACCAGAGCTTCTGCTCCGCCGCCGACCAGCACGGCCCCTCGCCGAGCGTCGCGCCCACCTCGCAGGCCACCTCGGGAACGGCCCTCGTCAACGTCGACACGGGTCCACTCAGCGCCAACCCGCGTCCACGAAGTAGTTGTGGCCGGTGCACATCCGCGCGTCGTCGGAGGCGAGAAACAGCACGAGCGCCGTCACGTCGGCCGGTAGCACGCGCTGCTTCAGGCACTGCTGCGCGATGATCCGCGCCTCTTCATCCGGGTTGTGCCAAAGCCGCTCCTGCCGCGGCGTGCGCACGCCGCCCGGCACGATCGTGTTGACGCGGATGTTCGCCTCGCCGAGATCGCGAGCGAGCGCGCGCGTCATGCCCTCGATGCCGGCCTTCGCGGTTTGATAGAGCACGATGTCGGGCAGCGCCACGTGCCACGAGATCGAGCCGAAGTTCAGGATCACGCCACCGCCGGCCTTCTTCATCCCGGGCGCTACGGCCTGCGCGCAGAAGAATAGGTGCCGCAGGTTCACGGCGATGCGGTCGTCCCAGTATTCCGGCGTGACGTCGGGCAGCGCGTGCCGGTCGTCGTTGGCCGCGTTGTTCACGAGCACGTCGAAGCCGCCGAGCTCGCCCTCGAACTTGCCGACCGTCGCGCGCAGCGCTTGTACGTCCTTCAAGTCGCAGTGCTCGAACCGCGGCTGCCACTTCGACGCGCCGAGCCGCGCGACGAGCGCCTTCGACGCGTCGTCGAGGATGTCGACGAACGCGACGCGCGCGCCTTGCCTCGCGAATCCCTCGACGAGCGATTCGCCGATCCCCGAGCCGCCGCCCGTGATCAACACGCGGCGATCGCGCAAGCTCGGATACATGGCCCTCGAGTCCGAATCCTTGGAAGTGGTAGGCAAGCCCCTAGTCTCCGATGTAAACCGTCTTCGTTTGAGTATAGAACTCGACCGCGGCGAACCCCTGCTCGCGCGCGCCGTAGCTCGAGCGGCGCGTGCCGCCGAACGGCACGTGATGGTCGACGCCCGCGGTCGGCAGATTGATCATCACCATGCCCGCGCGCACGTTCCTGCGGAAGTGCCGCGCTATTTTGAGCGACGTCGTAACGATACCGGCGGACAAGCCGAACGTGCCGCCGTTCGCGATCTCGAGCGCGTGCTCGTAACTCTTCGCCCGCACGACGCTCGCCACCGGCCCGAACACCTCTTCGTTGTTGATCCGCATCGCGGGGCTCGTGTCGGCGACGACGGCCGGCGCCATGAAGTAGCCGCGGGTGGCGCGCTCGACGGCGCCGCCGCCGGTGACGAGCCGGCCGCCCTCGTCGGTGGCGATCTTGATGTAGCGCAAATTTTGCGCGAGCTGAGCTTCGCTCGAGGCCGGTCCCACCTGCGTCGCGGGATCGAGCGCGTGCCCGACCTTGAGCGCAGCGGCCCGCTCCGCGAGCGCCGCGACGAACCGGTCGTGGACGCCGTCCTGCACGATGATCCGGCTCGACGCCGTGCAGCGCTGGCCGGTCTGAAAGAACGCGCCGTCGAGCGCAATCGCGACCGCGCGGTTGAGATCCGCGTCGTCGAGCACCACGAGGGGGTTCTTGCCGCCCATCTCGAGCTGCACGCGCGCCTGGCGCGCGACCGCGCCCTGCGCGACCTTGGCGCCCACGCCCTGCGAGCCCGTGAACGAGATGCCGTCGACGTCGGGATGCTCGACGAGCGCGGCGCCGACGCCGCTCGCTCCGAGCACCAAGTTGAATACGCCGGGCGGCGCGCCGCATTCGTGGACGATACCGGCCAGCGCGTGCGCGACCGCGGGCGTGATGTTCGCGGGTTTCAGCACCACGCAGTTGCCGAACGCGAGCGCGGGCGCCGACTTCCACGCGGGGATCGCGATCGGAAAGTTCCACGGCGTGATGAGCCCGAAGACGCCGACGGCCTCGCGATGCGTGGTCACGTCGATGCCTGGCCGCGTGGACTCGAGCGCTTGGCCGTGGCGGCGCAGCGCCTCGCCGGCGAAGTACTTGAAGATCCGCGCCGCGCGCATGACCTCGCCCGTGGCCTCGGCGAGCGTCTTGCCCTCCTCGCGCGCGAGGAGCTCCGCGAGCGCGGCGGAGCGCTGCACGATCGTGGCGCCGACCTTGTCGAGCAGGTCGGAGCGAACCTCGGGCGACGCGCCTGACCACGCGGGGAACGCGGCGCGCGCGCGCTCGACCGCGGCGCCGACCTCCTTCGCGCCGCCGTCCGGGAACGTGGCGACCACGTCGTCCAGATCGGACGGGTTGAGGCTCGAGAGGCGCGTCTCGGCAGCGACCGTCTCGCCGCCGATGAAATGGGTGAGGCGCGCGGCGCTCATCGCACCCCCGCCGCGAGCAGGCCGCGACCCGCGAGGTTCGCCATCAGCGCGCCCACGCCCATCGTCCACGGCGGCGCGAGCCTCGACGTGGTGACCGTGTTCACGAGCGTGCCGAGCTTGGGGCTCGTGATCCGCACGACGTCGCCGACCTTGTGCGTGAAGCCGCGGCCGGGCTCGTCGCGGTCCTGGATGGGCGCGAACAACGTGCCCAAGAACAGCGCGAAGCCATCGGGGTATTGGTGCTCCGAGAGCGCGTGCGCCACGAGCGTCTCCGGATCGCGGCTGATCTCGCGCATCGAGGAGCGGCCGTTCAACGTATAACCCTCCGGCCCCTCGATCGTAATGCCGAGCTGCGCTTGCCGAACGTCGTCCATCGTGAACGTGGCGTCGAACAGCCGGATGAACGGCCCGAGCGCGCACGACGCGTTGTTGTCCTTCGCCTTGCCGAGCAGGAGCGCGCTGCGACCCTCGAAGTCGCGCAGGTTGACGTCGTTGCCGAGCGTGGCGCCTACGGCCAAGCCGCGCGAGTTCACCACGAGCACGATCTCCGGCTCAGGGTTATTCCAGCTCGAATCGGAGCGGATGCCGATCGCGGCCCCCGCGCCCACCGCCGACAGCACCGGCGCCTTCGTGAAGATCTCGGCGTCCGGCCCGATCGCGACCTCGAGGTATTGCGACCAGAGGCCCTCCGCGATCAGCAGCGCCTTGAGCTCCGCCGCCTCGGGCGAGCCCGGCACGACCGAGCGCAGCCCAACGCCGACCCGGGCTTCGAGCTTGTCGCGCACGGCCCCCGCCGCGCGCGCGTCGCCGCGCACCCGCTCCTCGATCACGCGCTCGATCGCCGATACGGCGAAGGTCACGCCGGCGGCCTTGATGCACTGGAGGTCGACCGGCGCGAGCAGCGCACCGCCTCGCGTGGCCGACTCGAGGGCGCCCAAGTCGCTTCCGCCGACGGTCGCGAGGTCACCGCGCTCGAGCAGGGCCGACACGGTCGGCGCGGCCCGGCTCACGTCGAGCAGCGCGCCACCCCGCAACAACACGGGAGTCGGACCCGTCCGGGTCTCGACGCGGCCGACGAACGCGCCGGCGCGCCAGTCCTCGGGCAATAGTGCAGCGGCCTCAACGCCGTTCGACGCCAACGCGTGCTCCCTCTATGATTTCCGCCATTGGTACCGCTACCATTTATCCCTGTCAAGCCCTTGGCATCGCGGTTCCCTGCTGCGCTCTTGCCGCACATCGCAGGGCTGCGGTCGCACCTCGCAAGGGGCTTCCCGAGACACGCCGGAAGACCATCCCTGGGGCTCCGCGCGGCACATCCGACCGCCATGGATGGCGGGAGTGCCGCGATTGCAGGATGCCATTCGCGGCCATGTGCCGCGAGGGTCTCGGGAAGCCCCTTGCGAGGTGCGACCGCAGCCGTTACGCGCAGCGCAGCCGGAGCGCGGGGCGAACCGGCGTGAGTGACTCCGTCGGGTGTTTTCGCTAGCGTGACACAACTCAGGTGCGGTCGGGGGTATTGGGGCGTATGAGGTTCGTCTGTGTCGGGGAGTTGCTGTTACGGCTCACGGCGCCGCGGCGCGAGCTGCTGCTGCAATCGGCGGCGCTCGATGTGTGGTGCGGCGGGGCCGAGGCCAACGTCGCGGTGTCGCTGGTGTGCTTCGGCCACGAGGCCGCCGTCGTGAGCGCCGTGCCGGACGGCCCCCTTGGCGAGGCTTGCACGGGCGAGCTGCGCCGCCACCGCGTCGACACGACTCACGTGCTCGCCCGCCCCGGCCGCATGGGGCTGTACTTTCTCACGCCCGGCGCCGGGCTGCGGCCGAGCGACGTCACCTACGATCGCGCCGACTCGGCGTTCGCGCGAGCGAGCGCGGGCGACTTCGATTGGACGCGCATTCTCGACGGCGCCGACTGGCTGCACGTGTCCGGCGTGACACCGGCGTTGGGCCCCCGCTCCACCGAGCTCGCGCGCGTCGCGCTCTCGGCCGCGCGCCGGCAGGGCGTGCGGGTATCGTTCGACTGCAATTACCGCGCGAAGCTCTGGTCCGCGTGGGACTCCGATCCGGTCGCGATCCTCACCGAGCTCGCGGGGCTCGCCGATCTGTTGTTCGCCGACGAGCGCATGCTCGCGATGCTGCTGCCGGACGAGAAGCCGGTCGCGGCCGCGCAAGACCCGTTCGCGGCGCTCGCGGCCGCGGCCTTCACACGCTTCAAGAATCTCGAGCGCATCGCCACCGGCACCCGCGTCGAGCACGACGTCGACCGGCACCTGCTCGGCGGCCGCTGCGCCGACCGCGGCGCCGACCGTGGCGGGATCGTCGACGCCGAGCCGCGCGCGATCGCGGGCATCGTCGACCGGATCGGTAGCGGCGACGCGTTCGCGGCGGGCCTGCTGCACGCGATGGCCGAAGGCCGCGACGCACGCGACGCGCTCGCGTTCGCGGTGGCCGCGTCGTGCCTCAAGCACTCGATCCCGGGCGACGCGAACCTCGCGACGGCCGCCGACGTCGACGCGCTCGTCGCCGGGCAGGGCTTCGCGGTGCGGCGCTGACACGGCGATCGGTCCAATGACGACCATGCGCGAGCTGCTCGCCCTCTCTCCGGTGCTGCCCGTCGTCACGATCGACGACCCGGCGCTCGCGATCGACGTTGCGAAGGCGCTCGCCGAGGGCGGCATCGGCATCGCAGAGATCACGCTGCGGACGCCGGCGGGCCTGCCGGCGATCGAGCGCATCGCAACGCACGTACCCGGCTTCGTGGTCGCGGCCGGCACCGTGCTGACGCGCACGGACCTCGCGGCCGCGGCCCGCGCAGGCGCGACCTTCGCGGTGTCGCCGGGCGCCACGCGCGAGCTGCTCGAGGCCGCGGCCGGCGGCGCGCTTCCGTTTCTGCCGGCCGTCGCGACTGCCTCCGAGCTCATGCAGGCGGCGGCGTTCGACCACGAGCACTTCAAATTTTTTCCGGCCGCGGCCGCGGGCGGCATCGCCGCACTCGACGCGCTCGCAGGTCCGTTCCCCGACGCACGCTTCTGCCCCACGGGCGGCATCACGGAGGACACGGCCGCGGCATATCTCGCGCGCCCGAACGTCGTTTGCGTCGGCGGCTCTTGGATCGCGCCACGCGCCGCGATCGCGCGACGCGACTGGGCCGCGATCACACGGGCCGCGCAGCGCGCGACGCAGCGTGGATCGCCGCCGCGCTGAGATCGCGCGGCGACGGCCCCGCACGCTCGAGCGTTCTGCACCGGCGAGCCGCTTACGCCGAGCGTTCACCATAATCCCTGCGAATCGGCCGGCAACATCGTCCGCGGGGACTTGCAGGCCGCTCCCCGCCTGACCGCCGGTACGTCGCCGCAGGAACGCCTTGCCCGCCCTTCGCCGGGGGGCGACACGCGCGCTAGAATCGGCGGCAGCTGATAGCACGGACGCCCGCCGTGCGAATCATCGCAAAACAAAAGCAACAGCGATGAGTGCAACCATATGTCAGAGCTGCTGAAGGCTGGAGTCGCGGAAGTCGTGCTCGACAGGTCCGGCGCGTTCCTCCTCCTGGCCGCAATCGGCCTCGGCGGTTTGCTCGGGACATTTGCGCGCTACCGAGCGAACGTCACCGACGGGTTGGCGCAATACGTGAACCACGCCAGTGTTCTCTACACTGCATCGATGCTCGTCTACTTCAACAGGCACCCGGTAGAGTCGGAATACGTCGTCGCGCTTGTCGCCTGCCTCCTCGCGGCTTCGTGGCGATGGCTCCTGCCGCTCCATCGAAAAGCGGCTCAGACCTCATCCGTTAGAGCCCGGCACGCCTAGATCACTCGCGGATGTCGCGCACCACCGCCGACCGCGGCGGTAGCCGAAGGCCGATGCCGTCGCGCAAGCGCGCTCCTCTCCCACAACGCCGCGGCACCCGGCCGAACGAGTCGGTTTGGCCTGCCGCGCGTGCGGCGAATGGGTATAGTCTGCCGTGCCCGCCGCGCTGCCGGCGGCGCGCCACCACGGGAGGAGAACTACGACAATGTGCGACCAAGACCATTACGACGACGACCTGAAAGAATTCCTGGCCCGCAAGAGCGTCACGCGACGTGAGCTCGGCACGCTCGCCGCGGGCGTGAGCCTCGCGATGCTGCTGCCGCAAGTCGCGAACGCGGTCACGGTCACGGAATCCGACGTGAACATCAAGACGCCGGACGGCACGGCGGACGCCTACTTCGTGCACCCGTCGAGCGGCGCCGCCGCCGGCGTGCTGATCTGGCCCGACATCTTGGGTCTAAGGCCCGCGTTCCGCACGATGGGCAAGCGGCTCGCCGAGTCCGGCTACTCGGTGCTCGTGGTGAATCCGTTCTACCGCGGCAAGAAGGCGCCGGTGGTGGCCGAGGGTGCGAGCTTCGGCGACCCCGCCGTGCGCACCGCCGTGGGCCAGCTCGCGCAAGGGCTCAACCCGACGACGCACGTCACCGACGCGAAGGCGTTCATCGGTTGGCTCGATCAGCAAGCCGCGGTCGACAAGCGCAAGAAGATCGGCACCACGGGCTACTGCATGGGCGGCCCGATCGTCATGCGCACGGCGGCCGCGGTGCCGACGCGCGTCGGCGCGGCCGCGACGTTTCACGGCGGCGGCCTCGTGTCGAAGGACGACAACAACCCGGCGGCGCTCATCCCGCAGATGAAGGCGCAATTCCTGATCGCGATCGCCGACAACGACGACATGCGCGACCCCGAGGCGAAGAACGTGCTGCGCACGGAGTTCGACAAGGCCAAGCTCCCCGCGGAGATCGAGGTCTACAAGGGCTCGCAGCACGGCTGGTGTCCGCCCGATTCCCAGGTCTACAACATGGAGGCGGCAGAGAAGGCGTGGAGCCGCTTGCTCGTGTTGTTCGGCAAAGCCCTGGCCTGAGCGGCGTCTTGGTGTCGGGGACCGGCACGCGCACGGTGCCGGTCCCCGGCGCGATCGCGATGCTGCTCGCGCTCGCGGCGGCCTGCGACACCGCACCGCCATCACTCCCCGCGCGCTTCACTGTCGATCGCGCCGTCATTGAATCCGCTGTGACCAGCCCCGAGCGCCTCGCCGCGGATCGCGACCGCGATCCGAGCAGCAAGCCCGCCGAGGTGCTCGAGTTCCTCGGCATAGCTCGCGGCATGCGCGTGCTCGACATGAACGCGGCGGCCGGCTACTACGCCGAGCTCCTCGCGCGCGTCGTCGGGCCCACGGGTCACGTGATCGCGCACAACCACCCCGGCGCGCGCACGGCGCTCGCGCCGCAAGACTTCGAGCGGCGCTACGGCGGCGACCGCCTGCCGAACACGGAGCAGCTGTTCGTGACGCACAACGGCATCGCGCTGGCGCCGGGCAGCCTCGACGCCGTGCTCATGTCGATGGTCTACCACGACACGTACTGGTACGACCCGAAGGTCGACTGGGGTCCGGTCGACCGGCAGGCGCTGCTCGAGTCGCTGTACGCGGCGCTCGCGCCCGGCGGCGTCGTCGGCGTGGTCGACCACGACGCCGCGCCGGGCGCCGACCCACACGAATCCGCGCACGCGACTCATCGGATCGACGCGGCAGTGGTGCGCCGCGACTTCGCCGCGGCCGGCTTCGAGCTCGAAGCGGAGAGCGACGCGCTGCGCAACCCGGCCGACGACCGCACGCTCTCCGTGTTCGACCACGCGGTGCACGGCCGCACCGATCGCTTCGTGATGCGCTTCAGGCGAGCGGACCGCACGCCTTCGATCCTGCAGATCGTGATCGAACACATCGAGCCCGGCCGCGAGGCCGACTACTCCGCGATCGAGGAGCGGCTCGCCGAGATCTGCGTCCGTTTGTCGGCGCCGAACAGCTATCTCGCGCTCGAGTCGGTCGACGCACCCACGCGGGTCGTCTGGCTCAACATGTACGCCTCGCAGGAGGACGTCGACCGCGTGGCGCGAGCCTACGCGCGCAACGAACCGCTCCTCGCGGAGTTGGGCGCGGCCGCCGCACAGAAGAAAGGTGTGGCCGCCACCGACGCCGACCTGATGATGGCGCGCAAGCCGAGTGTCGCCGGCGACGCGCCGTGGCGCGTCGGGGCCGCGCCGTTCGCGGCGATCGCCATGGATGGCGTGAGTGCCGCAATTGCAGGACGCGAATTGCGGCCGATCGCCGAGACGCTGAACGTCCCCGCCGTCCCGGCCGCGGTGTTCGAGACCGAGGACGGGCGGCGCTTCGTCATCGGGTGGGCGTCGACGCGCGAACAGGCGAACGCCGTCGCGAGCAAGCTCGGGCCGAGCGCGCGCGTCTTCGCCGTGCATCCGTCGTGGAGCAAGCCCGCCGACGAGTGGGTCGCCGCAAACCCCGAGCTCTGGGCGCGACGCTGACGCGCGCGCGGCGCGGCCAGAACCGCGGTCTCAGCGCGCGCCGTTCGGTGGCGGCTCGATCGGATAGATGACGGTCGCGGTCTCGTCCTGGATCTCGAGGTCGGGGCGGAGCTCGCGCAGGCGCGCGATGCCGGCCTCGGTGATACCCGTGCGCCAGACGTCCAGCCGGCGCAGCGACGCAATCTGCGCGAGCGGCTCGACGCTCGCGTCGGTGACACCGCGGTTCGCGTAGAGGTTGAGCCGCTCGAGGTACGGCATGCTCGCGAATGCGGCGACCGTCTTGTCGGTGAGGTCGTTGCGGCTCAAGCGCAGCCGCCTGAGCTCGGTGAAGTGCGACAAGTTCGCGAGCTCGTTGTCGTCCAAGCCTGCGTCTTGCAAGTTGAGCTCGACGATCTGGTCGGCCGCCGTCTCGAGCAGCGCCATGAACTGGGCCACGACGCGCGCGCCCGGCGAGTAGACGCTCACCACGAGGTGCGCGTCGGATTGCGACACCTGGCGGACGAGGAAGCCCGAGCGGTACAAACGGTCGACGAGCTCCGGATCGGCCGAAACCGGCGGCACTTCCGGCGACACGGCCGGCCCGCCGACGGCGGACACGCGCGTCGGGTCAACTACGACGGTCGCGGCGCCGGGCCGGCGCAGCGCGCCGCCGCCGAGCGCCTTCAGCGGCCCGGGCGCGTATTGCCAGAGGAAGCTCTCGCCGTGCGTGAGATTGCCGCCGAGATGACCGGCCATCGTCACGAGCAGCAGCAGGACGAGGCCGGTGACGACGTTGATCGTGCGATAGAGCATCGGGCGGCGGGCGCTGAGCCACCAGACCATGACACAGAGCACCGCGACGGTGGTGCCGAAAAACCGGTGCGCGCTCGCGGTGGGTCCGGCGAACCCGCCCTCGGCGAAGTGCATGTAGCCGAGTGCGACCGTTAACACGGCGGACAGCGCTGCCGCGCCCCAGAGAAACGGCGCGGTGGCCGAGAGTTGCCGATAGCGGTCACGGCGCGCGACCCAATCGAGCAGCACGCCCACCAAAATCAACGCGATCGGCAGGTGCAGCGCGAGCACGTGGAAGCGCCCGAGGAAATAGATGAAGTCCTGCATCGTCGCTGCTCGAGGGCCTCCAGGCCGCGGGCGTGTGGCGCTAGGCCAGAACCCCGTGCACGACTTTACCGTGTACGTCGGTGAGGCGGTAGTCGCGCCCCTGGAAGCGAGATCATCGATTTGTCGTCAGCGACGGCGACTACGGCAAGGGCATCGGTCGGGAGCAATACGTGCTCGAGCGGCTCGACGGCTTCGGCCCGCGCGTGCAGCGCGCCACCGACACGGGCGGCGTCGCGTTCGGCTACATGTTCGCGGCGCGGAAGCGCTGCGCGAGGAATACAACGCGATCATCGACGCGGGCTTGTTCGTAAGCGGCGCGTGCCAAGAGGCGGGCTTAGCGGCGGCTGCGCCGCGTCGCGGGCGACGCCGAACGACTTGCCGAGGCTGCATCTTCCCTAGGGAGTGCCGGCGCGGTTAGATTCGCGCGGTAGTCCGAAGCCCGAGGATCTGCCCGATGCGTCCCACCGACCCGCTATCCCTCATCGTCCGCTGGCGCCGCGTCGCCGTCGCGACCGCCGCCGCGTGCCTCGCGTTCGGCGCCGCCGCGCAGGCGCCGGCCGTGACGAGCCCGCCGCTCTTCAAGCAGGACGCGCGGACCAAGGTGGCGGAGCACGTCTACGTGATCCTCGACGAGGACCGCGCGTTCGTGACCAACAGCGGCATCGTCGCGGGCAGCAAGGCCACGCTCGTCATCGACACCGGCATGGGGAACCGCAACGGCGAGATCCTGCTCGGCGAGGCGCGCAAGGTCAGCAAGAACACCGATTTCTACGTGGCGGCGACGCACTTCCACCCGGAGCACGACTTGGGCGCCAACGGATTTCCGCCCAGCGCGAAGATGCTTCGCTGGCGCGGCCAGCAGGTCGAGGACGACGAGGACGGCGCGAGGACGATCGAGCAGTTCAAGGGCTTCTCGCCGGCCGCCAAGGAGTTGCTCGACGGCGCGGCCTTCCGCCCCGCCGACGTGCTGTTCGACGACGCGATCACGCTCGACTTGGGCGGGCTGCACGTGAAACTCTTCGGCGTCGGGCCGAACCACACACGCGGCGACACCGCGTTCTTCGTCGTCGAGGACAAGATCCTGTTCACCGGCGACACCGTGATGCCCGTGTTCCCGGCAGTGAGCGGCCCGAGCGGCAGCATCAAGAAGTGGCTCGCGAATCTCGTCGAGTACGAAGCGCTGCAGCCGGTCGTGGTCGTGCCGGCGCACGGCAAGCTCATCGACACGTCGTACATTCGCCGCTACCGCGGCTACCTGAGCACCGTGCAGATGCGCGTCGCCGCCGAGAAGCGCGGCGGCGCCACGCTCGAGGCGACGCAGGCCAAGCTTGCGCCCACGCTCGCGATGGAGTTCGCCGACCTCGCCCCCGCGAACGGCGCGCCGACGGGCCGCATCAACCAGGCCATCCAAGCCGCCTACCGCGAAGCGCCGTAACCTGCACCGAATTAGGGTCAGACCCCGGGGTCAGACGAGGGTCTGACCCCGGCGTCAGACCCTTGATCCACGCGCCCATTTACTCGGGGGCACGACCCGCGCATCCTTCGAGGTGTCCGACGGCGGAGTCCGCCAGCAGCACGGGTGAGCTGCGGCGAGGCTCGGGAGACGTCCGGTTGTGACCCGCTCGACGGCGCGCGCTACCACGTTGTCCGTGCTGCTGCACGGCGGAATCGCGTTGCTGCTCGTGCTGCGCCTCGCTCACCCCCCGGTCGAATCCGAGCCGAGCCGGCTCACGATCATCAACGCGGAGCTGGTGCTCGACGGCATGCGCTCGGCCGCGTCCGGGCCGGCCACGACGAGCGACGACGCGCCCAACGCCGAGCCGCAGCGCGGCGGCGAGGCTGCGGCCGCCGCGGCGGAGCCCGTCGAGGTGACGGCGAACGTGTCCGAGCCGCCGCGCACGCTGCTCACGCCCGCGGAGCAACGACCGGCTAAGCCCGCGCCGCCGGAGCCGACGCCGGCCGCCGAAAACCGCCCTCTTCCGCCCGCACGGGAGCCCCCGGTCGCGGCGGCCGAGAACGTCGTGCCCAAGTCCTTGGCGAGCCCGGCGCCCGCCGAGCCCGAGACCCACGTCGCCGAGTCACCGCCCGCACCCGACGCCGTCGAGCCGCCGCGCGCGGCCGTCGCCGCGAGCACGACCGAGCGGAGGAAGCCCGGCACGCCGATCGAAGGCAACCAGCGCGCGCGGCTCGAGCGCCGCTTTGCCGCGTGGACCGGCTCGCTCGACGAGCTCGAGCGCCCGGTCAAATGGAAGGACGCGGGCCAGGAATACAGCGCGGTGCTGCGCCGCGTACCGGCCGACGGTGCGATGGGCATGGACCACCTCGTGGTCGAGGTCAGCACCGAGCAGAACGGCCGCAAGATGTCGACCGAGATGCGGATGGCGCGGCTCGCGTTCTCGAGCTTCGCGCAGTTCGTCGACCGTTGGAGCCCGAACGTCGCGATCCACGACGACCAGATCGATGGCCGGTTCCACTCGAACACCGAGATCAAGGTGTTCTCGGGCCCCGGCCCGCCGCCGAAGTTCAACGGCAAGGTCACGCTCGCCGCGCACACGTTCGACTCGGACGGCTTCTTCAGCCGGGCCCGCTTGTTCCCCGAGGGCGTCGAATTGAACGTGCGCCGGATCGCTCTGCCGTCGCGGCTCGTGCCGCTGACCGGCAGCGCCGACGTCGACGAAGCGCAGGTGCATCGTTTCGAGCGCGACGCGCGCATCACCTTCTATGGCGACGCGACGTTCGGCTGGCAGTACTTGGACTCGTCGGACCCCGAGGTGCGCGTGCCGATCGACGCGCGCGCGCAATACCTGATCGGGGCCGAGGAGGCCGAGCTGCACGTCAAAGGCACGGTCGACGGCCGCGTCCTCGTCTACACGCCCGACGACATCGTGATCGAGGACGACCTCGTCTACGCGCGCGATCCGCGCGTGGACGACGAGGCGGACGACTACCTCGGGCTCGTGGCCGAGCGCACGGTCGCGATCGCGCCGCCCAGCTTCACCGGCGACGGCGACCTCACCGTAGACGCGTCGATCTACGCGCGCCGCCAGTTCGCGGTCCGCACCATCTATTCACGGCGCAGCGGCACGCTCAACATCTACGGCAGCCTCGCGGCCGGCTCGCTCACGGCCACCGAGCCGCGCTACGCGACCAAGATCGAGTTCGACAAGCGGCTCGCGAGCTCGCGTCCACCGAGCTTTCCGTTGTCCGATCGTTACGAGCTCGAGGACTGGAGCGCCGAGTGGCGCGCCGACGCTTACGACGCGGGCGCCGAGCCGGACGCCGAGTACCAGGCCGATGCCGCCGATGCCGCCGACGCCGCCGACGAAGAGACGGGCCCCGGCGACGCCGCCGCGGACGAGCTCGACTCGGGCGAGGCCGAGAGCGTCGCGAAGGACGCGGCCGCGCGCACGCCGTAGCCGCCGGCCGCGCGCGCCCTCAGTGCGTCATCGCGTAGATGACGTAGTTCACTCCGAACCGATACGCCGTCGCCGTCATCTTGGTGGGGTAGCGCGGATCGTCGGCGTGCTCCCACGCGTCGCCCATGTCGATGTTGTGATTCATCGCGACCATGAGGCGGCCCTTGTCGTCGTAGATGCCACGCCAGTGCGGCGGGCCTTCCATCCCTCGGTACAAATGCCGTTCGCCCGGGATCTGGGTGCGCTCGTCGAGATCGAACAGGATGTGCATCAGCGCGTCGTCCTCGGGGATGTCGACGATGCGACGGCCGGGTAGCACGTCCGCGATGGCGTCCTGGAAGTACCGCCACTCGCCCTCGCCGTGAAAATCGTCGACCACCAGGAACCCGCCGCGCAGCAGGTACTCGCGCAGGTTCTCGAGGTCCTTGCCGACCGGGTGCCAATTGCCCTGCCCCGGTTGCTGCAGGAACAACCACGGATAGTCGAACAGACTCTCGTCGGAGAGTTGGAGGTGCCGGCTGTCGGCCGCGACCTCGATGCGCGTCATCCGGGCCACGGCCGGCAGGAAATGCGCCTCCGCGTCCGGATAGTCGATGGCCCACCACGGATTGCAGGTGCCCTTCGAGCCCGCGCAGCCCACGGCGGCGTACGCGAGCCGCGCCATGTGGAACTCGGCCTCGGGTGGACCGGAGTCGATCGTCACGTCGTGCTCGCGCCAGAACTGCGCGCTCGCCAAACCCGCAAGCAGGCAGGCGGCAACGGCGACGATCAACCTCGAAGCGCGCATGCCGCTAATGTGCCACCGCCCCGCCGCCCGGAAAATAGGGACATGTTGCCTTTTTCGTCGATGCGATCGGCAGGCCGGCCCGCGCCGTCGAAAAAGGCAACATGTCCCTATTTTCGGGTCAGAATTGTTGCGCGACGCCGATGCTCGCCCACGTGAAGCTGCGGGCGCCCCGGCCCGTGTCGAGCTCCTTCGTTTGATGGCGGATCGTGTAGCTCACGCTCAGGCGGCCCTTGAGCACCGTCGTGACGCCGAGCCAGGTCTCGAGCAGCACGTGGTTGAGGTCGCCGAACGCGAGCTCGACGTCGCTCTCGCGGAATTGCCCTTCGAGGAAGGCGTTGTAGAGCCGCAGCCGGAGCTTGGCGCCTGCCTCGAGCAGCACCTCGACGCGGTCGCCGCGGCCGTTGCGCGGCCCGTGGACCGGCGGATGGCCCGCGTACTCCGACGACCCCGGCGGCGACTCCCACCACGCGAGCCGCGTGCGGCCCCACCGCACGGCAATCTCCGAGTTGATCTCGGTCACGTAGCCCAAGCTCGCGTCGGTGCCGAGCCGCACGCTGTAGGGCCGCTCCTCGAGCGCGCCGTCCGCGAGCAGCTGATAGCGCGACGCCGTGTAACGGAAGGTGGGCTCGCCGCCGGCCGAGATCTGATGGTCGTAGCCGCGGGGCTCGACGCTGCCGAAGGCGTCGTGCACACGCTTGTGCAGCTCGCCCGCGAGCGGCAGCCCGAGGAGCCCGAGCGTCAACGAGGTCTGATACGCGACGCCGCGCTCTTCGTCGTGCCGCAGCGTCGTGCTCGACGCGTAGAAGAGGCTCGCGTACGGTCGGTCGTCGAAGAGCGGCGCCGATGCGGCCAAGTCCTGCGGCGTGAACAGCAGCAAGCCGATTTCGAGCGCGCGCCCTTCGTCGCGGCCTCGCGGCGCGAAGGGCCCGACGGCGAGCGCGCCGTCGAAACCGTCGAGCGCGCGGAACAAGAACGGCACGCGCGTGCGCGCGGCGCCGCCGCCTAGCGAGAACGCGACGCCCGCGGTGTAGTCACGATCCCGGTCGGTGAGCGCGAAGAGGTCGTTGTCGACGTGGACGGTCCAACCGCGATCGCGCTCGGCGCTCGCATCGCGCTCCGCGCCGTACGCGACCGCGCTCCCGCCGGCGATGGCGAGAACGACTGCAAAAGTGGCCATCCATGGCCCCGCGCGCATCCCTGCTCTCCACGCATGCCGCTGCTGCTACTGCAGCACTGCGTCGATTGCGGTCCGGTAGTCTTGCGCCGAGCGCGAGCCCACGAGCACCTGCTGCACGGCGCCGCCGGCGATCAGCATCACCGTGGGCACCGAGCGCACGTGGTACTCGGCCGCGATGGCGGCCTGCTCGTCGATGTCGACCTTCGCGACCGCGAGCCGGTCCGCATACTCGGCTGCGAGGTTCCGGATCGTGGGCTCGATGGCGCGACACGGGCCGCACCATTCGGCCGAGAAGTCGACGAGCACCGGCGTCTGCGCTTGCAGCACCCGACGCTCGAATTCGTCGCGGCTCGCGACGGAAAATGCTTCGTTGTTCGTCATGGCGATACTCCTCTCGATGATCGTTCGATTGTTCGGGCGCCCTGCTTCACCGCGGGCGCCCGAGATTGATCAGGCACCCTGGTCCCAGCCCCCGCCGAGCGCCTTGTAGATGCCGACGACCGACGTGTTGAGATCCGTTTCGGCAGTCGCGACCTCGTCCTCGGCCTGGAGCAGCGTGCGCTCGGCGTCGAGGAGCCGCAGGAAATCGAGCGCACCCTCGCGGTATTGCACGCGCGCGAGCTCCGCGGCGCGCCGCGACGCCGTCGCCTGCTCGACCACGGACGTGAGCCGTTCGCGGCCGTGGCCGTAGACGACGAACGCGTTCTCCGTCTCCTCGATGGCGCGCAACACGGTGCTCTCGTACGAGGCGAGCGCGCCGTCGGTGCGGGCCTCGGCCGCGCCGACTCGCGCGCGCACGCCCGAGTCGAAGCCGCCCCACGACAGCACGGGCGAGACGCTCCACGCGCGGTTCGCCGACTCGCCGAGACCGGCGGCGTCGCCCGCGATGAAGCCTATGAACCCGCCGATCGTGAGCCGCGGGAACAGGTCCGCCTTCGCAACGCCGATCCGCGCGGTCGCAGCGGCGAGCTCGCGCTCCGCGGCGCGAACGTCGGGCCGGCGGCGCAGCAGGTCCGCGGGCGAGCCTACCGCGAGTGTCGTGAGATGCGGCGCGATCTCGCGCGGCGCAACCTCGTCGTCGAGCGCGCCGGGCCGCAAGCCCAGCAGCACCGCAAGCCGGTGCGCCGCGACGGTCTCGATCGCGGCAAGCGGCGGGATCGTCGCCTCGGTCCCGGCCAGACGCGCGGACGCGCTCGCAACGTCGAGCTCGCTGCCGCGGCCTAGGTCGAGCCGCACGCGCGTGAGCTCGAGCGTCTCGCGCTGGTTGTCGCGGTTCGCGCGAGCGACCGCGAGCCTCTTCTGGGCGCCGCGCAGCTCGAGATAGGTGCTCGCGACCTCGGAGGCCACCAGCACTTGGGCGTCGCGCAGGTCGGCCTCCGCGGCCCCCGCGTCGGCGCTGGCGGCCTGCACGCCGCGGCGCACGCGGCCGAACAGATCGAGCTCCCAGATGGTATTGAAGCCCGCGCCGTAGCTGTCGCTCTCCACGCGATCGGTGACGCCGAATTGCGGTTGCGGACCCTTGGCGTAGTCGCGCTCCACGGTCGCGACGCTGGCGGGCCAACGCACGCGCCGCGCGGCGCCGAGCAGCGCGCGCGACTCCTCGACGCGCGCGGCCGCGATCTTGAGATCAAGGTCGCTCGCGAGCGCGCGCCCGACCAGATCGTCGAGCGTGGGATCGCCGAACTGCTCCCACCACGCGGCCTCGAACGGCTGCTCGGCGACGCCGGCCGCGGCCGCTTGCGTGAACTCCGCGGCCGGCGTCTCCGGCGCGCGGTAGTCTGGCCCGACGGCGCAGGCGCTGAGCGCCAGCGTGAAGAGCAATGTGTATCGCTTGTTCATGACTTGACTCCCTCTGCGGCTTAGCCCGGCAACAACGCCGTGCTTGCTTCCGGCTGTGCCGGCTGCGCGCGCCGCGACTGCACGGCGGCCGTGAGCCGCCGCACGACCCAATAGAACACCGGCGTCAGCAGCAGGCCGAACACCGTGACCCCGAGCATGCCGGCGAACACCGCGACGCCCATCGCGTTGCGCATCTCCGAGCCCGCGCCCGTGGAGTACACGAGCGGCAGCACGCCCATGATGAAAGCGATCGACGTCATCAGGATCGGGCGCAGCCTCAAGCGGCACGCCTCGAGCAGTGCGTCCCAGGTGCTCGCGCCGGCCGCCTCGCGCGTGCGCGCGAACTCGACGATCAAGATCGCGTTCTTGCACGCGAGGCCCACGAGCACGATCAAGCCGATTTGCGTGAAGATGTTGTTGTCGCCGCCCGTGAGCCACACGCCCGTGATCGCGGACAATTGGCACATCGGCACGATCAAGATCACCACGAGCGGCAGCGCGAGGCTCTCGTAGAGCGCGGCGAGCACCAGGAACGCGAGCAGCACGACCAGCGGGAAGATCCACACGGCCGTGTTGCCGGCGATCAACTGCTGATACGCGAGCTCGGTCCAGTCCAACGACATGCCGTTCGGCAGCTCGTCCTTCGCGATCTGCTCGATCGCGGCCTGCGCCTGGCCCGACGAGAACCCGGGCGCCGGGCCGCCCGTGATCTCGGCCGTTGGATAGCCGTTGTAGCGCATCACGAGGTTCGGACCCGCGCTCTGCTCGAGCGTCACGAACGAACCTAGCGGCACCATCTCGCCGTCCGCGTTGCGGACCTTGAGACGCAAGATGTCGTCGGGCTCGAGCCGGAAGCTCGTGTCGGCTTGCGCATTGACCTGGTACGTGCGTCCGAACTTGTTGAAGTCGTTGACGTAGAGGGAGCCCAGGTAGACCTGCATCGTCTCGAAGAGGTCGGTGAGCGCCACGCCCTGCGCCTGCGCCTTGTCGCGGTCCACGTTCGCGCGAATCTGCGGCGCGTTGACCTGGAAGCCAGAGAACACGTTCGCGAGCGACGGCGTCTGCCAGCCGCGGCCGACGATCTTCTGCGTCTCCGTGTATAGCGCGTCGAAGCCGAGACCCGAGCGGTCCTCGATCTGCAGCTTGAAGCCACCGATCTGGCCGAGCCCCTGGACCGCCGGCGGCGGGAACACCGCGATGTAGGCATCCTGGATCGCGCCGAGCTTCTTGTTGAGCGCGGCTGCGATCTCCCAGGCAGAACGCCCCGACGTCGTGACGTGCTTGCCGTCCTTCGAGAAGTCCGACAGGCCCGCGAACGCGATGCCCGCGTTCGGCGTGTTGACGAAGCCGTTGATCGAGAGTCCGGGGAACGACACCGTGTGCGCGACGCCGGGCTCGGCCTGCATGATCTCGTTCATGCGGCGGATCACCGCTTCGGTGCGATCGAGCGTCGCCCCTTCGGGCAGCTGCGCGTACGCGATCAGGTATTGCTTGTCCTGCTGCGGGATGAAGCCGCCCGGCACGCTCGCGAAGCCGAGCACGGTGAGGCCCACGAGGCCCGCGTAGACCGCGACGGCGATGCCCGACCGGCGCAGCACGCGCCCCGTCACTCCGACGTAGCGGTGCGACGTCCATTCGAACAGCCGGTTGAACGGCCGGAGCAGCCAGCCGAAGGCCAGGTCGATGCCGCGCTGCAGCCGATCGGGCCGCGCGCCGTGCGGCTTCAAGAGCACCGCCGACAGCGCCGGCGACAACGTCAACGAGTTGAGCGCCGAGATCGCCGTGCTGATCGCGATGGTCAACGCGAACTGGCTGTAGAACTGGCCGGTGAGGCCGCTGATGAACGCCGTCGGGACGAACACCGCGATCAGCACGAGCGCCGTCGCGATGATCGGGCTCGTGACCTCGCGCATCGCGGCGCGCGCCGCGTCGACGGGCGACAGGCCGCGCTCGATGTTGCGCTCCACGTTCTCGACCACGACGATCGCGTCGTCGACCACGATGCCGATCGCAAGCACGAGACCGAACAGCGACAGCGCGTTCAGCGAGAAGCCTAACCCGTGCATGACGGCCAACGTGCCGACGAGCGACACGGGCACGGCCGCGAGCGGAATCAGCGACGCGCGCCACGTCTGGAGGAACATCAGCACCACGAGCACGACGAGCGCCAGCGCCTCGAACAGCGTGTGCACCACCGCGTCGATCGACTGGCGCACGAACATCGTGGGGTCGTAGACGATTTCGTAGTCGAGGCCCTGCGGGAAGTCCTTCGAAAGCTCGGCCATCCGCTGCCGCACGCCGTCGGAGATCTGGATCGCGTTGCTGCCGGGCCGCTGGTAGATCGGGATCGCGGCGGCCTCCTCGTTGTCGAGCAGCGAGCGCAGCGCGTAGGTGCTCGCGCCGAGCTCCACGCGCGCGATGTCCCGCAAGCGCGTGATCTGGCCGTGCTCGCCGGCCTTCACCACGATGTTCTCGAACTGCTCCTCGTCGACGAGCCGTCCCTGGGTGTCGACGAGCAGCTGGAAGTCGGCCGCGTTCGCCTCGGGCGGCGCGCCGAGCTGGCCGGCAGCCACTTGCACGTTCTGCTCGCGGACCTTGCGCACCACGTCGCTCGCCGTGAGATTGAGCGCCGCGACCTTCTCCGGGTCGAGCCAGATCCGCATCGCGTATTCGCCGGCGCCGAACACGCGCGCTTCGCCTACGCCGTCGATGCGCGCGAGCTCGTCGCGCACGTGCAGGTTCGCGTAGTTCGCGAGGTACAGCATGTCGTAGCGGTGGTCGGGCGACACGAGGTGCACGACCAGCGTGAGGTCCGGCGTGGCCTTCTCGGTGACGACGCCGAGCCGCTGCGTGACGTCGGGGAGCTTCGGCAGCGTGCGGTTCACGCGGTTCTGCACGAGCTGTTGCGACTTGTCGAGGTCGGTGCCGAGCGCGAACGTAACCGTCAGCGTCATCAGGCCGTCAGCCGTCGACGTCGACGACGTGTAGAGCATGTTCTCGACGCCGTTGAGCGCCTGCTCGAGCGGCGCGGCCACGGTCTCAGCGATGACCTGCGTGTTGGCGCCGGGATAGGTCGCTCGCACCACCACGGTGGGCGGCACGACTTCCGGATACTCGCTGATCGGCAAGAGCCGCAGCGACAAGGCGCCGCCGATGAAAATAATCGCCGACAAGACGCCGGCGAAAATCGGCCGCTTTACGAAAAACTGTGAGAATTCCATGAATCTCTCCCCGAGAAAGTTGGCATGAGTTGCGGCGCGCTCAGAACCCGCCGTACGAGCCAGTCGTCGGGCTCACGCCCGCGACCTCAGTCTCACCGGGCGGCGCCGCGATAAACCGCGCCAGCGATTCCGCCGGCACGTCGCGTTCCATCGCGACGCGGGTCGGAGCCACCGTCACGCCCGGCCGCACCCGCTGCAGGCCGTTGACGATCACCACGTCGCCGGTGTCGAGCCCGCTCTTCACGACGCGGAGCCCCGCGACGGTGCGGCCGGTCTCGATCGATCGGTATTGCACGACGTTGTCGGCGTCGACGACGAACACGAACTTGCGCCCGAGGTCCGTGCCGACCGCGCGGTCGTCGACGAGCGCCGCGCGATAGCGCTGCGGGCTCACGAGCTTCAGCCGCGCGAACAGTCCCGGCGTGAACCGGCCGTCGGCGTTGTCGAGCACCGCCCGTGCGCGGATCGTGCCGTGCGCGGGGTCCACCTGGTTGTCGACGAAGTCGAGCCGCGCGGCGTGCGGATAGCCCGTCTCGTTGATCAGCCCCACGTAAGCCTCGACCGGCTCCCCGCCCGTGCGCTGCGCGCTCACTTGCTCGAGGTACGCATGCTCGTCGATGTCGAAATAGACGTGGACGGGATCGTCGGACACGAGCGTAGTCAGTAGGGTCGAGCTATCCACGAGATTCCCGGCCGTGACGATCTTGCGCGACACGCGGCCCGCGATCGGCGCCGTGACTCGCGTGAACGACAAGTTCAGCTGCGCGGCCTCGAGCGCGGCCTGCACCGCCGCGAGCTTCGACTCGGCGACGGCCGCGTCTGCCGCGACCTGCTCGTACTCCTCGCGCGAGGTTGCGTTGCGCGCAAGCAGGCGCTCCCCGCGATCGCTGTACAAATGTGCGAGCTCGCGTTCCGCCTTGGCGCGCTCGCGCTCGGCCGTCAGGCGATCCACCTCGGCCTTGAACGGCCGCGGGTCGATCTGGAACAGCAGGTCGCCGCGCGCCACGCGGCCGCCCTCGGCGAAGCTCACCGACTCGACGTAGCCGCCCACCCGGGCGCGGACCTCGACGCTGTCGACGGCCTCGAGGCGGCCCGTGAAGTCGGCCGACTCGCGCAGGTCGCGCACGGCGACTTCCGCGGTCGTAACCTCCGGAGCGGGCGCGGCAGCGCTCTTTGCCTCGCCGGGGCTGCACCCGGCGAGCAGCGCACCGAGGCCGGCAAGAATGAAAGCGACGGTCAGAGCCGGCAAAAGGCGATAAACGATACGCATGGAAGTGACCTCCCTGATCAATGGGTTAGCGTCGATATGGCCGGTCTCTGCCGAAGATTCCTGGAGGGGCCGGACGGGGATCGTTTGAGCTGAGTTCATGTGTTACTATACCGTTCAGTTACGTGGCAGGATACTTACCGGTAAGTAACATGTCAACACCCGAAACGCATACTCGTGTCACCCCGCCGTTCGCGGACAAGGTCCCGAAGTGCACCACCGACAGCTGCGCTCGCGACCGCATCTTCGAAGCGGCGAAGAATCTTTTTTATCGATACGGAATTCGCGGCGTCAGCGTGGACGCGATCGCCGCGGAGGCCGACACCACCAAGGTCACGCTCTATCGAGTGTTCTCGTCGAAGGACGAGCTCATCGTCGAAGTCTTGCAGGAGCACTCGAAGTGCGTGTTCGAGTGGTGGGACTCCGTCATCGCGCCGTACGCGGGCAAACCGCGCAAGCAGCTCGAGGCGCTGTTCGACGGGATTCGCGAGCAGCTCGGTTGCGACGCAGCGCAGCGCGGCTGCCCCGTCAGCAACGCCGCGGTCGAGATCGTGGAGGCGGATCATCCCGCGAAAGCAGTCATCCGCAACCACAAGCTCGAAGTGAATCGACGCTTGCGCGAGCTCTGCGCCGAGATGGGCGCGAAGGAGCCGCAGCGGCTCGGCGACGCCCTCACGCTCTTGATCAGCGGTATCTTCGCCACGCGTCTCGCGTACGACGACGCGGAGCAAGTCGACTCGGTGTGTGACGCCGCGATGGCGTTGCTGGATTCGCCGCTTGGCGTGCCGCCCGAGAAGCCCGCGAAAAAACGCTAGCGCGTCACCAGGACTCGCGCGGAGTCTTTTCGGCCACTAGCGGGTTGAAAAGCAACCGTCCCTATTTTCCGGGCTCGAGCCCTTCGGAAGGCGGCTCGGCGGCGCGGCGCCGGTGGATTTCGAGCCAATCCTCGAGCGTTTTGTCGAGCCCCTTACGAAGGCGCGACTGCTCCGGAGTCGGCGATCGTTGCAAGGACCTCAGAGCCTCGCCGGCGCGGGCATCGCCCGAATAGGCAAGCCCGTGGATTGCGTACTCGCTGAGCAGCAAGTCGTACTCTTCATACACCTTCGTCCACCCGGCCACGCCCCGAACATTGCGCCTATTCCACACGTCGGGAGTCAATCCGTCGACGAGATAGGTCAACGCGCGCTCGCTGCCGATACGGCGGACCAACTCGCCCAGACCGCCGATCGCGGCTCCGCGTGCACTTTCGTACACGTTCGCGAGAGCGGGATCCGCGAACGGCGTCTCCACGAACGCGATCAACGCATCAACCGCGCGCTCGTCGCCGACGATGACCAGCATGCCCACGACCGCGCCGCAGTACGGCGTTTCGGAGTGGAGCATCGCCACGAGGTCCGGCACGGCCTCGGCGTCGAACAATGAGACGACTTCGTCCCGCGACAGACCCCACCAGTGGTCTCTGAGGTACTCGCCGAGGCCCGGCGTCGCTTGCTGCGCGACGGCAGACAGCGAGATCGCGAACAGAACGACAGAGGCAGAGATCCTGCACATCGGGATGGCTATCTCCGGCCATCGGCTCGCCCCACTGTGCCACGACGACGCGCGCCGCCGGAAGTCCGCGGCTAGCGGCGCGCCGCCTCAGGCCCTCGGCGGAGGACCTCGCCGAGATCGCGCTCGCACTGCTCCACGCTCTCGAAGCGGATCGCCGCGAACCCGAGCTCGCGCGCCACCGCAATGTTGGCGGGCAGGTCGTCGATGAACGCGGTCTCGCGCGGCGCGATCGAAAAACGCTGCGTCAAGTGCTCGAAAATCGCGGGCTCGGGCTTCACGAGCTTGATCGCGCCCGAGATGACGACGCCGTCGAACAGCGCGAAGAAGTCGTTGCGCGCCTCGATGTGGCGGAAGATCGGCTCGGCGATGTTCGACAATACGTACAGCGACAGGCCGCCGCGCGTGCGCAGTCCGCGCACGATCTCGACTGCCTCGGGCACCGGCTGCAGCGAGTCGCGCACGCGCTCGAACAACGCCTCGAGCTCGCGCGGCGGACGGCCGAGGCGCGCCGCGAAGCGCGCAGCTGCCGTCGCTTCGTCGATCGTGCCGCGGTCGAGCTCGATCCAGTCCGGATGTTGGAACGCTTCCCTGCGCAGCGCATCGCGCAGGTCCGCGTCCGCGTAGAACGCGTCGATCAACTCCTGCGGGCGCCAGCGGATCAGCACGCCGCCCAGGTCGAAGACGACGTTGCGGATCACCTCGACGCGCCGCTCGTGAGCCTTACGCGACTCGGCCGGCCGGGATCGCGTTGAACTTGCCGGCCTCGTAGTCGCGGATCGCCTGCACGATCTCGTCGCGCGTGTTCATGACGAACGGGCCGTAGGACACCACGGGCGCGCCGATCGGCTCCGCGTGGCCGAACAGCAGCACGGTGTCGGTCTCGGCTTCGATGTCGACCGTGTCGCCATCGTCGGAGAGCTCCACCAACTGATAGTGCGGCGCTTGCGCGCCGGCGATCCTGATCGAGCCGCGCACCACGTAGAGGAACACGTTGCGGCCCGCGAGCCCTTCGAACGAGACACGCCCGCCCGCGGCGAGGTCTACCCAGCCCAGGAACACGTCGTAGAGCGGCCGCATCGCGCCGTCGCGGCCGTTCCAGCGGCCGGACACGAGATGGACGATGCCTTTGCCGTCGGGCGTCGCGATCGCGGGGATCTCGTCGCGCTGCAGGCCGACGTAGCGTGGCGGCGTCATCTTGAGCTTCGGCGGCAAGTTCACCCAGAGCTGCAGGATCTCCAGCGGGCCGCCGACGCGCTTGAACTCCTCGGGAGAGATCTCGGCGTGCACGAGCCCGCTGCCGGCCGTCATCCACTGGATGCCGCCTTCCTTGATCACGCTCTCGTGACCCGCGCTGTCGCGATGCGCGAGCTCGCCGGTGAGGATGAACGTGACGGTCTCGAAGCCGCGATGCGGATGCGGGCCGAACGGCAGCCCGCGGTTGCGCGGCGGGTAGACCTGCGGGCCGTGGTGGTTCAGGAACAGGAACGGGTCGACTTGCTCGATCTCGGCGCCGGGCACCGGCCGGCGCGTCGTCAAGTCCGCGATGTCGTCGCGGTACGCCTCGATCAACCGCTTGATCGTCTTCGTGGTCATCCGCGTCGCCCTCCTCTGGCGGCTCGATTGGCGCGGGGCCGACAGCATACCTGGGACCGGAAAATAGGGACATGCTGGTTTTTTCGTTCGCCGCCCCACGAGGCTGTGGTGGCTCTTCGAAAAGCCAGCATGTCCCTATTTTTCGCCGACACTGTGGGCGGACAATCCCGCGGCGTCCGTGTAGCATCGTGCGGCCGCGCATCGGCGGCGGGGATAGGAACCGGGGGATCGCTTGAAGAAGCTACAGGTCTCGTTGTTGGCGGCGGCGGGTGCGCTGACCGCGCCCATGGTCAACGCGCATTTCAAATTGATCGAGCCCGCATCGTGGCTCGTCGAGGATGACAAAGGCGATCCGCAGAAGCTCGCGCCCTGCGGCGGCACGCTCGGGAATCCCGGCATGCCGACCCGCGCGGTCACGGCCGTGACCGGCGGGCAGAAGCTCAAAATCGGTGTCGAGGAGACCGTCTTCCATCCCGGTCACTATCGAATCGCGCTCGCGCGCAAGCGCAACCTGTTGCCGGCCGATCCGGCGGTCACGATGCACGACACCGAGCGCGGCCCGCGCTCGCAGTCGGCCGCGATCGTCGCCAAGCCGCAGCCGCCGCTGCTCGCCGACGGCCTCTGGCCCCACACCGAGAAGCCGACCGCCAAGTGGGAGACCGAGATCACGCTGCCGAACGTCACGTGCGAGGGCTGCACGCTCCAGGTCATCGAGTTCATGGCCGAGCACCCCGGCGTGGGCGAGGGCGGCTTCTCCTACCACCACTGCGCCGTGCTCAACATCACCGCCGACCCGAAGAAGCCCGCCGAAGACGACCGCTGGAAGTGAAATTGGGGACATGTTGCGTTTTCGGGCGGACGGCCGACACCGCGCCGCCGAGACGGCGCAGCCAAAATTCCAACATGTCCCTATTTTTTGCGGAGGTCGGCTAGCAGCGTGCGCGCGCCATGGCCTAAGAAGAGCGTGTCGACGCCGGCGACGATCAGCGTGTAGCCGCGCTCGACGTAGGGTGCCACGGCGGCCGCGGTGACGCCGAAGTAGCCGAGCGGCATGCCGACCGAGACGCACGCCTCGGTCACGCGGCGGATCGCGGCCACGACGACCGGGTCGTCCACCTGCCCCATCTTCCCCAAGCTCGCCGCGAGGTCGTAGGGCCCGAGCAGCACCGCGTCGACGCCGGGCACGCGCGCGATCGCCTCGATGTTGTCGACGGCCCGCGCGTGCTCCGCCTGCACCACCACCGCGATCTCGGCGTTCGCGCTCTCGACGTACTCCTTGAACCGCATGCCGTAGCCCTGCGCGCGCGCGAGCCCAACGCCGCGCGCGCCGTCGGGCGCGTAGCGCGCGAACCGCACGACGTCGACCGCCTGCTCCGCCGTGTTCACCTGCGGCACGATGATGCCGGCCGCGCCCAGGTCGAGCGCCTTCTTGATCGGCACCTCGGCCGCCTCGGGCACGCGCACGAGGCACGCGACGTCGCGGCTCACGGCCTGCAGGATCGCCGCGAGCTCGCGCGTCTCGAGCGGGCCGTGCTCGCCGTCGACGAACAGCCAATCGAAGCCGAGCCCCGCGAGGATCTCGGCCGTCGCCGCCGTCGGCAGCGTGACCATCGTGCCGAGCAGCTTGTCGCGGCGCTTCAAGCGCGCGCGGAAATCGTGGCCCATCAACGTGCTCCTTTCCCCAACTCGAATGCGTCCGCCAGGATCTCGTAAGAGCGCAGCCGCGCCGCGTGCTCGTAGATCGCCGACGCGACGATGACCTCGTCGGCGCCCGTCTCGGCCGCGAAGCGCTCGAGGCCCGCGCGCACCGTGGCCGGCGCGCCGACGAACGAGCACGCGAGCATGCGCGACGCCTGCGCTTTCTCGAGCGGCGTCCAATACGTCTCGATGTCGTCGATCGGCGGTAGCAACTGGCCGCGCGCGCCGCGGAACAGGTTCGTGAACGCCTGCTGTGCCGACGTGAACAGCCGGCGCGCCGCCGCGTCCGTCTCCGCCGCGATCACGTTCGCGCCAACCATCGCGTACGGCCGGTCGAGCTGCGCCGACGGCCGGAACTTCGCGCGATAGACCTCGAGCGCAGGCAACAAGTCGTCGGGCGCGAAGTGCGACGCGAACGCGTACGGCAGCCCGAGAGCGGCCGCGAGCTGCGCGCCGTAGAGGCTCGAGCCCAAGATCCAGATCGGCACGTTCGTGCCGGTGCCCGGCACCGCCTGCACGGCCTGCCCGGGCTGCAGCGGCCCGAGATACGCCTGCAGCTCGAGCACGTCCTGCGGAAACGAGTCGGCGCTCGCGTGATCGCGGCGTAACGCCCGCAACGTGCGCTGATCCGTGCCCGGCGCGCGGCCCAATCCCAAGTCGATGCGGCCGGGATACAGCGACTCGAGCGTGCCGAACTGCTCCGCGATCACCAGCGGCGAGTGGTTCGGCAGCATGATGCCGCCCGCGCCCACGCGGATCGTGTGCGTGCCGGCCGCCACGTGGCCGATCACCACCGACGTGGCCGCGCTCGCGATCCCCACCATGTTGTGATGCTCGGCGAGCCAGAAGCGCCGGTACCCCCAGCGCTCGGCGTGGCGCGCGAGGTCGAGCGTGTTGCGCAGTGCGTCCGCGGGCGCGGCGCCGCTCGGCACGAACGCGAGGTCGAGCACGGCGAGCGCGAGTTTGCCGGTCACGGGCGCGCGCCGCAGGCCTTCAGTGACGCGGCGCGAGCGCAGCCACCTGCGCGCCGAGCCAGTCGCGAAACTGCGCGGGGCTCGAAGCGAACCGGCTGTACGGCACCGGATGCCAGTCGTTGCCGTTCTGCAGCACGAACGTCGGGAACCCCTGCGCGCCGACCGCGCCCATGAGCTGCTGCGACTGCTCGACGTGGTCGTCGACCGGCACGGCGCCGCGAGCGCCGGCGAACGCCGCGCGGTCGAGGCCGATCTCCTCCGCGAGCGCATCGAGCACGGCCGGCTCGATCACGTGCAGCCCGCGCTCGTAGTGCGCATGCTGGATCGCCTTGAGCATCGCCAGCTCCTTCGACGCGTCGAGCGACTGCGCGGCGAGCACGGCGGCGATCGCCGGCGGCGAATGCAGCACGAGCGCCGGGTCGAACAGGAGGCCGCCGAGATACGCCTCGCCGTACGGCTGGCCGCTCATCTTGGCCACACGCGCGTCCGCCTGCTGAATGTAGCGACGCGTCGACTCCGGCAACCGCGTGGGCGTCGGGAACAGATTGCCCGCGTGCATCTCGAGCTCGAGGCCGTCGACGCTCGCGGCGGCCCACGCGAGCGGCTCCGCGCCGTAGCACCAACCGCACAGCGGATCGTAGATGTAGTGCAGGACGGGAGTCATGCCGCGCTCCACTTCGGGGATCGACAGTCTACACGCGACTGGTATGTGCACACGCAGGTCAACGGCGCGCTCGCCACCGCGCGATGACGCGGGAAGCGTCAGCGGATGCGGCTGGCGGCTTGCTGCGCGCTCATCGCGTCGCGCTGCGCCTGGCTCGCGTCGCGCTGGGCCTGGCCCGCGTCGCGCGCGGCGTTGTCGGCGAGCCGCTCGACACGCTGCAAGTCGCTCGCGAGCCGGTCGACGGCCTGCTGGAGGCTGTCGACGCGCGAGCCGAGGGCGTAGTCGTGGTCGGCGGCGCCGCCGGGCAGCTGCGTGCCGCGCAAGCCGAGCTGCGTGTCGAGCGTCGCAACCTGCCGCTCGAGCGCGGCAATGCGCTCCTCCGGCGTCTGGGGTCTTTGCGGCGCTTGGGCGTTGGCAAACGTGAACACGACGGCCGCGGCCGCGATGGCCGCCATCGAGACGAGCTTCGTGGGCATTGGGCACCTCCGATTCCTTGGCCTGTTACGCCAGATTACCGCAGACCCGCCCGTCCCGCCGAACGCGCGGGCTCGTCAACGGCCGCGGTTGCGGCTATGGTCCGTTGCGTGCAGCCGCCTCCGCCCGATCCGCTCGCCTCGCCGTGCATCCGCACTTGTTGTCTCGACGACGACGACGTGTGCATGGGCTGCGGCCGCTCGCTCGCGGAGATCGTGAGCTGGGGCACCGCGTCCGACGACGAGAAACGCGAGGTCCTCGCGCGGAGCCGCCAGCGCGCGGCCGAGAAGCGCCGTAGGCGCGATCCGCGCTAGCGTCGGCGGCGCGCCCGCCGGCGCTTGGGAACCGCCCGCGGCCGGGGCCGGGGACCGTGTCGATTTCGCCGCGGCTCGTTCGTCGTCTAGGTGGAGCGAGCCCGGACAGTACCGGGAGCGGCTCGGACCAACGAGGAGAGAAACCATGCGCTTCATGATGTTGATGATTCCGAAGGGCTACGAGCAGGCGAAGCCCGGCACGCTGCCGGATCCCGAGGCCGTGGCCGGGATGATGAAGTACAACGAGTCGCTGCAGAAAGCCGGGGTGCTGCTCGCGCTCGACGGGCTGCACCCGGTCTCGATGGGCGCGCGCATCTCGTTCGTCGGCGGCAAACCGAAGGTCGTCGACGGGCCGTTCGCCGAGGCGAAGGAGGTCGTCGGCGGCTACTGGATGATCCAGGTGAAGTCGCGCGCCGAGGCGATCGAGTGGGCGAAGCGCTGCCCTGGTTCGGACAACGAGGTCATCGAGATCCGCCAGGTCATGGAGCTCTCGGACTTTCCGGCGGAAACGCAGAAAGAGATCCCGAAGGATTTCATGGCGAGATAGCGCACGCTGCCGGGTCATTACGGCGGCACGATCGTTCGCTGCAGCCTCTTCGGAGTCGGACGCCGGGACGCCGGGTCTGACTCCGCTCGCGCTTCGCAACGCGGGCGCCCGCGAGCTTGCCGCACGCGCATGCGACGTGGTGTGATCGAGTCGTCGCACACGCAGCAAAGGAGGCACCCATGGGATTCGCACCGTCGTCGATGCAGCTCACGAGCCCGGCGTTCCAGCCGCTCGGCCGGATCCCGAAGAAACACACGGGCGAGGCCGACGACGTGTCGCCCGCGCTCGCTTGGACCAACGCGCCCGCCGGAACGAAGGCGTTTGCGCTCGTCGTCCACGATCCCGACGCGCCGCTCGTCACGCCGAGCGGCTACGGCTTCGTGCACTGGGTGCTCTACAACATCCCGGGCTCGGTCGCGAGGCTCGCGGAAGGCGAGAAGGGACACACGAGCGGCGCGAACAGCTTCGGCAAGCCGGGCTACGGCGGCCCGCTGCCGCCGGAGAACCACGGCGTGCACCACTATTACTTCTGGCTGCTCGCGCTCAACGCCGACGTCAAGCTGCCGCCGGGCTTATCGATGCTCGATCTGTTCGCGAAGATCGAGCCCGCCGTGATCGGTATGAACCGGCTGATCGGCACCTACTCTCGCCCGAAGTAATTAGGGTCAGACCCCGGGGACAGACCAGGGTCTGTCCCCAGGGTCAGACCCTAGCGCTAGCGCGGTTGGGGGACCACGCGCAGGTAGGGCTTGACGGCCTTCCAACCGTTCGGGAAGCGTTGCTTCGCCTCGTCGTCGGTGACCGACGGCACGATGATCACGTCATCGCCTTGCTGCCAATTCGCCGGCGTGGCGACCTTGTGCTTGGCCGTGAGCTGGCACGACTCGAGCAGCCGCAGCACCTCGTCGAAGTTGCGCCCCGAGCTCATCGGATACACGAGCATCGCCTTGATCAGCTTGTCCGGCCCGATGAGGTACACGGTGCGCACCGTCTGATTCGTGGCGGCGGTGCGGCCTTGCGACGTGGTGCCCGAGTCGGCGGGCAGCATGTCGTAGAGCTTCGCGACCGCGAGATCGCTGTCACCGATCAGCGGGTAGTTGACCGTGCCGCCGGTCGCGTCCTTGATGTCGCCGAGCCAACGCGCGTGGTCGGTGACTGGGTCGACCGAGAGGCCGATGATTTTGCAGTCGCGCTTCTCGAACTCCGGCGCGAGCTTCGCGAGGTAGCCGAGCTCGGTCGTGCAGACCGGCGTGAAATCCTTCGGGTGCGAGAACAGTAGGCCCCAGCTCTGGCCGAGCCAGTCGTGAAACTTGATGCGTCCGCGCGTCGTCTCCGCCGTGAAGTCGGGAGCGCGATCACCGATTCGTAAAGACATGGCGCCTCTCCTTCTCTATTCCGTTCGTGGAAACTGCAGACTTTAGCGCCGTCGCAAGGGCGGGAATAGTCCCTTCACTCCCGCGGCTCCGCCGGAGCGGCCCCCGGGCGTGCGCGCGGCGGAAGGAGCCGGCGCACCGTCGCGTGCGCGAGCACGAGATCGGGATCCTCCTGGAGATAGACGAGATAGGTTCCGCGAAACTCGGCGTTCGAATCGAAGAGCTCGACGACCGAGGCGCGCGCCGCGTCGAGATCCCGCGGGCCGATTTCCTCGGCGTCCGTGAGCTCGTCGAGCGCCACGATCTCTTGCGACAGCGGCCTCAACCACGCGAACAGCGGATCGTGCACCGCAAGCTGCAGCAACTCGCCCGGCCCGCGCACGCGGCCATGCAGCTTCTCGAAGCTCTGCTGCGTGACCGCGAGCGCGTGCCGATGCAGCGCGCGCAACGCGTGCGCGAGCTCGCGGACCGAGGTGCGCACGTCGTCGCTCATCGGGCGCGCCGCAGCGTGAGGTTGATCCGCCGCGCGCCGGCGAACGGATGTTGCGACTCCGCGAGCGGCGCCACGCCGTGATAGCGCAGCCGCGCGGGTCCGCCCCAGACCACCACGTCGCCGTGCTCCACCGCGATCCGCCGCGGCCGTTCCTTGCGCGTGAGCCCGCCGAACAGGAACGTGGCGGGCACGCCGAGCGACACCGACACGATCGGCTGCGAGAAGTCGCGTTCGTCCTTGTCTTGATGGAGCGTGAGCCGCGCGCCCGGATCGTAGCGGTTGACGAGACATGCCTCCGGCGCGAAGCCCGCGAATCCGCCGGCCGCCGCCGCGTCGTGCGCGAGCCGCGCGAATACGACCGGCATCGTCGGCCACGGCCTGCCGCCGTCGGGATCGGTGGGCGAGTAGGCATAGCCGCGCGCGTTCGACACCCAGCCCAGCGCTCCGCAGCTCGTCATCGCAACGGACATCGTGAAGCCGCCGGGCGTGACCATGTGACGAAACGGCGCGGCCGCCTCGACCTCGCGCAATGCGGCGGCGATGCCGGCTGCGGCGGGCAGCGCAAAGCCGCGCAGCAGCACGGCGCCGGCGGCGAGCTCGACGCGTTCACTCCCTGACGTTGCCAACAGCTCTCGATTCACGGCGGCCATGCAGACGACGGGCGGGCGCAGACTCCTGCCGCGCGAGCGGCGCGGCTCGACCTCAGGCGGACGTCTGCGGCAGCTGCGACTCCGGCACCCACCAGCCGTGGATCTGGCCGATCGCGCGCATCGGCAGATGCACGGTCGCCACCGGGCCGTTGTCGAGATGCTCGGCGTCGAGGATCACGAGGTCGGAGCGGCCGCCCTCGCTGTTCCGCGTGGCCACGCCCATCAGATACCCCGCGCCTTCCGCAGCGTTCGCGTTCTTCGGCGCGAAGCAGCACTCCGCGAGCGACGAATCGGTGCCGGCGTTGAACAGCGTGGACTTGCGCGTCTGATGGTCGAAGCGCGCGTAGCACGCGCCGCCGGTGCCCGGCTTCGCGTCGGGATCGGGGCACGGCAGGAAGCCGTAGCGGTACGGCACGGTATTGTAGCGGTCGTCCTGGCGCGGCAATGCGCCGACGTGCGGATAGAGCTGCTCGATGCCGTACGCCGACGGCGTCTTCTTCGACATGTCCACCGACAAGCGCGTGATGTGGCTCGAGCCCGTGACCGGGTCCCACTTCGAGCCGTCACGGATCGGCATGAATGGGAACGGCAGACCCTGCGACATCTCGACGTCGACGAACAGCTTGTTGCCGTCGTCGAACGTGCCCATCACGTGCGTCGCGCTGCGCGTCGGGCCCTTGATCCATTTGACGTCCTTGCCGTCGCCGCCGCGGCGCACGAAGCCGAAGTACGTGGGCTGGCCCGGATACCACGACCAGTGGATGCCGCCCTCCGCCATCTGCTTCTGGTCGATCGCGAGCGGGATCACGTAGAAAACGATGTGCTTCTCGGTGACCGCGAAGTCGTGGAGCATGCCGACGTACGGCACTTTGATCTTCGCGTTCCACACCAGCTTGCCTTGCGGCGTGAACTCGAACATCGACACCGTGTCGCTGCCGAAGCCCTCGGCCTCGTAGCCGAACGCGACCATGTTGCCGGTGGCAGAGTCGAGCTTCGGATGCGCGGTGAAGGTTTTGCTCGGCAGCTGGCCGTCGAACGTAAACACCGGCACTTTGGTCTCGAGCGTGAGCAAGTCCAGCGCGCTCGGCGGGCTGTCCTCCTTGAGCGCGAGGATGTAGCCCTTGTGATTCATGATGTGGGTGTTCGCCGTGCTGCGGCTCAAGCCCTTGACGCTCGGGTCGTCCATCGCCGGGTTGCGATACATCGGGAACAGCTCACGGCCCGCCTTGTCGTTCGCGAGCCAGCGCTCGTTGCGAACCATGCGGCTCTTGTAGTCCACGCGGCCGTTCTTGATGCGGAACATGCTGACGTGGCCTTCGCCGTCGAACGGGATGTCGCGCGGGTTCAGCGGGTACTGCGGGTCGGGGCCCACGCGGTAGAACGCGCCGTTCAGGTCCGACGGAATCTTGCCGGTGACGGAGCAGTCGCGGACGTCGGCCTCGAGCTTGTAGAGCGACACCGGCCGGCGCATCTCCGGCGGAATCGCGGCGCCCGCAGTCGTGCCGAGATCCCGGCCTTGCGGCGGCTGCGCCTGTGCGCCGCTCGCGAGCAACGCGCCGATGCCGGCCGCGGCGCCGAGCGCCCCGGCGACGAACGAACGGCGATCCATGTCACTGGTCTTGTCGGTCATACCCTTCTCCCCTTCCCCTCAAATCAATGCCGGCGACGCGCGCCGCGCCCTCCGACAGTCCGAACTATACGCCCGAGTACGGTCACTGGGGTGGCGTCCACGTGACCGCCGCGCCGGTCACGGGATTCGGATAGTGGAACGGCGGCAGAAACGGCCGCGGATACATCTCGAATGGATGCGTCGGCGGCGCGTCCGGCGGATTGGTCTCGTTGATCCCGGGCGGCGGCCGCGGCATCACGCTCTTCCAACCGACCGTGTACGGCACGAAGTACGTGTTGAAGACCTGGTCGTGCTTGATCTTCCAGACGCCGTTCTCCTTGACGTACTCGTTCTCGTAGACGCCGCCCATCCACTGGCTGTAACGGTCCCTGAGACCCATGATGCTGAGCGCCCGCGAGCGCAGCTTCGCGCTCTGCCCGTCGGGTGCCACGTCGATCACCGGCTGGAGCTGCATGTGGTTGTGCACGAAGCCGAACGGGTCGTCGGTTACCTTCGCGTAGAGATCCAGGTTACGCCGGATGCTCGTCGGACCCGCATACACGCCACGCATCGCGATCTCGATGGTGCCGGTCGGGGAAAAGATCCCGGTGAGGTCGTCCCACGCGATGTGGGCCAAGTAGTAGCCGTAGATCGAGTTCAGGCGCTCGAGCTGCGTAACGTCCTCGAGCAGTCCGACTCGCTTGTCGAGCGCCGCGAGCTTCGCCTCTACGTCCGCGGCGGTGGCGCCGGCCGGCGGCTCCGCCGGTTGCGCGGGCGTGTAGACGGGCTTGCCGCTGACCGGGTTCTCGTAGTGAAACGGCACGACGAACGCGGCGGGATACGCCGCGTAGCCGACGCTCGGCGGACGATCGGGCGGCAGCTCGGCGGAGGGGCCGGAGTTCGGGATGGCCGTCTTCGCCCAGCCGTCCTCGTACGGCGTGTACATCGTGGTGAAGAGGTGCAGCCTCGCGATCTTCCAGACGCCGTTTTCCTTGACGTACTCGTTCTCGAAGACGCCAAGGCCCCAGTTCGCGTATTCGCCGTGCTGCGCCTCCTGCGCAAACATGTGCCAGCGTCCCTTCCCGGTCCGCCCGTCGGGGGCGACGTGCACGATCGGCTGGAGCTGCATCTGGTCGAACAGTCTGCCCGGCTGCGGGAGCTCGGGGCCGTTCGACGTCAGGAACGCGAGCACGCGCTCTTTGCCCACATAGACGCCGCGGCCGCCGACCTCGATCGAGCCGTTCGCGGCGAACAGGTCCGCCGCCTGCGTCCAGAGCTGCTTGTCGGTGTAGAACCCGTAGATTCGCTGGAGCTTCTCGATCGCGTAACCGTCCTCGAGCACTCCGACGTCGTGCTCCAGAGCGGCCGCGCGGGCTGCAAGCTCGGCGACCGTGGCGTCGGCGCGATCCGCGCCGCGGACCGTGACGATGAACGCGAGCGCCGCAAGGGCAACCGCCGCGACCCCGATGGTTTGCACGCGCATGGCCTACTCCCTCCCGTCCGCGCCGCCGGCCGGCGCTGTCGCCGGCACGTATTTCGCGACGGGGTTAGGGAACGAGAACGGCGGCACGTAGGTGTCGGGCCAGGTCTTGTATTCAACGGTGGGCGGCCGATCGGGCGGCAGCTTTGCCGACACGTACTTGCCGCCGGTCGGATCGGGATTCTGCCAACCGCCCACGTACGGCACGAACAGCGCGTCGTACCAATGCAGCGACTTGATCTTCCAGACTCCGTTCTCTTTGACGTACTCGTTCTCGTAAGGCCCTTCGCCCCAATGCGCGTCGGCGCCGAATTCGCCTTCGAGAATGATCGCGCGCCAACGCGCCTTCGCTGTCTTGCCGTCGTCGCCGAGCGTGATCACCGGCATTACTTGAAGGTGCTCGTTGAGCTCACCTTCGGCGAACCCGGCGCGGCCGTTGCCGAGCGCATAGAGATACTCGCGCACGCGCGCCTTGCCGACGTAGACGCCGTCGAGGCCGATCTCGATCGTGCCGCCGTCGGCGAACAGATTCGCGACCTCGTCCCAGAGGGCTTTGTCGACGTAGTAGCCGTAGGCCGATTGGAGCCGCTCGATCGCCCGCGCGTCCTCGACACGCGTCTTGCGCTGCTCGAGCGCGGCGACGTGCTGCTGCAGCGCCGCGAGCTGCGCTTCGTGGGCGCCGCCCGAGCTCCGGCTACAGGCGCCGACCGCGCACACGGCGACGGCCACGCCCACCGCAAATGGAAGTTGTCTCACGCCTTGATCCCCCAAGAGCCGCCCCGGATTCGTCGCGAACTTTCTCGACGCCCGCGGCGCTAGACTGCGAAAATCGATTGTGACACGCCGAAGGGCGCCGACGAAACGCGGTGCCGCCCTTCGAAGGAGGACCTCCATGGATCCGTTTCGCTTACCGTCCGGAGAGGCCGTCGCCCGCCTGGGGCAGGGCGCGTGGCAGATCGGCGAGGACCGCGCGCGCCGAGCACAGGAGCTCGCGGCGCTCAACCTCGGCCTCGACCTCGGGCTCACGCTCATCGACACCGCCGAGCTCTACGGCGACGGCGCATCCGAGGAGCTCGTGGCGGAAGCGATCGCGGGCCGACGGGACCGGACCTACGTCGTGAGCAAGGTGCTGCCGCGCAACGCGTCACGCAAAGGCGTGCTTGCCGCGTGCGAGCGCAGCCTGAAGCGGTTGCGCACCGACTACCTCGATCTCTACCTGCTGCACTGGCGCGAGTCGAAGCCGCTCGCTGACACGCTCGAGGCATTCGTCGAGCTCGCGAACGCGGGCAAGATCCGCCACTACGGCGTCAGCAACCTCGACGTCGACGACCTCACAGAAGCGCTCGCACTGCCCGGCGGCGCGGGCGTCGTCACCAATCAAGTGCTCTACAACCTCGAGCACCGCGGCATCGAGTACGACCTGCTGCCGTGGGCGCGCGAGCGGCGGATGCCCGTCATGGCCTACTCGCCGCTCGGCAGCGACGAGCGCGGGAGGCGGCGCCTGCTCGGCAACCGCGCGCTGCAAGAGGTCGCCGCGCGGCGATCGGCCACGCCCGCGCGCGTCGCGCTCGCGTGGCTGCTGGCGCGCGATGGCGTGGTCACCATCCCGAAGGCGTCGACCGCGGAGCACGTGCGCGACAACCGCGCCGCGCTCGACCTGCGTCTCGCTCCCGAGGACCTCGCCGAGCTCGACGACGCGTTCCCGCCGCCGAGCCGCAAGACCTCGCTCGCGATGATCTGACACCCGCCGCTCAACTGCGATCGACGAAGTCGCGCGCGACGCGCGCCGCCTCGGCGTAGACGTCCTCCGCGGACGCGCGCGACCGCTTGAGCACCTTGAAGCCATGATCCGCGGTGTCGAGCCAGTGAAGCGCCGCGCGCGGCAGGCCCGACACGACTTTGGTCAACAGCTCCCGCTCGGCGAGCTCGTCGCGGGTTCCGGAGAGAAAGAGCATCGGCTGGCGCACCTTGCTCAAGTGCGCCGCGCGTTTCACCTCGGGCTTGCCGGGCATGTGCAGCGGAAACGAGCAGAAGATCAGACCGGCCGCGTCGAGCCCGTGCTCGGCAACGGCATGCGACGCCATCCGGCCGCCGAACGAGTGCCCGCCGAGCCAGAGCGGCAGCTTCGTGCGCGTATGCGCCGCGACCGCCGCGGCGGCGATCGCGGCCGCGGCGACGTCGGGAGGATCGGTACGGCTCTTGCCCGCTTCCATGTACGGAAAGTTGAAGCGCAGCGTCGCGATGCCGCGACGCTCGAACGCGTCGGCGAGCGCCTGCATGTGCCGATGCTCCATGCCCGCGCCGGCGCCGTGCGCGAGCACGAGCGCGGCCGCCGCGTCGGACGGACATTGCCAAAGAGTGCGCACGCCGCGAAGTATAGTAGTGGCCGGCGCGATTGTGGGCGAGCCCGCTCGCGGTATCGTCGCTTGCGCAAACACCCGCCGCGGCTCCGCCGCCGGCCGGCCCGACCATCGGCTTGATGCACGCGATCCACGCTACCAACAACGTCGACAAGACGCTGGCGTTCTACACCGACGTATTCGGCGTCACCACCAAGATCCAGCCGTTCGAAAATCCCAACGTGCCGCTGCTCACGGACTCGCCGGGGGTCAAGCTCAGGGTCGCGATGCTGCGCTGGCCGGGGCGCGGCATGAACTTCGAGCTCACGGAGTTCACCGGCGTGCCGCGCACGCCCGCGCAGCCGCAGGTGTTCGATCCGGGCGCACCGTTCCTGTCCGTGCAGGTGCGCGACCTCGCACCCGTCGTCGCGGCCCTCGAGAAGTCCAAGGCCGCCATCATCACCACCGGCGGCAAGCCGGTGCGCATCAACACGCCGGAAGGCGGGCGCGACGCGATCATGTTCCGCGATCCCGACGGCTACATCGTCGAAGCGATCGTGCAGCCGCCGCAGCCCGATACCCCGGACGGCAACGTGCTCGGCGCCAACATTGGCATGGTCGTGGCCGACCTCGACGAGTCGCTGAAGTTCTGGAACGGCCAGCTCGGCTTCGGGCTCGCCGCCGACCCCAACGTGATGAACGATCCCGCCACGCTCGCGCTCGCGGGCCTGCCGGCCGGCTCGTCGTTCCGCGTGGCCGCCGGCCTGGTGCCTGGCAGCACCGTTCAATTCGCGCTGTACGACCTGAGCGGCACGCCCGCGGGCAAGCCGTTCTCCCTGCGCGTGCCGGACCCCGGCGCGTCGGGCATGGCGATCCGGGTCGCGGACATCGAGAAGCTGCTACCGAAGCTCAAGGCCGCCGGCGTGCGCGTGATCTCGAAAGACGGCGCCCTCGTGCCATGGAGCGACACGGTCCGCAACGTGTTCGTGAAAGACCCGAACGGGCTGAACATCGAGATCGTGGGTAACATCGCGGCGCCGGCCGCGAAGTAACCGAGACTCACCCGGCGGTGCACTCGTACGGCAGGAGCTCGACGCCCGGCAAGTACAGCCAGTGCGTCGCGAGCTCCACGGGCCGCGTGAAGCTCTTAGGGTCGGTCACCGTCATCGCATAGTCGAGCCGGCTGCCATCCGCGGTCGGCGTGAAGCGCTCGACGATCGACACCTGCGGGCTCTGCGGAATGCCGAGCTGGCTGAAGAACGGCCAATCGATTTTCGTCGTCGTCACGACCAGGGTGCGGCCGTCCCAGCGGCCGACCGAGTAGCCGAGCGGCGACGGCGCCGTGCCGGCCGGCGGCGCCGCACGGTGCATGTCGACGTGCCGCGTGAGGTCGTACTCCTCGATCCGCAGCGCAATGTCCCCGTCGGCCGCGCGCACGAACTCGAACGGATACGGCGCCTCCATGATCGTCGGCATGCCCTTCGGCCGGCAGTTGGCCGTCGGGTTGTCGGTCGCGCGGTTGAATTTCGCGAGTGCGGCCCGCGCCGCGTCGGTCATCGGATACGACTGGATGTCGAACTTGGGATCGGTGGCCTCGGGCAGCAGGCGCGGGATCGCCCGCGTGTGGCTCCACACGCGGTAGAGGCCGAGCGCGGGACGCGACGGGTCGCCCTCGGTGGCCATCAGCAGCCGCTCGTCGCCGATCGCGCGACTCGTCCACCGCGGCTTCAAGCCGACGTTGAGCAACAACTCGCGACCGTCCGGCAGCAAGAGGTTGCGGCCGTATATTTCTTTCTTCGGACCGACGGCCGGATTGCCCGCGAGCTTGATCCGGTCGCCGACCCTGACCGTGCCCTGCTCGATGCCGAGACGCCTCAGCACGGTGAGCGAGCTCGTTTCGACAGCCCAGTCGGTCGCCGTGCCGTCGGCCGCGACGCTGTGCACGGTCAAGTGCGCGTGCGGGTTCTGCCACAGCATCTCGGTGACTTCGCCTTCGATCTCGGTCACCGACTGCGTGTCGAAGCGGCCGAAGAAGCTGTGATGCGCTTGCGCGTCGGCGCAAGCGAGCACCGCCACCGCGGCGAGAAAATAGGGACATGTTGCCTTTTCGCTTGCGAAGCGGTGCCGGCAGCTGGCGAAGCGCAAGCGAAAAGGCAACATGTCCCTATTTTCTCGCCGCAACGGCAGGGGTCAGCGCGCGGGTTTCCGGAAGATGAAGAATGCCTGATCCGTCGTGCCGCGCGTTCCGGGGGCGAAGACCATTTGCTTGCGGTCGTCCTTCGGGTTCGCGAGCAGGTTGCTGTCGAGCGCGAGCTGGAAGCCGGCCGCGAGGACCTCCTGTTTGATCGTGTCCACCCCCATGCGGTGGATCGTCGCGGCGTCGCGCCAGCCGGAGCCGTCCTCGGCCTTGTGGTCGATGATCAGATAGGTGCCGCCCGGCTTCAACGCTTCGAAGATCTTCTTGTTGAGCGCCGCGGTGTCGACGTTGGCCGGCTTCAGGTCGTGGTAGTAGAGCACGATGTACACGCCGTCGAGGTTCTTCGGCAGTGTCACCGTGTTGTAGTCCTCCTGATGATAGGCCGCGTTGTCGTGCGCGGCGTCGAACATGCGCGATGCTTCGCCGGCGAAGCGCTCGGTGTACGGCAAGTCGTAGATGTCGATCATGCCGCGCGGGCCGACGGCCGCGACGAGCATGGTGGTGAAGTACTGGCCGAAGCCCGCGACCTCGGCGATGTGGTCGCCCTCCTTGATGCCGGCGGCCGTCAAGATCTCGGCGGGCTTGCGCCAATAGTCGCGCGCGGTCATCTCCGCGGTTCGCTCCGGCGACTCGACGGCCTTGCGGACGTTCGCCGGCGTGCTCGCGGGCATCACGTACGGCCCGGGCGCGGGAACGGGCGGCGGCGCCTGTGCGCCGGCTCCCGCGGTGACAAGCACGGCGGCGAGGAGCAGGACGGCGGCCGAGGCCGCGGCGGCGATCGATGTGCGCATGACGGATTCCCCCCGGGGAGTTGCTGGCGAGCGAGAGAGCGCCATTCTTAGTCAGAACGCCGCCGAAACCAAGAACGGCGCGTGCTATCGTCTCTCCACCCGCTCCGAGGTGCCCCGCGTGCCGCAGACCGTCGCGCTTCGTCATGTTGCGTTCGAGGACTTGGGCTTGCTCGCGCCCCTGCTCGCAAAACGCGGCCACGAAGTGCGCTACGTCGACGTGCCCGTCGCGGACTTGGACGACCTAGACCCGCTCGCGGCTGACCTGCTCGTCGTGCTCGGGGGGCCGATCGGCGTCTATGAGAACGACCTCTATCCGTTCCTCGAGCTCGAGACGGCGCTGCTCGCGCGCCGTCTCGCTGCGCGGCGCCCGACGCTCGGCATCTGTCTCGGGAGCCAGCTCATGGCGAAGGCGCTCGGCGCGCGAGTCTATCCGTCGGGCGTCAAGGAGATCGGCTGGGCGCCGCTGACGCTAACCGCCGAGGGGCGCGAGTCGCCGCTCCGCCAATTGGAGTCGACGCCCGTTTTGCACTGGCATGGCGACACGTTCGACCTGCCGGAAGGGGCCGTCCGGCTGGCGTCGACGGCGGTCTGCAAGAACCAGGCGTTTCGGTTCGGCACCGCGGCCCTCGCGCTGCAATTCCACGCCGAGGCGGCGGGACGGGCGCTCGAGGCGTGGTTCGTGGGCCACGCCGGCGAGATCGCCGCGACGCCCGGCATCAGCGTGCCGCAGCTGCGCGCCGACACCGCGCGTTGCACGCCCGCCATGGAGCGCGCCGGCGCGGCCTGCTTCGAGGAGTGGCTCTCCGCCGCCGGCCTCTGACGCGCCGTTCCGCAATCCCGTGACCCAATCATTCCCGGCCCCGAGATCGTGAACTTGAGGACTCGTGCGCGTTTTCATAATACGGCCCGTGCTACCGTTCTCGGCAGTACGGTCCTGGGGGACCACCGGTGCAAAACTCGCGCTCGGCAACCCAGTTTGGGGCTGCCGGCACGCTCGACCAGGGGATGCGCGACGCGATCGCGCGTTTCCGGTTTCCCTATCCACTCGAGCAGCAATTCAGAGACGCTCATCTAGAGCACGATCTGCCGCGCGCGCGTTTCGCGACGGCGATCTATCTCGCGCTCGTTCTCGTAGTCACGGCGATCAACATGTTCGGGGCCGTCGCACCGCCGCCGGGCGAGGTGCTCGTGCCGATCTACGTATTGCGGCTCGGCGTCGCCTGCCCCGCGCTCGTACTGATTCTCGTCGCGACCTACGCGCGGCCTCTGCGGCGCCGCTACCAGTTGATCGCCGCCGTCGCCGTCACGGTCACGGGCCTGGGCGTGATGGCGATCAGCGCGCTCGCCGCGACATCCGGTTTCCCGCAGTTCCAAATGGGCGACGTGCTCGTGCTCGTTTACGCGACACTGTTCCTCGGCCTCCTGTTCCGCGTCGTCGTGGCGGTCGCAGTTTCGCTCAGCGTCGGTTTCGTCGGCATAGGTATGACCCTCGGCGTGCCCGCCGAGGACCTGGTGTTCGCCGCGTCGGTGCTGATCGCGACGGGGCTCATGGCGGTGCTGTCTGCTGGCCGCGTCGAACGGCTCGCGCGCACGAGCTTCGTCGAGACGCAACTACTCAACGACATCGCGGAGCGCGACGGCTTGAGCGGCCTCTACAACCGCCGCATGTTCGACACGCTCGCGCGACGCCTGTGGCAGCAAGCGCAACGCGACACCGAAGCGCTCCAGGTGATCCTCGTCGACATCGACCACTTCAAGCGCTTCAACGACCTCTACGGCCATCAAGCGGGCGACGACAGCATCCGCCGCGTCGCAAGCATCATCGCGCGCGCCGCCAAGCGGCCCTTCGACTTCTGCGCGCGCTACGGAGGCGAGGAATTCGCGCTCGTGCTCTACGCGCCGTCAGGCGCCGAGCCGAGCGCGCTGCCGGAGCAGATCCGCCGCGACATCATGGCGCAAGCGTTGCCGCACGCGGGCTCCGACACCGCTCAGGTCATCACCGTGAGCGTCGGGTCCGCGATCGCGGAAGCCGGCACGAAACGCAGCCTCGCCGGCCTCATCCAAACGGCCGACGAGGCTCTCTACCGCGCGAAGCAGATGGGTCGCAACCGCACCCTGCACATCGACGCGAGTATGTCCGACACGCCCACCGGCGCGTTCAAAATCTTCGCGATCAAGTAGGCGACCTGCGGGTTTCCGCAGCCGCAAGCTCCCGATTCCACGCCCGTCGGGCGATGCAGTATAGTCGCGGCTCCCTCCCCTCGAGCCGAGACTTCGCGAACATGAAAGCAATAGAAACCACACTCGAGTCTTGGGTCTTTCGCAGCCGCTGGCTGCTCGCGCCGTTCTTCATCGGCTTGTTGCTCGCGATCATCCCGCTGCTGCTGAAGTTCGCGAAGTCCCTCTGGGTGCTCGCGCTCGAGATGTTCACTCTCAGCGCGGAGCAGATGATCATCTCCATACTGTCGCTCGTCGACGGCGCGCTGATCGCGTCGCTGCTGCTGATCATCGGCTTCAGCGGCTACGAGAATTTCGTGTCGAAGATCGGCGTGGGCGAGCACGAGGACCGGCCGGCGTGGATGGGCAAGGTCGGTTTCTCCGATCTCAAGATCAAGCTCATGGGGGCCATCGTCGCGATCTCCGCGGTCGAGCTGCTCAAGGCGTTCATCAACGTCGACGCGAATTCGCCCTGGCAGCCGCTCGCGTGGAGGGTGGGCATCCACATCACGTTCGTGGTGTCCGGCGTGCTGTTCGCGATCACGGACAGGATCGTGGAGAGCAAGCCCGGCGCCGGCCACTGACGCGGCGGGGGTGCCGCGAATGCGGGACGCAGTTCACGGCCTGGTCTCAAACGAAGGACTTTATGTTGTAAAGTACTTGACATGCCCAGCCGGGACGTTAAGTTAGCGGCATGACGGCCCCGAATCCTCGCCGCAAAGTCTCGGAGCTCGAGCCCACCTCGATAGGCACCGGCGCCGTCGAGAATCTCCGCTATATCCGCGACACGATCGAAGCCGCGCACACCTTCACCACGGTGCCCGGCAAGGGTTGCATCGCCATGGGGCTCACGGCCCTCGCGGCGGTGGGGCTCGAGTCCGTACCGAGCCTCGCCGCGTTTTGGCTCCCGATCTGGGTCGGGGCGGCCATCGTCGCATGCTCGTCCGCGCTGTTCTTCATGGAGACGAAGGCGCGCGCGCAGGGCTTGAGTCTCCGCCGAGCGGTGGCGCGTCGGTTCTTCATGACGATCGCGCCCGCGTTCATCGCCGGTGCGGTGCTCACGGCGGCGCTCAACGGTCATGTGAGCCGCGAGGTGGTCAGCGGAACGTGGCTGCTGCTCTACGGCAGCGGAATCGCCGCGTGCGGCTTGTTCTCGATCCCCGTCGTCGGCGTGGCCGGCGTCGGCTTCATGATGCTTGGCGCGATCGGGCTGTGGCTGCCGGAGGGTTCGGCGCCCATGGTCCTCGCGCTGGGCTTCGGCGGCATCCACATCGCGCTCGGCGTGCTCATTCTGAGGAATCACGGTGGCTAAGGCAGTGACGAGGCGACAAAGCGAGGCGGTCGCCGCGCCCGAGAAAGGGCGGCTGCGCGCGGTCGCGGGCTACTTCGCGGACTCGACGTCGGGCGACGCGGACCGGCTGATCTACGATCGCCTACGGCTCGGGATCATGAGCGCGCTCAGCGTCAACGCCAGCATGAGCTTCGCGGAGCTCAAGGATCTGTTGAAGGCGAGCGACGGCAACCTGAGCGTGCACGCGCGCAAGCTCGAGGACGCCGGCTACGTCGTCTGCAAGAAAAAGTTCTCGGCGCGCGTCCCGAAGACGGAGTACAGCCTGACGGCAAAGGGGCGGCGGATGTTCGCCCGCCACCTGGAGCACCTCGAAGCATTGATCCAAGCGGCGAAAGGTACGTAGGCGCGCCATGCACGTAGCAATCATCATGGACGGCAACGGCCGTTGGGCGGAACGGCGAGGGTTGGCGCGCTCAGCCGGGCACAGGGCCGGCGCACGCACCGTGCGCCGGATCGTCGAATCCGCGGCGCGCACCGGCATCAAGGTACTCACGCTCTACGCCTTCTCCTCGGACAACTGGGCCCGCCCGGTTCAGGAGGTCGCGAGCCTCATGCGGCTGCTCAAACGGTACCTCGTCGCCGAGACCGCGCGTTGCCTGCAGAACAGCGTGCGCTTGAGCGTGATCGGTCGCCGCGACCGCCTGAGCGCCGATCTCGTGCGAACGATCGAGCACACGGAGCGCATCACCAGCACCGGCTCCGGGCTGCACCTGCGTCTCGCGATCGACTACTCCGCGCG
>DASQOL010000092.1:0-2911 GCA_035644475.1 Gammaproteobacteria bacterium | reverse complement strand
ATGAGCTACTACGGCAGCCAGATGGTGGTGAAGAACTACAACATCATGGGTATCGCCAAGGCGGCGCTAGAGGCGAGCGTGCGGTATCTCGCCGCCGACCTCGGGCCGCGCGGAATTCGTGTCAACGCGATCAGCGCGGGGCCTATCCGCACGCTGTCGGCCGCTGGAGTCAGCGGCTTCTCGCAGATGCTCGACCACATCGCCGAGACCGCGCCGCTGCGCCGCAATGTGACGCCCGAGGAAGTCGGAGATACGTGCCTGTTCCTGTGCGGAGCGCAGTCGCGCGGGATCACGGGAAGCACGGTGTACGTCGACGCGGGTTATCACGTGATGGGTGTGTAGCTCCACCGTCGTTCACTCTGCGGCTCCTCCCGTCGGCAAGCGTGCTCGCTTCGACCGACCTCCCTGAATGCCACCGACTGAGCCGATCACCGTGCTCTTTTTTTGGGGGCTTCAGGCTTTCGTGTGTGTAGCCGCTGAATCTGGGCAGCGGGCGGCCGGCTGAACGTAGCGCCGCCGAGGCGCGCGAAGCTCGGCCGTGTCGTTGTAGGTTGTCGCGGATGAGCAACAACCAGGAGCTGTACGCGACGATCCTTGGGATTCGACCGCCGTGGTTTGTGACGCAGGTCGACGTGCGCGCCAAGCAGGAGGAAGTGACGGTGACGATCGCGGCGCGAGCGGATGAGCCGCATGCCTGCCCGAGCTGCGGCAAGCGCTGTCCGGGCTACGACACGCGCCGTCGCTCGTGGCGTCATTTGGACACCTGCCAGTTCAAGACGATCCTCATTGCGGACGTGCCGCGCGTGGAGTGCGGCGAGCACGGTGTGTTGCAAATCGACGTGCCGTGGGCGGCGCCGGACTCGGGCTTCACGGCGCTGATGGAGTGCCTGATCATCGACTGGCTTCTGGAAGCGAACATCTCGGCCGTCGCGCGTCGCATGGACCTGACGTGGGACGAGATCGACGGCGTGAAGCAGCGCGCAGTGAAGCGCGGGCTCGAGCGTCGCAAGCTCGAAGACATCCGACGCCTGGGCGTGGACGAGACGTCGTTCCAGAAGCGCCACGAGTATGTGACGGTCGTCAGCGACCTCGACCGTGGCCGCGTGCTCTTCGTCGCCGACGATCGAACGTGCGAATCTCTCGATGGTTTCTGGCCTCTTTTGAATCCACGGCAACTGCGCGCCATCGAGGCCGTCGCGATGGACATGAGCGCGGCGTACGAGCGCTCGACGATCGAGCACGTCGACGACGCGCGCTCCAAGATCTGCTTCGACCGCTTCCATGTCGCCAAGATCCTCAACGAGGCGGTCGACAACGTGCGCAAGCAGGAGAATCGCGAACTCGCCGCCCAAGGCGCGTGTGTCCAAAAACGCACGAAGTTCCTCTGGCTGCAGAACCCCGAGAACATGCCGCCCGTGCGAAGACGCATGTTCGACCTGCTGCGCAACAGCGCGCTCAAGGCCGGTCGTGCGTGGGCCATCAAAGACGCGGCGCGTTGGCTGTGGAGCTACGTGTATCGCGGCTGGGCCGAGAAGGCCTGGAAGCGCTGGATCGGCTGGGCCATGCGCAGCCGCCTCGAGCCGATGAAGTACGTCGCACGCACCATCCGCAATCACCTGTGGGGCATCGTCAACGCGATCGTGCTGAGCGTCACCAACGCCGCTGCCGAAAGTCAGAACGCCAAGATTCAGTGGATCAAGAAACAAGCCTGCGGATTCCGCAACCGCGAGCGCTTCCGCAACGCCATCTACTTCCACCTCGGCGGCCTCGACCTCTACCCCGCGCCGATCTCTACCCACACGAAAGCCTGAAGCCCCTTTTTTTAACTCCGCGCGCGCGGGGGCGGCTCGGCGCCCACGCGCGCGCGGAGTCGGCCGCGCTCGGCGCGGCCCCACTGTGGGAGTGAGGAAAAGAGGAACAGAGGAAGAGAGAGAAGCGGCGCGCAACGCGCCGCGCCACGCTGCGCGGGCGAGTCATCGCCCACCGCGGCGCAGAGCCGCCGCGGCGGACGATGACTTTAAGTAAGAGCAGTTCTCGGTCCAGAGGTCGCGTAGCGGTGGCCTCACGGCAGGCCGGTGCAAAGTGAACGGCCTTGCGTCCAGCGTGGCGGCGCTTTCAGCGTCGTTCGATCGCGAGCGAGGCGAACAGGTGCTCGACATCGCGTTCGAGCCCCGGCCACACATCGGCGCGCGCGAGCACTTCGACCTGCACCTGCGAATCACCCCGGTCGCAAGCGACCAGCTCGCCGCGCATCGGAACCACGGCGCCGGCCGGCGTTCCGTGCCACGCGATGCGCGCGAGGCGCAGGCCGCCGACGTCACTCTCGCTCCAACGATCGATGAGGCGCGTGCTGTCGCGCTCGAACGACTCGCGCAAACCGCGCAACCACGGCTCCGGCTCGCAGCGATAGAGATCGGGCTCGACCTCGACGCGCACGAACCCCGCGAGCGGATCGGCGACGTCTCGCACCAAACACCACGCGCCTCCCGGGCGCACCTCGCTCCAACCCGGCGGCGCTTCGAGCGCCAGCCCGAGGCCGCTCGGCCTCCACGTGCGCAACGGTTCGTCGTCGCGTTCGGACTTGGTCCAGCCCATCGCGCAGTACAGCGCGACGACGACGCACGCTACGAAGGCACCGGTTCCACGCTGGGAGATCGCCATGGCGACGCATGCTTCGACGCCGCGCGCGTGCGGTCTTGAATCGACTCAGAACGACATGCCCACCGAGAGGTGTGCGGCCCAGTTCTCCTCGTCGGCGCGCGGGTCGGGGTTCCAGCCGACGTCGGCTCGGATCGGGCCGATCGGCAGGCGGTAGCGCAGGCCGAGGCCGATCGCGCCGCGGAAATCTTCGAACTTGAAGTAGTCGTTGTAGTCCTCGATCAAGTTGCCGACGTCGACGAACAGCGCGCCC
>DASQOL010000091.1:0-17132 GCA_035644475.1 Gammaproteobacteria bacterium | reverse complement strand
GTCCGGCGCCTTGTAGTTGAACGGAGTGAACGGCCCGGAGTTCAAGAAACCGCCGCTGCGCGTCATCAAGTCGCGGCACGCGGCCGCGTGCTCGGCCGTCGTGTCGTCGGCCGTCACGAGATCGGCCTCCGAGAAGCTCACGCGCGCGAGCGGCGGCGGACGCACAGGGATTGGTTGAGTCGGTGAGTACCACTCGGTCGGCACGTCGCCCTTCGGCACGGGTTGCTCCTCGACGTCGATCAGCGGCTTGCCCGTCTCGCGATTGAGCACGTAGAAGAAGCTCGACTTGCCGACCTGCGCGATCGCGGGGAAGCGTTGCCCGTCCTTCACGAAGTCGAACAAGGCGCCGGCCGACGGCATGTCGGTGTCCCAGATGTCGTGATGCACGGTCTGGAAGTGCCACAAGTATTTGCCGGTGGTCGCATCCACCGCCACGATCGAGTTCCCGAACACGTTGTTGCCCGGGCGATCGCCGCCGTAGTAGTTGGCCGCGGGGCCCGCGATCGGCAGATACGCGATACCGCGCTCGGCGTCGATCGGTGCGGCGAACCCCCACATGTTGGTGCCGGCGCGCCCTTCGGCGCCGCCGCCCCACGTGTCGTTGAACGGCTCGCCCGCCTTTGGCACGGTCTGGAATTCCCAGAGTTTCGCGCCAGTTCTCACGTCGAACGCGCGCGGATTGCCGGCCGGTCCCTGCGGCACCTCGCCGCTCGCCGCGCCCACGATCGCCACGTTCTTGAAGATCGTGGGCGTGCCGCCGTACGGAACGCCGATGCTCACGACGCCGTTCGTGCCGAAGCCCGCCGCCGGCTTGCCGGTGGCGGCGTCGACGGCGATCAAGTTCGCGCCGCTCATGAAGAGTATTCGTGGCGCGAGCGTGCCGTCGCCGGCCCAGTAGCTCACGCCGCGCGTCGACGCCGTGGGGCCGGCCGGCCCGCGGGGGCCGCCGCCGCCCGGACCGCGGGCGCCGCCGCCGGGTGCTGCGCCGCCGGGCGCTGCGCCGCCGGGCGCCGCGCCGCCGGGCGCCGCGCCCGCCGGTGGCGTCGGCGGAGGCGGCGGCGTGGCCGGTGCAGGCGGAGCCGGTAGGACGTATGCCCAGTTCTCGGTACCGGTGTCTGCGTCGAGCGCGACCACTCGATCGCGGCTCGGTACGTACATCACTCCGCCGATCACGATCGGGACCGCCGTGGAATTGCCGCCGAGCTGATAGCTCCAGCCGGACTGGAGGGTCGCGACGTTGCTCGCGTTGATCTCGGTGAGCGGCGAATAACGATTCGCGCTCAAATCCCGGTTGATCAACGGCCAGTCGCCGGGCGCGACTTTCGCCGCGCTGCTCTGCGTCGCCGCGTTCGGCGCCGCGGCCGCCGGTTGTTGCGCGGGCCCAGAGGGGCCGCAGCCGGCGATCGCGAACGTCGCGGCTGCCGCGATAGCTCCGTAAGAGATTCTCATTGCTACTCCCCGCCGTGAATCACGAATATCGGCGCGTACGATACACCTTGCCCGAGTGATCCTCACGGGGCCCCGACCATTCTTGTGCTTGGGCGTTCCCGCACCCCGGTTTCGGAACGTATACTCGGTGGGCTAGACGAAGGGGCGCGGTCGCGTCCGGCCGCATCACAGCGGTGCGGACGCACACGCGCTGGAGGGCAGAACAGTGAGTCGGCGAATTCTCGCGATCGGTGTCATCGCGGGCGGCGCGTTGCTCGCCGCGTGCTCGCAACAATCCGGGTCCGAAGGCTCGAACGCGACCAGTGCGGCCGATGCCGGCGACGTATGGCAGCAGCCGAAGACGGAATGGGGCGATCCCGATCTGCGCGGCAAATGGCCGATCTCCCACCTCATCGGCACACCGTTCACGCGCCCCGCCAAATACGGCAACCGCCGCTTCATGAGCGACGAAGAGTTCACCGCCGCCGAGCAGGGCCTCGAGGGCCGCAACACGGCCTACGACAAAGAGATCAAGGACAACAAGATGGGCATCGGCCACTGGGCCGAAGCGACGACCGCGCAGCGGCTCACGTCGCTGCTCGTCGATCCGCTGAACGGACAGTTCCCCGAGATCACGGAGGCCGCGAAGGCGAAGGCGTCGGCGATGGGTAGCAGCTGGGGCCACGAGGTGTTCGACAAGCCCACCGATTTCGACAGCTGGGACCGGTGCATCACGCGCGGTCTGCCGCCGTCGATGTTCCCGTTCAACTACAACAACGGCATCGAGATCCACCAGGCTCCCGGCTACGTCGTGATCCGGCTCGAGATGATTCACGAGGCGCGGATCGTTCCGGTCGACGGCCGGGCGCCGCTCGATCCCGCGGTGAAGCAGTGGATGGGCGAGTCGCGCGGTCACTGGGAAGGCGACACCCTCGTCGTCGAGACCACCAACTTCAACGGGCACGGCGGCATGACCAACGTGGGCATTCCGGGCTCGCCGCGCGGCAACACGCCGACCAGCGAGAAGATGAAGATCACCGAGCGCTTCAACCGCACGGCCGACGACACGATCGAGTACTCGATGACCGTCGAGGACCCCGAGGTGCTCACGCGTCCGTGGACGGCCGCGTATCCGATGAGGCTCGACCCGAGCTACCAGTTTTTCGAGTACGCGTGCAACGAGGACAACACCGCGGTGCGCAACTTCATCGTGACGTCGCGCTACGAGCGTGCGCACGCGGGCAAGCAACCGGGGAAGCCGTAGTGAGCGGGGCGACTCGCTCAGCCGGTCGCGCCGTCGCCGGCCTCACCGCGATGCTTTCAGCTGGCGTTCTGGCGCTCGGCGCCGCCACCGCGACCGCCGAGCCCAAGGAGCCCATCAAGCTCGACGCCGGGCTGCTCGGCGGCAGCACGGAGTCCTCGAAGGGCGTGCGCGCGTTCCGGGGCATCCCGTTCGCGGCGCCGCCGGTCGGTGCACTGCGTTGGCAGCCGCCGCAGCCGGTCGCGAAATGGGACGGCGTGCGCGCCGCGAGCAAGTTCGGCAACGTCTGCATCCAGTTCGACCAGCGCAAGGCCGAGCGGCCGCGGCTCAACATCGCGGTGATGGACGGCTCGCCGCCCCTGAGCGAAGACTGCCTTTACTTGAACGTCTGGACGCCCGCCGCGAGCGCCAACGACAAGCTGCCCGTGATGCTGTACTGGTTCGGCGGCGGGTTCACCGAAGGCGCGGGCTCCGTGCCGCTCTACGACGGCGACGCGCTCGCGCGAAAGGGCGTGATCGTCGTCACGATGAACTATCGGTTGGGCCCCTTCGGTTTCTTCGTGCATCCAGCGCTCACCGCTGAGTCGCCCCACAAGGCGTCCGGCAACTACGGGCTCATGGACATGCTCGCGTCCGCGCGGTGGGTGCAGAACAACATCGCGGCGCTCGGCGGCGACCCGAGCAACGTCACCGTGTTCGGCCAGTCGGCGGGCGCCATGGCGATTGGGTCGCTGGTCGCGTCGCCCGAGGCCAAAGGCCTGTTCCGGCGAGCGATCTCGCAGAGCGGCGCGTGGATGGGCCTCGGCATGAGCGCGGGTATGCGCACGCGCGCCCAGGCCGAGGAGACCGGCGCGAAAGCCGCGGGCAACATCACCACGGCGGAGCAACTGCGCGCGATGTCGGCGGACAACGTCGCGGAGAAGTTGAGCGGCGCCGGAATGCTCGTCGACGGCTGGGTGATCCCCGAGGATCCCACCGTCACGTTCGCGAACGGCAGGCAGAACGCCGTCGACGTGCTCGTCGGCTCGAACAAGGACGAGGCGTCGTTCCTCAACCAGCCGGTCACGTCGGCGAAGTTCGAGGAAGGGGCCCGCATGCGTTGGGGCGATCTCGCCGCCGACTACCTGAAGCTCTATCCGCACGCCACCGACGCCGAGGCGGTTCGGTCGACCGCCGACAATTTCGACGACGGCGCCTATTGGCACATGCGGCTCTACGCCGACTATCAGGCGAAGAAGGGCAACAAGGCCTATCTCTACTACTTCGCGCAGAACCCACCGAACAAACCCGGCAGCCCCCCGTTCCCTGCGGCGCACGCGTCCGAGCTGCCGTACGTGTTCCGCAGTCTCGGGCAGCTGCACCTCTTCCCGGACGGCAGCGACGCGGCGCTCGCGGCGGCGTCGGCGCCGGATCGAAAGCTCGCGGACTTGATGTCGTCGTACTGGGCCAACTTCGCGCGCTCGGGCGATCCGAACGGCAAGGGCTTGCCGGAATGGAAGGCACACACGCCGGGGAGTCAGCAGGACGGGATGCTCTTTGACGCCGACGCCGCGTCCGACCACCTACCGGCGGCCGAACGGCTCGCGTTTCTCGACAAGCTCTGGGATCGCCAGCAGCAGCCCGCGCAGTGATGTTGCGGTGTCAGGCACCGCTGGTGTCAGACACCACCCGTGTCAGGCACCGCTAGTGTCTGACACCAACGGTGTCTGACACCAGACGTCTAGCGGACGATGCGGCGAAATCGGCCGGTTCGGTTGTAGGGATCGCTGCCGGCTTCCTCGTCGGGGAGGTTCAGGTGGCCTTGGAACGCGAGCGTGCCGTCCTCGCGCAGCTCTCCGTCGTCGTCCTCGGCCTGCTCCTTGAAGTGCTGCGATGCGCGGGACTCGCGCGCCTCGGGGCGTCCGTTCTCCATGGCAGTTGGCCTCCCTTGCCGATGAGGCGTCAAGTCTAGCGCCGGCGCGTGTTCGGGCCGCGGCCCGCGGTCGGCTCCGAGCCGCCGCCCGTCGGGTCGCGCGCCGCCGGTCGGTGCGAGCCGACCGCTCGTCCGCTAGCGCTGCGTTTCGCCGAGCGCGAACACCATGTACTGGCCGGGGCCCGCTTCGGTCGGATACTTGAGCCCTTGGCTGAAGAGCCCGTTCCCGCCGACGGCGACGGCGACGTACTCGCGGCCGTCCACGGAGTAGACCGCCGGCACGCCTTCCTGCGCCGCAGGCAGGTCGTACTGCCAGAGCACCTTGCCGTTGTCCGCGTCGTACGCGCGGAATTTGCGGTCCGACGACGTGCCCACGAACAGGAGCCCGGTGCCGGTTGCGACCACGCCGCCGCGTGGTGCGTGGCTGCCCGTGCCGGTTGCGGCGAAGCTCGTGGCGCTGACGTCGCCGTCCGGGATCTGCCACATGATCTTCCCGGTGTTCAGGTCGTACGCCGTGAGTTGCGACCACGGTGGGCTAAACGCGGACAGGCCGTTGCCGCGGATCATGAAGTCGACCGGCGAGGAGTAGGGCACGAAGTCCGGCCCCGCGTTCGGCGGCGGTACCGGCGGCGGGCGGTTCCCGCCACCCGGGCCACCACCACCTCCGCCACCGGGCGGACCGCCGGCGCCCGGCACCGTCTGCGGCTCGCGCAGTTTCGCGAACGTCGGCAGCTCTTTCGAAACGACGAACAGTCGGCCGCGGATCGGATCTGCGGCCGAGCTGCCCCAGTTCGCGCCGCCGTTGTGGCCCGGCGCCATGATCGTGCCTTTGAGGCTCGGCGGCGTGAACAGTCCTTCGTTGCGCGAGTTGCGCAGCAGCTCGCGGACCTGCTCCTGATCTTCCGGCGGCAGATACGGGTTGATGTCGGCCTCGGTGAACTTCTGGCGCGCGAACGGCGGCGGGGCCGTGGGGAACGGCTGCGTGGGCCAGCTGTGCTCGCCCGGCACGTCGCTCTGCGGCACCGGCCGCTCCTCGATCGGCCACAGCGGCACGCCCGTGATGCGGTTGAAGACGTAGAGGAAGCCCTGTTTGCTCGGCTGCGCGATCGCGGGAATGCTCATGCCGTCCTGCATGACCGTCATGAGCTTCGGCGCCGTGGGGAAGTCGTAGTCCCAGAGATCGTGGTGGATCGCCTGGAAGTGCCACAGCAGCTTGCCGCTGCGCGCGTCGAGCGCGAGCAGGCTGTTGGCGTAGAGGTTCTGGCCCTCCCGGTTTGCGCCGTAGAAGTCGAAGCGCGCCGTGCCCGTGGGGATGTAGATCGTGCCGGTCTCCACGTCGACGGTGGACTCGCTCCAGTTGTGCACGCCGCCGTAGTGGCCGAGGCCGGCCTCGGGCCAGGTCTCGGAGCCGGGCTCGCCGGCGCGCGGCACCGTGTGGAAGACCCACGTGAGCTTGCCGGTGACCACGTTGTAGGCGTGGATGTCGGCGGGTGCGGACGCGTAGCCCGCGCCGCCGGCAGGCAGCGACATGATGATCAGGTCGTCGAAAATGCGGCCCGGGTTGTTGGTCTGCAGCGCGCGGACGCTGCTCGGGTCCTCGAGGCCGATCCGCAGGTCGACACGGCCGTTCTCGCCGAACGTCGCGACCGTGTTGCCGGTCTTCGCGTCGATCGCGGTGAGGAAGCCGCCGTTCAAGTACAGCAGCCGCTCGTCGGCGCCGTCCTTGCTCTTCCAATAGTTGAGCCCGCGCGTGCCGACGGCGCCTTCGTTCGCGTGCGTCCAGATCTCCGCGCCGGTGGCCGCGTCGAGCGCGACGATCGAGCGGCTCTTCGCGAGCACGTACATCACCTTGCCGACGACGATCGGGTTGAAGAGGTAGTTGTCGCTCACCTTGGTGCCGTCGGGCCGGGTGGTCTCGCCGAAAGCGTAGGTCCATGCGACGGCGAGCCGCCCGACGTTGCTCTTGTCGATCTGCGGGAGCGACGTGTACTGCGACGACTCCGCGCCGCCGCCGTTCGCGTCCCAGGTCGCGAAGTCGGGCGCCGCCTTGGCGGCGGGCGCCTGCGCGGTGGGCGCAGGCGATTGGCTGCACGCCGCCACCGCGACAGCAAGCGCGACGACCGCGCTCCGCGCCAAAACGAATCCGCAGCTGTACCGCACGGCGGTCATCGCCCCGCCGTTCTTCATCGTTCCGAGCATGATTCCCCCGCCGAGCCCAAGTGTGTCCGCGCGAGATACTACCAGCACGCACGAACGCGGCATATGCTTCGAGCGAGCGCGCGGTGTCTCACTTTGGCCGTTGACCTTATCGCAGGCGGCGGCCGCACCTCGAAGGGTCTTCCCGAGACACGCCGGAAGACCGTCCCTGAGGCTCCGCGCCGCACATCCGACCGCCATGGATGGCGGGAGTGCCGCGATTGCAGGATGCAAATCGCGGCCATGTGCGGCGAGGGTCTCGGGAAGACCCTTCGAGGTACGTCCGCCGCTTCCAGGGGCATCGCGCGGCCAAAGTGAGACACGACAGACGGGAGCGAAGCGTCATGCAGACAACGTGGATGGCGGTGCCGATATTGTTCGGCGCGGGCGCCGCGCTCGCGGCGGGGCCGCGCACACCGTGGGGCGATCCCGACCTGCAAGGCACGTACACGAGCGACAACTCGATCGGCGTGCCGTTCGAACGTCCACAGCAGTTCGGAACTCGCGCCGAGCTCACGCCCGAAGAGTATGCGCAGCGCGTAGGCGCCAACGACGAGCAGGTCGCCAAGGACCGCAACCCGGTGCCGGAGAGCGAGTTCTCGGCGGAGGATCCGTCGGCGATCAACGCGTCGCGGCACTGGCTCGAGCGGCCCGAGACGCCCTCGCACGCGACGTCGCTCATCGTCGATCCGCCCGACGGCCGCCTGCCCGCGCTCACGCCCGACGGTCAGCAGCGCACAGCGGAGCGCCGCTCGCGGCGGGGCCGCGAATTACCCGCGTCGTATCGCGACTTCACGAACTACGACCGCTGCATCAGCCGCGGCGTCGTCGGCTCGATCCTGCCGGTGATCTACGGCAACGGCACGCAGATCGTGCAGGCACCGGGCCACGTCGTGATCCGCAACGAGATGATCCACGAGGCGCGCGTCGTGCCGCTCGGCGGCGAGCATCCCGGGCCGCAAGTGAAGATGTGGATGGGCGACTCGCGCGGGCACTTCGAGGGCGAGACGCTCGTCATCGAGACGACGAACTTCACCGACCGCACCGGGCTCGGCGGCAACGGCAACGGCGCGGTGCACAGCGACGAGCTCGAGCTCGTCGAGCGGCTCACGCGCGTCGACGCCGACACCTTGCGCTACGAGTTCACGGTCGAAGACCCGCGCACGTTCGTGAAGCCGTGGACCGCGCGCGTCGACCTCGACGCCAAGACGGGCTACGAGATCTACGAGTACGCGTGCCACGAGGGCAACCTCGGTCTCGCGAACATGTTGAGCGCGGCGCGTGCGGAGGAGCGAGCCGGCAAATCCGGCGCCGCGGCGAGAGCGCGCAGCGGCGAGTAGGCCGCGCTCAGAGCGCGCCGAGCAGCGCGCGGAGATCCGCGAACCGCCGGATGCGCGGCGCGGGCCCCGCTTCGGTTTCGTCGACCTTGCCGTAACCGTAGGTGGCGTGGATGAAGGCGTAGCCCGCGCTCCTCGCCGCGCGCAAGTCCTGGTGAGAATCGCCGACGAGCGCCGCGGACGACGTCGCGACTCCGAGCGCTTCCGCGGCCGCAAGCAGCGGCATCGGGCTCGGCTTCTTTTCCGGCAAGCTGTCGCCGCCGAGCACCAACGCGAAGCGGTTGCGCACGCCGGCTTGCGTCAACAGCGACTCCGAGAACGAGAAGCGTTTGTTGGTGATGCAGCAGAGCGTGAGCCCCCGTGCCCGCAGCGCGTCGAGTGTCTCCGCGGCGTCGGGATAGAGGCGGCTGCGGACGAACAAGTTGTCGCGATAGCAGTCGAGAAACGCGCGCAGCGCGGCCGCGTGCCGCTCCTGCGCGCGCAGGCCGTCGGCGGGCGCGCGGCCCTCGCTCTGCGCGGCGTGTGCGAGCGCGCGCGCGATCAGCGTCTCGAGGCCGTCGCCGATCCACACTCGGGTGCGCGCCTCGCCGGGCGCGTCGAAACCGACGGCTTCGAGCGCGGCCCCCAAGCAGTGCGCGATGTCCGGAGCCGAGTCGACCAGCGTGCCGTCGAGGTCGATCGCGAGCAAGTCGAGTGCGAGCTTCGCGCCGCTCAAAACACGCGCACGGCGATTTCTGCCGGTGCGGCAAGCAGGTCCTCGATCTCCTTGTCGAGCTTGAGCAAGGTCAGCGACGCGCCTGCCATTTCGAGCGACGTGCAGTAGTTGCCAACGTAGTTGCGCACGATCTCGAGACCGAGGTCCTTCGAGCGCAACGCCGCTTTGCGATACAGCACGTAGAGCTCACTCGGCGGCGTGCCGCCCAGGCCGTTGATCATGAGCGCGACGCGGTCGCCCTTCTTGAACGGCAAGTCCTTCGAGACGGCGTCGAAGATCTCATCGACGATCGCGTCGGCGGGCTTGAGCTTGTCGCGGCGGCGACCCGGCTCGCCGTGGATGCCGACGCCGACTTCCATCTCGTCCTCCCAGAGCTCGAAGATCGGCTTGCCCTTCGCGGGCGGCGTGCAAGACGTGAGGGCGACGCCCATCGAGCGCACGTTCGCGTTGACCTTGGTGGCGAGCTTGACGAGATCGTCCAAGCTCGCCCCTTTCTCGGCGGCCGCGCCGCAGGCCTTGATGACGAAGAAGTTGCCGGCCACGCCGCGGCGGCCGATCGTGTAGGAGCTGTTCTGCACGGCTACGTCGTCGTCGATGATGAACGACCGCACGTCGATGCCGTCGGCCTGCGCCATCTCGATCGCCATGTCCCAGTTCATGCGGTCGCCCTGGTAGTTGTTGATCAGCGCTAGGACCCCCTTCGGCGAGCTCATGAGCTTGATGCACTCGAGGCAGTACTCCATCGGCGGTGCCGCGAACACGTTGCCCGGCGAGGCCGCGTCGAGCATGCCGGGACCCACGGCCATGACGTGGGCCGGCTCGTGGCCCGAGCCCGAGCCCTGGACCACCGACACCTTATTCTTATTGGGGCGATCGGCGCGGTAGATGATGTTGTACTTCGGCTCGTACTTGAGCTTGCCCGGGTTCGCAAGCGCGATGCCTTCGAGCATCTCGGCGACGAACTTGGCCGGGTCGTTGACGAACTTCTTCATTGTGTTTCCCCCAAGGCGGTGTGACTAAATTTTCGGTGTGGCTAAGGTTTCGGTTGGGCCGGGCTCTTCACGCCGAAGCTCGCGCAGATGTCGTTCATCATGACGGCGATCGCGACGATGCCGGGATCGGGCGTGCCCGCGCTGCGCTCGCCCGTGAACTGTTGACGGCCGCGCTTCGCGATCCAGGGCTTGGTGCGCTCGATCGCTTCGTTCGCGACCTGCGTCGCCTGCTCGAGGACCTTGCGCGCGTCGGCGTCGGGCTTGGCCGCATTCTCGTGCACGGTGTCGCGGATCGGGATGATCGCGTCGAGCAGCGTTTTGTCGCCGAGCTGCGCGCCCCCGCGCTTCTGGATGCCCTCGATCGCCGCCGACAGCATCTTGTCGAGGTCGTCGAGCGTGAGTGTGGTGCGTGCCTTGCTCAACATCCCGGCGCGCATGAAGCCGGTGCCCCAGATTGGGCCCGAGCAGCCGCCGACGTTGCTCGTGATGATCGTGCTGATCTTCAGCAGGAAGCTGCCGATCGAGCTTCTGTCGAGGTCGTTCCAGTTGTTCTGCACCACGCGAAAGCCGGATGCGAGCGACACGCCGAAGTCGGCGTCGCCGGCGAAGGAGTCGAGCTCGCAGAAGTATTGCTCGTTCTTGAGCGCCGTTGCGGCGATGGTCTTCACGGCCGTTTCGACGTCCGCCTGGGTGATCTCTTTCATCGTTCCATTCCTCGGCTGCGGAATAGGCAAGCGGCTCACGCCGCGCGCCTCGCCGCGATCGCTTTCAGGTCCTCGAGCGCGACGCGCACGCTCGGCGGGTCGCCGAGCTCGGGCACCACCTTGGCCGCGCCCGTGAAGTCCTCGTCCGCCGTGTAAGTGCTCGTCGTGATCAGCGTGGGCATCGCCGCTCCGAGCGACGCCAGCAGGCCGTTGCGGCTGTCCTCGACGACCACGCAGTCCTTAGCGTCGAGCCCGAGCTTCCGCTTCGCGAGATTGTAGATCTCGGGGTCGGGCTTTTTTTTCTTGACCACGTCGCCCGCGAGCACGATCTCGAACCAAGCCTTGCGCTTCGCGCCGAAGAGATCGAGCACGCCGTCGATCGCTTTCGGGTCCGATGTCGTGCAGACGCCGAGACGTATGCCTGCGGCGTGCGCCTCGTCCACGATGCGCGAGACGCCGGGACGCAGAGGCAGGCTGCCGTTGGCAATCAGGTCGGTGAAGATCGCGGTCTTCCGCTTGTGCAGCTCCGGGATCAACGTCTCGGCCGTCTTGCCGGGCGGCCAGCCGCGCTGATCGAAGTAATGCGTCATGCGCTCTTTGCCGCCGGCGATTTTGAGCAGCTCGCCGTAGAGCTCCACGCCCCAATCGGCGTCGATACCGGCCGCGGCGAACGCGCGATTGAATGCGACGCGATGGCCGTCGCGCTCGGTGTCGACGAGCACACCGTCGCAGTCGAAGATTAGAGCCTTCATCGCCGAATCTTTCGGCTGATTACTTCAGCTCAGGCGACCTTCGACAGCACTTCGCCGGCGCGGTTGGTGCCGCCGAACTGCGCGATCTTTTCCTTGAAGAGCTGCTTCAGCGCTTCGTACTGCGCGCCGAGTACGTGCAGCGGCTCGTACTTGTTGTGCTTCTCGTGGTAGTCGATGAAGCTGTCGATGAACACGTGCTTCAGGTTCGTGGAGATGTTGATCTTCGCGCAACCGAGCTTAATGCACTTCTGGATGATCTCGTCGGAGAGGCCCGTGCCGCCGTGCAGCGCCATCGGCGTGTTCGTGCGGCGGTTGATCTCGCCGATCAAGTCGAACTTAACGTCGGGCTCGCCCCTGTAGTAGCCGTGTGCCGTACCGATCGCCGCGGCGAACGCGGCGAGGTCGAGCTCGCGGCAGAATTTCTCGGCTTCCGCCGGATCCGTGTAGTGCACCGCGTCGACGACCATGTCGTCCTCCACGCCGTGGATCTCGCCGATCTCCGCTTCCACGCCGATGCCGGCCCTCGTGGCCATGTCGACGACTTTGCGAGTCTGCTCGAGGTTGACGTCGAACGGCTTGTCGGACCAGTCGATCATTACCGACGTCCAGCCCATCTCGACGCACTTCTTGATCATGTCGACGTCTTTGCCGTGGTCGAGGTGCAGCACCACGGGGACGGGCGAGTTGCCCGTGATCTCGCGCATCCAGCCGATGATCGCTTGGTGACCGTAGTACTTGATGGTCTTGGCCGAGCTCTGAATGATCACCGGCGCGTTGAGCTCTTCGGCCGCCTTCACCATCGCCTTCATCGAGGCGTAGTCGACGGGATTGAACGCCGCGACCGCGTAGCCCTTGGTTTTCGCTTCACGCAAGACCGGCTTTAGGTTGACCAACGGCATGACGATTCTCCTGAAAGCTCGAGTCGATTTCAGCTCACTCTAATATACGTCACGATCTCGAGACTGTCGCCCGGGACGGGCGCCGGAGGCCGGTGTCAGACACCCGTGTCTGACACGGGTGCCTGACACCAAGAAGACTAGCGGGGAGCCGCGGTGCGAGCGGCGCCATTCCGACGGCGCGCCGCACGCGATTTGCCGTGGCGCCTGCCGTGGTCTTGCCGCTCGCGGTTGCCGTCGCCGCGATGTGCGGCGGGCGGATGAGAACCGCCTTGGTGAGGCCGATGCTCGCGCTCGCCTCGACGCTCGTCGCCGCGGTGCTCGCGCCGCTCGCCCTGCGCCGGCGGCCGACCGCCGTCGGTTCTAACGTGATCCGGCCGAAAATTGCGTCCTGCATTTGCGGCGCTCCCGCCATCCCTGGCGGTCGACTGCGGTCGAGGGTCGGGCGAACGCGGTGGGTTGACGAGACGGGAACGGTCGACCGCGCTCTGCGGCAACTGCCGGCCGAGCAGCCGCTCGATGCCCTTCAGCGACGAGCGTTCATCGCGGCTCACGAGCGAGACCGCGACGCCTTCGTGACCGGCGCGTCCCGTGCGTCCGATTCGGTGCACGTAGTGTTCGGCGACGTCGGGCATCTCGTAGTTGACGACGTGCGGCAGCTCGCTGATGTCGATGCCGCGCGCCGCCACGTCCGTCGCCACGAGCACGCGCACCGCGCCTTGCTTGAAGTCCGCCAGCGCGCGCGTGCGCGCCGCTTGGCTTTTGTTGCCGTGGATCGCAGCGGTCGAGAATCCGTCCTGCTCGAGCTGAGACGCGAGCCGATTCGCGCCGTGCTTGGTGCGCGTGAAGACGAGCACCTGCCGCCAATCGTTCGAGCCGATCAGCCACGACAAGAGCGCGCGCTTCTCCGACTTCTCGGCGAAATACACGAGCTGCTCGATCCCGTCGGCCGTGGCGTTCGGCGCCGCGACTTCGATGTGCACGGGCGACGTCAATAGCCTGTTCGCGAGCGCCACGATGTCGGGCGGGAACGTGGCCGAGAACAGCAGGTTCTGCCGCCGCGGCGGCAGCAACGCGAGCACGCGCTTGATGTCGGGGAGGAAACCCATGTCGAGCATGCGGTCGGCCTCGTCGAGCACGAGGATCTCGACGTTGCGCAAGTCGACGTTGCGCTGCGACGCGTGGTCGAGCAACCGGCCCGGCGTCGCGACGAGGATGTCGATGCCGCGGCGCAGCAGAGAGATCTGCGGATTGATGCTCACGCCGCCAAAGACGATTGCGGAGCTCAACGGCAAGTACTTGCCGTAGGTTCTCACGCTCTCGCCGACCTGCGCGGCGAGCTCGCGCGTGGGGGTGAGGATCAGCGCGCGGATTGGCCGGCGGCCCTGCGGGGCGTGGCCGGTCATCAGCCGTTGCAGCAACGGCAATGCGAAGCCGGCCGTCTTGCCGGTGCCGGTTTGCGCGCCGGCCATCACGTCGCGTGCGTCGAGCACGACGGGAATCACTTTTGCCTGGATCGGCGTAGGAATGGTGTAACCCTGATCGGCGACGGCACGCAGCAAGTCGGCCGACAGGCCGAGGGAATCGAAAGACATGTAGGAAAGCTCCACGATCACCCCGCCTCGGGCAAGCGCCCGGGAATCGGTCTAGGGTGGATCGGATTCGAGTGACGAAACGGCCGGAATTGGCCGAGGCGTTGGGCGCGCGACCGAAGGCGCACCGCGAGAAGGTTGGCACTATAGCAGAAGTCGAGCGCGCGCGGGTTGGGACGTGGTTCTCTTTTCAGCTCACGGCCCCGCTTGCGAGGATCGCGTCGGTCGTGCGCTTGTAGTAGGCCCGCAGCAACTCGACTGCGTAGTCGGCGTCGCGGCGCAGGATCGCGTCGCGAGTCAACAGAATCAGCCGCCGGGCTTCGTCGTGCTCGTCGCCCGCGGCCGCGAGGTTGCGGTAGCGCAGCAGCCGCTGCTGCAGCGCGCGGCATTGCTCGATCAAGATCGAGGAGTGGCAGGCGGAAACGAGCGCCTCGTGGTAGGACAGCACGTATTCGTCCCAGATATCCTTGTCGAGCAAGCCCGGCTCCGGCGCCGCCTGGGACAGGGCGCGGTGGGCCGCGAGCACGCGCTCCTCCCAATGCCGATCGTCGTTCGCGATCGATTCGCGGATTCCGGTTTCCTCGAGCCAGCCGAGCGTCTTCACGACCTCGAGCAGATCGCTCTGGGTCGCCGGCGCGATCTGAAAGCCGTGCATCGCTTTGCGGACGACGAGGCCGCTGCCGGTCAGATGGATCAGCGTTTCTCGGATCGAGTTGGTGCTCGCGCCGTAGAGATCGGCGAAGGTCGGCAGGTTTACGCGAGCGCCCGGAGGTTGTCGCCCGTGCAGGATGTCGGCGAGCAAGCGGCGGTAGACGCGAGCGACGACCCGGCCTCGGTGCGGCGGTGGGCGATCTGCCTCCCGCTTCGTTCCCACCGACCTCAGCGTTCCCGACGTTCCCTCGCTGCGGTTCACGGGTTCGGAGTTGGCACGACGGCGGGTGCGTCTGCCAATGCGCTGATGGTCCTATAGACCGCGAGCCGGGCGTGCCGGGCCTTGGCCGTCCGGCGTGGAAGGCAGTATGCTCGGTTGGCAGCGAATGACGCGCGTTCTGCTAGCACCACGGCCACCACGTTGATGGCGACCGCGCGCAGATGGCAGGCGACGCCCTTCCCTTGACGGCCAGGAGTCGCTTGCGCGCGCCGATCACGTACAATCGCGCGTTTTCGCAAGTAACACGCCCTCTTAAGACAAGAAGGTTTTCGCATGAGCTATCGAAATCTGGAAGAGCTGTTGAAGGCCCAGAAGAGCCCGGCCGACATGCTCCGCAATTCGCAGATCGGTCCGTACGTCTATCCCGTGGTGGCCCGCGAGTTCACCAGTTGGAACGACGAGCAGCGCGCGTGGCAGGAAACGTGCGTGCTGTTCAATCAGTCGTTCCACATGACCGACATGTACATCGAGGGCCCGGACGCGCTCAAGCTGCTCTCGGCCACGGGCATCAACAGCTTCAAGAATTTCCCGGTCGACAAGGCCAAGCAATTCGTCGCGTGCAACTACGACGGCTACGTCATCGGCGACGCCGTGTTGTTCCACCTCGAGGACGAGTTGTTCAACCTCGTCGGTCGGCCGTCGGCGCACAACTGGGTGCAGTACCACTGCGAGACCGGCGGTTACCGCGCGAAGTGCGAGCGCGACGAGCGTTCCGCCGCGCGCCCCGGTGGTGCGAACCGCAAGGTCTACCGCTTCCAGGTGCAAGGCCCGAACGCGGTCAAGGTCATGCAGAAGGTCACCGGCAAGCCGGTGCCCGAGATCAAATTCTTCGACATGGGCGCGTTCACGATTGCCGGCCGCAAGGTTCGCGCGTTGCGTCACGGCATGGTCGGCCAGCCCGGTTGGGAGCTGTTCGGGCCGTGGGAAGAGGGCGAGGACGTCCGCGCGGCCATCGTCGCGGCGGGCGAGGAGTTCGGCATCCGCCAGGTCGGCTCGCGGGCCTACTCGAGCAACACGCTCGAGTCGGGCTGGATCCCGTCGCCGATGCCCGCGGTGTACTCGGGCGAGAAGATGAAGACGTACCGCGAATGGCTGCCGGCGACCGGTTACGAGGCCACGGCCTCGCTCGGCGGTAGCTTCTACTCGAACAAGATCGAGGACTACTACCTCACGCCGTACGACTTGGGTTACGGCTCGATCGTCAACTTCAACCACGAGTTCACCGGCAAGGACGCGCTCGAGAAGATGAAGCCGCGCCGCAAGAAGGTCACGCTCGCGTGGAATCACGAGGACGCGACGGCGGCCATCGGCACCATGTTCGGCACGAAGGGCAAGGACCGCGTGAAGTACATCGACTTCCCGTCCGCCGTCTATTCGACGCTGCCGTACGACAAGGTGCTCGCCGGCGGCAAAACCATCGGCATCTCGACGTGGAGCGGCTACAGCTCGAACGAGCGCTCGATGCTGTCGCTCGCGATCGTCGACGAGGCGTTCGCCGAGCCGGGCAAGGACGTCACGCTCGTCTGGGGCGAGGAGGGCGGCGGGTCGCGCAAACCCACCGTCGAGCGCCACGTGCAGTTGGACGTGCGAGCTACAGTCGGTCCGGTGCCGTACGCCGCGGTTGCGCGCGATGCGTATCGGCCGACGGCGGGGTCGATCGCGCGCTAGCGCAACGCTCGATAACGGTACCCGCGGGCAGGGTCTGACCCCGCAGGGGTCTGACCCTAATTCGGCCCAATTAGGGTCAGACCCCTGCGGGGTCAGACGCTGGCTCGCGCCCGTTTCCGCGCCGTCTTACGGGAAGGCCGCGCGCATGCTCGCGGTCTGCCTATTCACCTCGGCGTCGCGCTCCATGCGTTGACGCATCTCTTGATCCCGGCGCAGATTTTCCATTTGCAGGCGCGTGTTCTCGGCGCGCGCTGTCGCCTCCTTGTCGTTCTTGCTCGCCGTGTAGCAGCGCTTCTCGACGACCATCCGCGTGCCCGTGGCGGTGATCGACTCGCAGACTGTCTTTCCGTCGAAGTTCTTGATGTCGACGGATGTTGCTGGGACGGGCGCCGCGAGCGCCTGCGCCTCACCGGCCGACGCGGTCGGCTCCGCTGCGGTCGTGGCGACGCCGACTGCGGAGGCGGTAGTTTCGGGCTCGACGGGACTGGCGGCGCAGCCGTATAGGGACGCGAGGGCAAGGCATGCGATGCAATGGCGGTACATCGTAGAGCTCCTCTGTCGGTCGCGACTCTCGGGAGGCTAGCACGGATGCCGGCGCTGCCATTGAGTTCCGCGGAGCGCGGCGCGGGTTCAATCACTGGCGCCCCTCGGCCAGAGCAAGTCGAGCTCCCCGCCGTAGGCGACCGAGCTCGCGGACGCCGCTCTTTCGATCCTCGTTCGGCTGCGCGGGCGTCGGGTGCGCATGCCT
>DASQOL010000090.1:0-23444 GCA_035644475.1 Gammaproteobacteria bacterium | reverse complement strand
AATCCCGCGCTCTCGAGCAGCGCCACGATCTGCGGCGGCGCGCGATCCAGCCCGCGCTCGTGCAGGATCGAGAAGTGCATCTCGACGAAGACCGCGCGAAGCTCCGGGCGCGCGAGCAGGTCGTCCAGGCCCTTCAGCACTTCCCACTCGTAGCCTTCGACGTCGACCTTCACGACGTTCGGCGTCGGCAGCCCAAGCTCCGCGGCCACGGCGTGGCCGCGGCGAACGGGGACGTCGACCGTCGTGTACGCCTCGGCCGCGGCAGCCGGTGTTCCGAGCCCCGGCGAACCGAGCCTATTGGTTGGGGCGGAGCCGGCCGCGACGAGCGCGGCCGTGCCGTCCGCGTCCGCCAGCGCGACCGGACAAATCCGCACGCGCGGCTCGGCCGCGAACTTCGTCTCGAGCGTGCGGACAGCCTCCGGGGCCGGCTCGAAGCACACCACTTGCTTCGCGCCGTGCGCGAGGAACTGCGACGTGTACAGGCCCACGTTCGCGCCGATGTCCCAGACGATCGCGGTGTCGTCGACGGTCGCGAGCAGCCGCTTGCCGAAGCGGTCCTCGTAGTCGCGGCTCGCCATCCAGCGTTGGTAGATCCAGCGCGCCAGCGGATTGCCGCGGACACGATTGCGCCAGGTCACCATCAGCGGGCTCGCTAGCATGTAGCCTCCTCGTCTCGTGCCCGGCGGCTCTCGGCCGGGCTCTCCCATCCCGAAACGTCGCCGCCGAGCGACCGCTCGAGGTGATCGGCGAGCCGTAGCGCCAGCGCGAGCAGGGTGAACGTGGGATTCGCGATGCCGCCGGCGGGGAAGGCCGCGCTGCTCGCGAGGTACAGATTGTCCACGTCGTGGCAGCGCAGGTCGCGGTTTACGACGCCGTTGCACGGGTCGTCGCTCATGCGGGCGGCGCCCATGTGGTGGTAGATGTCGCGGGCCGCGCCGAGCACGTCGCGCGCGTCGAAATCGGGCTCGCCCGCGAGCTCGAGCGTGCCGAGCCCCGCGTGCGACCAGTCCGCCGCGAGCAGCGCCGTGAATCGCTTCAGCGTGTCGTGTTCCTGGCCCGTGAGCCGCCAGTCGACGACGGCCTTCGGCATTCCGTAGCGGTCGGTCTCGGAGCCGAGCAGGATGCGGCTGTCTTTGTTCGGCGCCTGCTCCACGTCCACGACGAGCCGCAGCCGGCCCCGGCTCGGCGCGGCCCGTCGCGACAGCACCGCGCGCGCGAACGCGAGCCGGGCGAGCTCCACGCTGCCGCGAGCGAGCGCCGCCGCCGATCGCAGCGACGGCACGGGCAGCCTTCCTTCCTGCACGTTGCGCAACATGCGTTTCACCTCGAGGAGGCCGAGCGCGTCGGCGATCTCGAACTTCACGTGAGCCATCACGTTCAGCAGCTCGTGGGCGGCGAGCGTGCGGTCGGCGGGCTCGATCTTGCAGGTGTACATCGTGCCGCGGCGGTAGCGCGGCGCGAAGTAGCGGCGGATCGCCGCGCGCGACGTCGACGGAATCTCCGCGGCGACGAGCGATATGTGGTCCTGGAAGTAGCGGCCCACCGTTCCCGACGAGTTCGCGATGCCGCGCGCCGACCGCGACGCGAGCAGCAGCCTCGGCGTCTCGATGCCGCCGCAGCACACGACATAGACGCGCGCGACGACGCGGAACGCGCGCCCGGCCGCGTCCTTCGCGGCCACGTGGTCCACGTGCCTGCCGTCGGCGCTCGACGCGAGGTCGGTGGCCGTGGCGCGCAGCAGCACGTCGACGTTGCGCGACTTCGCGATCGCGCCGCGCGTGAGCAGCGCCAAGTTGCGGCGCGAGAGCGGCGCCCACTGAGAAAAACGATAGACGAACCGGTCGCGGTCGAGCGGAGGGGGCGCGACGCCGAGCCGGTGCCACGTGCGCTCGTCGTAGGGCGGGCCTTCGACTGCGAGCAGGCGCTCGACGCGCCGGTAGTAGGGCTCGAGCGTCTCGGGGCCGAACGGCCAGCCGCTGCCCGGCACCCACGGCCGCGCGCGCGTCTCGCTCTCGCGCAGCGGGATCAGCTGTCCGCCCCAGGCCGTCGTCGCGCCGCCGAGGACGCGCGCGCGGCCGTCGACGGCGCCCGAGTGCGGAACGCCGACGCTGCGCGCCTCGTTGAGCGCGTCGCATTCCTCGCTGCGTGCGGAGTCGCCCGATTCGAGCACGAGCACGCGGTTGCGGCTGCCGAGGAGCTCGTGGGCGATGGCGAGCCCCGCCGCGCCGGCGCCGATCACGCAGACGTCGGTGTCGAGCAACGTTGCGGGATCGCGGTCGGCGAGGTGGAGGATCACAGCGGCGCTCCGGACGGGTGCGTGCTCGGGCGGAGGCCGGCGAGCTCCGCGCCGTTCGCGTGCCGGCGCGAGTACGCGCGCAACAGGTCGGCGAGCCGCGCGAGCTGCTGCGGGTCGGCCGACGCGGCCGAGGCCGCGTTCGCCGCCACGTGCCGCGGCGACGTCGACTGCACGATCACGACGCCGCGCGGATTGGCGGCGAGCGCCGCCTGGAGCAGCAGCCGCGCGAGCACCGCCGGGTCGCCGACGTCCGCGTCAAGCGCCGCGGTCCAGCGCGCGCACGCCGCCGCGTCGGCCCGCAGCATGTAGCGGAGCTCGGCGAACGCGCGCGCGAGCGCGCCGTGGGTGATCACGGCGGTGCCGGCGCCGCACGGCAGGCGCCGCACGTTCTGCGAGAGCGCGTCGCTGTCGAGCTGCACCGTCTCGCAGTAGCCCGCGCGCGCCGCGACCATCGCGAGCGTGCGGTCGAACGTGGTGGCCGTGCCGAACGCGCGAATGCGGCCGCGGTCGCGGAACTCGTGCAGGCCCTCGAGCAAGCGCTCGTCCGTGACCGCCTCGGGCGAGCATTCGTGCAGCAGGAAGACGTCGACTCGATCGCGCCGCAGAGCGGCGAGGCTGCGCTCGAGACTGGTGCGCGCGCTCGCCGCGTCGAATCGCGGCGGCTCGTGCAAGCGGCTCGCACGGCGCCGCGCGAGGCCGCGCAGCGACGGGAAAGCCTTGAGCGCGGCGCGGGCCAGGGCCTGCACGGGCGCGAGGCGCGCCGCCGCGGCGCTCGGCGCGAGGCCGAACTTGGTGGCGATCGTCACGGGCTCGGACCTCGCGGCGAGAAACTCACCGAGCAACCGCTCGCTCTCGCCGAGGCCGTAGAGCGGCGCGGTGTCGAAGTGGCGGATGCCGGCGTCGAGCGCCGAGGCCAGCACGTCGAGGCGCCGGCGTTTGCTCGGCTCGCGCAATAGGCCCGCCGTGCCGAAGCCGAGACGGGTGGTGACGATGCCGCCCGTGGAAAGCGCGATGGTTTGCATGACGGCGGGTGCTCAACCGGCCGGCGCTGCGCCGCGTTGCTCGAGCTCGCGCGCCTTGAGCACGATCATGTACTCATAGATCGCCTGGAGCGTCGCGTAGGTGAAGCCGGCCGACCCGTCGAGGAAACCGCGCCGCCAGAAGTAGACGTACAGGAACTTCGCGAACGGCCGCAGCGGCATCCGGTAGAACAGCTCCTTCTGGTGGAAACGCCGCTCGTTGAAGTCGCTCGCGAGAAACGCCTTGCGCAGGGAGAACGGGGTCTCGCCGCGGCGGCTGTCGAGCGCGCAGCTCGCCTCCATGCTCGAGTAGACGTTGTGCTTGTCGAGCCAGTGGCGCATGCCCTTCGAGAACGGATAGTGGTCGAACGGTTCGGCGAGGTCGTGGATCGCGCCGTCGACGTCCAGCACCTCGTTCACCTCGCGCCGGTAGCGCACTCTGTGCGGCCGCACGAGGCGGACGTAGTAGGGCGAGATCTGGCTGCGCTCGAGCCAGGTGCGGCCCAAGAAGTCGCGGCGCCGGATGCGGCACGCGGCTACGTCGTCGGGCGGGTCGTCGACGAACGCTGCCAGCGCGCGCGCGAGCGGCAGGGGCACGCGCTCGTCGGCGTCGAGCGTGAGCACCCAGCCGTGCTCGAACGGCAGGCCGTGCAGGGCGGCGTTGCGCTGGCTGGCGAAGCCGTCGAACGGCCTGCGGGTCACGCGCGCGCCGCGCGCGGCGGCGATCTCCGCGGTGCGATCGGTGGAGCACGAGTCGAACACGTGCACGTCGTCGGACCAAGCGACCGAGTCCAAGCACGCCGGCAGATCCTGCTCCTCGTTCTTGGTGAGCACGAGGATCGAGATCGGCGGGGCGAGGGCCCGTTGGGCGGCGTCGGGGCTCATCGTCAGACGAGGCGCGGCCGCGCCTTCACTCGGCGCGCCGGAATGCCGGCGTAGATCGACCACGGCTCGAGGTCCGAGGTGGCGATGGCGCCCAATCCCAGGATCGCGCCTTCGTGCACGGTCACGCCCATCTGCACGGACGCGCGCGCGCACACCCACGCGTAGCGTCCGATCGTGATGGGCGCCGAGATCGTCGGGAATGCGCGGTCGGTGTAGTCGTGGCTCGCGCCGCACAGATACGCTTGCTCCGACAGGATGCTGTGCGAGCAGAGGCGCACGCGCGCCGGGTTGTAGACGATCGCGTCGTCGGCGATCGCGACCACGTCCTCGCACTCGAGGTTCCACGGCGCCCAGATGCGCGCCCGCGGGTAGATTTTGGCGTTCGGGCCGATCGTCGCGCCGAACGCGCGCAGCAAGAACGCCCGCCAGCCGTGCAGCGGCCGCGGCGACCAGCGGAACAGCGTGACGTAGACCGCGAGCCACAGCCCGCGGCCGAGCCTGCTGCCGAACGTCGTGTTCGGGCGCAGGTAAGGGTCGGTCGCGGTGTCGAATGTCGGCGGCGTGCCGGCGTGTTCTTCTGCCATCATGGTCGGCGGCGCGGCGTGTCGCCGCGGTGCTTTGGGCCGGTGGGGAAGCATGTAGCTCCTCCATGAACAACCGGTTACAACCCGAAAATAGGGGCAGGTTACTTTTCCCGTCCGTCTGTCCGCGGTGTCCGACCCCAGGGTTCAGATCCCGGGGCCAGGCGCCGCGGCTCCGGGCTGCGCCGGCTCGCGGAAAAGTAACCTGTCCCTATTTTTCCCGTCGCCGAGGACGGCGAGCAGATTCGTGGCCATCGTGTCTACCGTGAAGCGCTTGCGGAACGCGCGGACCGCGCGTCCACGGGTCGCCGCGCGGCTCTCCGGCGTGGCTTCGAGGCAGGCTCGCAGGGCGTCGGTCGTCCCGTCGAGCGTGTCCGGATGGACGAGCCCGACCCGATCCGCCGCGATCTCGCGCCAGATGTTCACCTTGTTCGAGATCGCGACCGGCAGCCCGCATGCCAACGCCTCGACGACCGCGACGCCGAAGTTCTCCTGGTGCGACGGCAGCGCGAACAGCTCGCTCGCGTAGAACGCGCCCCACTTCACGCTGCCGTGCACCATACCGAGCCAGGTGATACGCGCCGCCACGCCGGCGCGCTCCGCCAGCCGCTCGAGCTTGGGCTTGAGGCCGGTTTTATCGGGACCGGCCATCACGAGATGCAGCGACGGATCGTGCGCGGCTACACGGCCGAACGCTTCGACGAGCAGGTCGCAGCCTTTCTTCTCGTGGATGCGGCTCAAGAACAGCACGATCCGCTTGCCGCGCAGTTGCGGGAAGGCGCGCAGGAATCCGTCGCGCAGCTGCTCGGCGTTCTGCGGCGGCGGGCTCGTGCCGTACCCCACCACGTGCTCCTTCGCGCGATAGAGCCAGAACGACTCGCGCGCCAGCAGGCGTTCCTCCTCGCTCGTGAACAGCACGCCAGCTGCGTCGCGCAGCACGCGATATTCGGCCCACGGCCAATACAGCCACTTCTTCAGATGCTTGAGCGGGTAGGCGCGCTTGAACCACGGATCCAACATGCCGTGCGTGAACACGTAGTACGGTAGCTCGAGCCGGCGCAGCGCGCGCCATGTGCCGAAGCTGTGGTATTGCCACAGGCCCTCGACCACCACCGCGTCGAACTCGGGTGCGTGCGCGAGGAGCCACGGAACGAGCCGCGGCGAATAGCGATAGCCCGAGCGTGCGGGGCCGAGCGGGTGCACGGGTAACGGAAACGCCGCGACGAACGGCTCGGCGGGGCCGTCGAGCGTCGCGACCTCGACGGTGTGGCCCAGCTCGACCAGCCGCTGGCCCTGGCAGCGCACGCCTTCCATCGGGCCGCCGCCGCGCGGATCGATCGACGAGATGACGTGCAGGATCTTCATCGCCGCGCCCGGTGCGCCGCCAAGCAGGCGTCGACTTCCGTAGAGATCCTCGTTCTAGTTGTACGGTGGGTCGGTGTCTTCGAGGACAGGTGAACCGCTTCCCCAGGCAGAGAAGTATGGGCCGCCTTCGTGTCAGATAGATGAAAGGCGAACGTCGGACGTCATGAGACTGTAACGGGCTCGCGGCTAAATGGCGGACAGAACATCGATGCGCACCGGGCGCCCGGGAGCGTCTGTCCCCAGGGTCTGACACTAGGGCCAGACTCTAGGGACAGACGCTCCGAGCGGCGCCCGCTTCGGTCCGGGACGACTGTGCAGTCTAGCCTCAACCCATTTTTCGTCTTCACGCTCGCGGTGGCCGTGAGCATGTTGCTGATCCCACTCGTGCGGCGGCTCGCGCCGCGGTTCGGTCTGGTCGACCTGCCCGATCCGCGCAAGGTCCACACGACGCCGGTGCCGCGCGTCGGCGGGTGGGGCATCACGATCGGCTGCCTCGCGCCGCTCCTGTTGTCGTTCAAGCTCGACCCGCTGCTGCAGTCGTTCGTGCTGGCCGCCCTAGTGCTGTTCCTGTTCGGCGTTTGGGACGACGCGCGCCAGCTCGGTCACTGGACGAAGTTCGCGGGGCAGGTGGGGGCGGTGGCGATCGTCGTGCTGCACGGCGACCTGTACGTGTCGCGGCTGCCGTTTCTCGCGCCCGACGCGCTCAGCCCGGCGCTCGGCAAGGCGTTCACGATGTTCGCGATGATCGGGGCGATCAACGCGGTGAATCACTCCGACGGGCTCGACGGCCTCGCCGCCGGCGAGTCGCTGCTGTCGCTGCTCGCGATCGCGGTGCTCGGCTACGTGGTCGGCGACGCGCTGGCCGTGGGCGTCGCCATCGCCGCCATCGGCGGCATCCTGGGGTTCCTGCGCTACAACAGTTATCCGGCGCGCGTGTTCATGGGCGACGCGGGCAGTCAGGTGCTCGGCTTCACGCTCGCGTTCCTCGTCGTGTATCTCACGCAGGTCGCGAACACGGCGATCAGTGCCGCGCTGCCGCTGTTGCTTCTCGGCTTGCCGATCGCCGACATCCTCTCGGTGCTGTTCCAGCGCATCAAGGGCGGCATGAACTGGTTCAAGGCCTCGACCAACCACGCGCATCATCGCCTGCTCGCGCTCGGCTTCGACCACTACGAGGCGGTGATCATCATCTACACCGTTCAGGTGGCGCTCGTGGTGGGAGCGATTCTGCTGCGCTACGAGTCGGACCTCGCGGTCACGGGCGCGTACTGCGCGCTCGTGGGCGGACTGTTCGCAGGGCTGATTGCCGCGGAACGCCGCGGCTGGCGGTTGCGCCGGGGCGGCGGGCGCTCGAGGGTCGCCGCCGCGATCGGCGCCGTGGTCCGCAGCGGAGCGCTGCGCGACGGGCCGCTGCTAGTGATCCTGTCGGCCGTGCCGAGCTTCATGCTGCTCGGGTCGCTGTGGGTGGGCACGGTGCCGCACGATTTCGCGATCGTGGCCGGGATCCTCGCGGCCGTAGTCGCCGCCGAGATGTTCCGCACGCGGGCCGGCGACTCGCTGCTCGTGCGGGCGTCGGTGTACGCCGCCGCGATCTTCTGCGCGTACCTGTTCGTGAATTACCCGGGTGTGGGCGCGGAGCCGGTGCGGTTTGTGGGTCAGGTGACCGTGCTGACGCTCGCGGGCGCGATCGTCATCTACATGCGGTTCGCGGCCAAGCAGGAATTCGGCACGACGCCGACGGACTACCTCATCGTCTTCGGCGTGCTCGCGCTCGCGGTGTTCAGCGGCGTGGAGGTGAACTCGCGCTCGGTGGTCGAGCTGGTGGCGCTGGCCACCGTGCTCCTGTACGGCTGCGAGGTGGTGATCGCTTTGCCGGCGCGCTCGGCCGCGCTGCACGTGGCGACGCTCGCGACGCTCGCGATCCTCGCCGTTCGCGGCGCCCTCGCGTAGAAAAATAGGGACATGTTGCCTTTTTCGACCGAGGACCGAGACACTCGTCCCCCTACGCCGAAAAAGGCAACATGTCCCTATTTTTCTACTGTGCGAAGCGGTAGCCGATGCCGCGGACGGTTTGGATGCACTCGGCGTAGCCGACGTCCTCGAGCATGCGGCGCAGGCGCCGGATCTGCACGTCCACCGCGCGGGGGTCGACGTATTCCTTGCTGCGCCAGACGCGGTCGATGATTTCGTCGCGGGTGTGGACGCGGTTGGGCTGCGTCATGAAGTGGCGCAGCAGCCGGAACTCGAGCGGGCCCAGTCTCACCGGCCGATCCTTGGCCGTCACGCGGATGCTCGCGCTGTCGATCTTGAGCCCGTCGATCTCGATGATTTCCTTCGTGTCGTTCGGCGACACTCTGCGCATCACCGACTCGATTCGCGCCAGCAGCTCGTCGCGCGAGAACGGCTTGGCGATGTAGTCGTCGGCGCCGGCGCGCAGACCGGACACGCGATCGCGCTCCTCGCCGCGTCCGGTGACGATGATCACGGGCATGCTGCGAGTGCGCTCCTCGTGTCGCCAGCCGTGCAGCAGCTGCAGCCCGCCGATGTCGGGCAGGCCGACGTCGAGGATCACGAGATCGGGAACGTAGTTGTCGAGCTCGCGGAGCGCGCTGCGCGCGTTCGCCGCGCCCTCGACGACGAATCCGGCGCGTTCCAAGCAGAAGCGCAGAACATCGCGAACGGGAGCCTCGTCTTCGACGACCAGTATTGTTTTCATCGTTGAACGGTTGTCGTTTGCCCGAGGGACCAGTAGACCAACCGTCTGTGACAGCTTTATGTAGATTTGTTTGCGGGAGGTCGAAATTTGCCGCAAACGTCGCCGGCGGTGCCGACGGTCGTACGACGTTTGCGCTACGAGACGAGCGACGCCGCGAGCCACGAGCGAGGCGCGGTCGTCGTCGCGGTGGGCACGGTGCCGTCGGCGCCGAAATCGGCGTCACGCGGCACGTGGCTCATCGAGTCGGCGCGCGCCGGCTTCAGCCCCTGCGGTTTCGCCGCCGCATGGCCGATCGGCGCGCGGGCGGCGAGCCAGCGAGGTTGACTGCGCGTGCGCAGCGACGACCACCAAGTGCGGCCGAATTTGCGCAGGCGCCACGTGATTGCCGGAGTGTTCATGGCGGCGCAGCATGGGTGCGCCGGCTGACGGAGCGATGAAGCTTTGATGACGAAGCCGCGACAAAACGGCCGTTCTGTCAAACGCTTGGCTGTCGGCGAATTGGGGTCAGACCCCATTTCCGTCGGCGCCGTCGCATGCGCGACGGTTTCATGGGAAATGGGGTCAGACCCTGCGCGTGAAGCGGTAGACGAACGCCGGCGGCAGGTTCATCGGCGCGATGCCGAGGAGCTCCGCCTCGAGTCTGAGGCTCGCCATCAGCCGGCCGCCGACCGGCGGCCGGCCGAGGTACGTGAACTGCTGCATCGCGCCTGCCGGCTTCAACAGCGTGAACGCCGCCTCGAGGATCTGCGACTTTTTGTCGCGATTGAACCAGACGATTGGCAGGCCGCTGATTACGAAGTCGAACGTGCCGGCGAGCGTGCCGATCGCGCGCGTAAGGGATTCCGCCTGCGTCTCGAGCACGGTCGCGCCCGGAAAGCGGCCGCGCAGGATAGCGGCGAAGTCCGCGTGCTGCTCCACGAGGTAGAGGTCCCGCGGCTGCACGCCCCGCTCGAGGATCGCGTCGGTGAGCGTGCCGGTGCCCGCGCCGAGCTCGAGCACGCGCGCGCCCTCGTGGAGGCCGGTGGCCATGAGCTTCGCGAGCCCGCGGCTGCTTGGCACTACCGAAGCGACGTTGAAAGGATCCTGTAACCAGCTCTTAAAGAAAGTGGCCGTGTGCCCGGAGCGACGTTGCCGTTGCGGTGACGTTGACACGTTGCGCGACTCCCGCGTGGTTGCTCGCTTCCAAGCATACTCGAAATGTCGCGCACAGCGCGTGTGCGAAGCGAGGGTCTCGTGCAGAATGCGAGCCGCGGCTTCGCTTGGTATGCGCCGCCGTAACGCGCCGCGAACAATCGCTCCGCGCGAGGGAAACGTCGAATCGTCGTGAATCGTCGAACTTGGTTCGATCGGCTGTCGCAGCAGGAGCAGTTGAACTTTCTGCTGACCAACCGCTTGCCGCGGCGCTGGCTCACGCTCGCGATGGGTAAGTTGAGCCGCGTCGAGAATCCGCTGGTCCGCGGCCCGGCGCTCGCGTTGTGGCGGGCGTTCGGCGGCGACTTTCGTCTGCACGAGGCGAAGCAGACGCGCTTCCGCAGCCTACACGAGTGCTTCACGCGCGAGCTCAAGGAGGGTGCGCGGCCGCTCGACCCGGACGACCGCGTGGTCGTGAGCCCGTGCGATGCGATTGTCGGCGCGCTCGGCCGCCTCCGGGGCATCGAGGCGCTGCAGATCAAGGGCTCGGCGTATTCGCTGCGCGACTTGCTCGCGGACGAGCGGCTCGTCGAGAAGTACCGCGACGGGTGGTTCGTGACGCTGCGCCTCACGTCGAATATGTATCACCGCTTCCACGCGCCGCGCGATTGCCGAGTTACCGAGGTCGTCTACATCTCTGGCGACACCTGGAACGTAAACGCGATCGCGCTCAAGCGCGTCGAGCGCCTCTTCTGCAAGAACGAGCGCGCGGTGCTCGACCTCGATCTCGGCAGCGCGGCGAAGTCGCTCGCGCTCGTCCCCGTGGCCGCCATTCTCGTCGCCAGCATCCAGCTCGGCTTTCTGCCGGGGCCGTTGACGCTCGAGTATCGCGGGCCGAATCGGATCGCGTGCAACGCCGCGTTCAAGAAGGGCGACGAGATGGGGTACTTCCAGCACGGCTCCACGATCATCATGTTCGCGACCAACGCGTTCGCGATCCACGAGCGCGTGGCGGAGGGCGCGGTGATTCGGATGGGCGAAGCCCTGTTGCGAGAATTGTGACGTTGGTCGCGGCGCCGTGCGCTCGTGTAATCGTTTCATCACAAAACGCGCTTAGGATGATGCGCGGTCTGTGGGAATGTTTCTGGGACGTATCGGGGGTTCGATGCCGCACGAGTCCGACGCCGCAAGCTCCAGTCGGTTGACCTTTCTCCAAGAGCTCCGCGAGCAGCGGTGGGACGACCACCGGTACTACCACCACAGCCGAATCAACCAGTCCCTGCATTTGTTGAGCGCGCTGAGCTTCCTGACGTCGTACGCGTTAATGATGGTCAGCCCCAGCATCGCCGCGATCTTGGGCTGGTTCGTCGCGATGTGGTCGCGCCAGGTCGGTCACTTCTTCTTCGAGCCGAAGGGCTTCGACGCGATCAACGGCGCGAGCCACGAGCACAAAGAGGACATCAAGGTCGGCTACAACTTGCGGCGCAAGGTCGTGTTGCTCGCGATCTGGGCGGGGTCTCCGTTCGTGCTGTGGCTCGACCCGACGCTGTTCGGACTGATGGACGAGCCCGTTGGCGTGAGTGGGTTCGTCGGCAACGTGGCGCTCGTGTGGCTCGCGCTCGGCGCCGCCGGGTTGCTGTTCCGCACGGTGCAGCTGTTCTTCCAGCGCAGCGTGCAGACGGGCCTCGTGTGGGCCACGAAGATCCTCACGGACCCGTTCCACGATTTGAAGCTCTACCACCGCTCGCCGTTGTACGTGCTGCGCGGCCAGCTCATCGACCCGATGATCCACGTGCGCCACGTGTACGACGTGGTGGACGACGTGGTCGCCGAGCTCGAGCCGCTCGACGACGACGAGCCCGAGCTCAGGCCGGCGGGTTGATGGCTGCGCCGGCTTCGCCGCCGACTCGCGCGCGACTGCGGAAGCTCGCGGCGATCAGCTCGCGCAGGATGCGCCGGCGGATTGCGCGGTTGGTGAGCGACGCGTCGCCCCACCACCAGCCGTCGGCGTCCATGGCCGAAGCCGCGGCGACGAATCGCTCGACCACCGCCTCGTAGTCCTCGTCGCCGTAGTTGTGGCTGAAGATCAGCCGCCCGCTGCCCACCCAGGACAGCGCGAGCCCGTGCAGTCGCAAGTAATACTGGAACATCCAGTTGTAGCGGCTCGGCCGCGTGTAGACGATCGTCCAGATCGACACGAGATTCGCCACGCGTACCGGTAGGTTGGCCGCCTCGAGACGGGCGTTGAGGCGCGCCGCGCGCGCGTTCCAGCGCGCCTCGAGCCCGTCGTAGGTCGCGCGGACCGCCGGCTCGTCGAGGCGGCGCAAGAACTCGTGCATCGCGCCGAGCACGTAGGGATGCGAGTTGAACGTGCCGCGCGCGAAGCACACGTCGGCGGGCTGTTCGTCGCGGAAGCGCTTCATGTAGCGGTGCTCGCCGCAGAGCACGCCCACGGGCAGGCCGCCGCCGAGCGTCTTGCCGTAGGTCACGAGGTCTGCGCGCACGCCGAAGTATTCCTGCGCGCCGCCGCGCGCGAGCCTGAAGCCGACGAACACCTCGTCGAAGATCAGCACGATGCCGCGCGCCGTACAGACCTCGCGCAGCGTCTCGAGCCAGCGCGCGTAGGCGGCGCGGTCGAAGCGCGCGGTGCGGCTGCTGTCGACGAGCGCGCCGTCGCCGGGCGCGCCCGAGTTCGGATGCAGCGCTTGCAGCGGGTTCACGAGCACGCACGCGATGTCGCTGCGCGTGCGCAGCACCGCGAGCGTGGCGCGGCTCAGGTCGCGCAGCATGTACACGTCGCTGATCTTGCGCGGGTTGCCGACGCCGGGCTGAACGCCGTCCCACCAGCCGTGATACGCGCCGCAGAACACGACCACGTGCGAGCGGCGCGTGTGGTATTGCGCGAGCCGCACGGCCTGCATCACCGCCTCGGTGCCCGACATGTGGAACGACACCTCGTCGAGCCCCGAGATCTGCTTGAGCCGCCGCACGTTGTCGGCGATCAACGGATGGTAGGCGCCGAGCACTGGGCCGAGCCGGCGCGCGTGCTCGGCGCCCGCGTCGATGCACTCCTTATAGAAGTCGTAGCCGAGCAGGTTCACGCCGTAGGACCCCGTGAGGTCGTACGACCACTGCCCGTCGCAGTCCTTGATGCGCGTGCCGGCGGACTCCTCGACCACGGCGCCGAGCTTGAGCGTGCGGCGCACGATCTCGCGGTATTGAAACGGCACGCGATAGTGGTTCGTGAACTGCACGTCGGAGACGCCGCTCTCGAGCTCCTCGCCGGCGGCGACCGAGCGCGGCGACCGTTCGCGCAGCTCGCGGCCGAGCCGCTCGAAGGCGGCGCGGCGGCGCATCGCCACGCCCTCGGGTGCGCCGTCGCTCGCGAAGAACGTGTCGGCGTCGTAGGCGTAGTAGGGCACGAGCTTGGCGATGCGCCGCGACATCTTCGCGTGCCCGGCGAGCGACGGATGCTTGGCGCGCGACAGGCGCAGCCGCACCTGCAACCAACGCAAGGCCGCGGCGCCGGCCGCGGCGGCGAGCCCGTAGACGGCCCAAGTCGTGACCATTCGTCTCCTTTATTAATGCGAGACCCACGGTGACGGCGCGGACATTACTACGGCGACGTTACGGTAGTGCTACGAAAAAAGCCCCGGCCTCACGGACGGGGCAAGCATCGGGGTTAGCGATGGTGTGCCTCTCTCGGGGTTGGGGTGAGGAGGCTACGGTCACTCTAGGCCGACCGTGTGACCCTTCGATGGAGCAAATCGGAACGTTTCGTGAAAACAGGGACAGGTTACCGGCAAGAAAATAGGGACATGTTTGAATTTCGTCGGCCCAGACGTCCAGGTTGCAGCAAGCCGTCGAAAATCAAACATGTCCCTATTTTCGCGTCCGTATTTCTGGCGCGGCGGTCACGAGACCTTCACGGCGCCGCGCTAGGGTGGCGCGCGATGTTCGATCTGTCGCAGGTCATCCTGTTCGAGTTGCGGAGCGCGGGCGACCGGCTCTGGGAGTCCGTGGCCTGCGATCGCGGCTCCGGCCGGTGGATCGTCTACGCGAACTTGAGGCCCGGCGCGCTCGGCACGCCCGAGCCGGGCTTCGCGGAGTCCGCCCGAGTCCTGCGCAACGTGCTCGACACCCGCTTGAGCGCCAAGGACTGGATCGCCGCGCTGCTGTGCGGCGACCGCGTGAGCTGCACGATCCACCCGGAGCCTCAAGACCGCTAAAGCTCGAAGTCTCCGCCCGCGCGACTGCTACAATCGGGCACCAAGGAGACATTCATGAAACATTCGGTGGTCGCGCTCGTGCTGCTCGGCGCGCTCGCGTTTGCGACGGGCGCCGCGGCCCACACCCCGCTCGCGTCCTCCGTCCCGGCCGAAGGTGCCTCGGCGCCGGCGCCGGTGAAGGAGATCGTGCTCGTGTTCGGCGGCGACGTGCGCCTGACGGTGGTCGCGTTGAACGACGCATCCGGCGCGACGAAGGCCGTCGCGGACGTGCCGACGGCGCTGGCCGCGAAGTTCTCGCTCGCGGTGCGCGACGAGCTCGCGCCCGGCAACTACGTCGTCACCTGGCGCGCCGTCGGCGCCGACACCCACGTGGTGTCGGGCGAGATCCACTTCAGCGTCGCCGCCGCGCATTCGCACTGAGCGGCTCGCGCCGCCGGATTTACCACAATGTTCGTCGCGGCCGATCTGCTCGTCGTAGGGCTGCGTGCGCTGTCGTTCGTCGCGATCTTCCAGGCGGCGGGCTCCGCCATCTTCGTCGCGCTGTTCGGCCCGCGCCTCGAAGCGGCCGCGGCGGAGCGGCTCCTGTCATTCACGCGCATCGCCGCCGTCGCGGCGCTCGTGCTCACGGTGCTCACCTACGTGCTCACGCCGGCGCGCATGGCGGGTAGCTTGGGGAGCACCCTCGACGCGTCGCTCTACGCGCTGCAGCTGCGCTCGAACGCCGGCGGCGCGAACATCGTGCGGGTCGTCGGCCTCGCGCTGCTCGCGGTGTCGCTCGACCGCGTGTCGCGGCTCAACACCATCGCCGTCGTCTCCGGCGCGGCGCTCGCGATCCTGTCGTTCGCGCTCATGGGGCACACGGCGATTCATCCGCTGCGGTGGCTGCTCGCGCCGCTGTTGCTCGTGCACGTGGGCGTGGCCGCGTTCTGGTTCGGCGCGCTCTGGCCGCTCGCGTCGATCGTGAGAACGGAGCCCGCCGAGCGCGCCGCGGCCGTCGTCGCAAGGTTCTCCGAGCTCGCGACGCGGCTCGTGCCGCTGATCCTGATTGCCGGCGTCGCGATCGCCGTGGTGCTCATTCGGAGCTGGGCCGAGCTCTTCACCGGGTACGGCGCGCTCGTGCTTGCGAAGACGGCGGTGTTCGGCGTGCTGCTCTGGCTCGCCGCGTTCACCACCTGGCGTTACGCGCCGCGGATCGCGGCGGGCGACCCCGCAGCGGCGCGATCGTTCGATCGAACCGTGCGCGTGGAATGGGGGCTCATCGCCGCCGTGCTGATCGCGACCGCGATCATGACGACGCTGTTCGCACCGGAGCACCTCGAAGGGTCGTTCTCGGAGCATCAGCTCGAGCAGAGTCATAGGGCGGAGTAGGGCCTGGCCGGCGGCAAGGCTTCGCCGCGCCGCCGCTTGCGGCCACCGTCCCCGCTGGCCGATAATTCGCCCCCTGCACGCAAGTGGGGCAGTAGCTCAGCTGGGAGAGCGCCGCGTTCGCAATGCGGAGGTCGAGGGTTCGATCCCCTTCTGCTCCACCACTTCGTAAACCACATCAAGCAGTTACAGACTATTCGTCTGGCTAATTCATCACCTCACGTGACGTCGCTTCTAGCGCTGCAACGGACGATCAATCGATCCGAAACACCATTTTGCCAAGAAGACGTCCACGCTCGAGGCGCTCATGCGCCGCCGCGGCTTGATCAAGCGGATACTCCGCTGCGACGACGACTTCCAAGCCTGATCTTCGGACAGCGTCATTGAGTGACGACAATTTCTGCGGGTTGGCGGTGTAGCTGTACACAATCGTTGTGATGCCGTACCGCGAACGCGGCTGCGGTTCAACTCCATACAAATACGCGATGCGTCCTTCGCCATCTTTCCTGAGCGTATCGATACAGCGCTCGAGCGCTTCACCGCCCGCGAGTCCGAGCACCGCATCGACGCCACGCGGCGACAGAAGTCTTGCAGCGGCTGCAATGTCTCCCGTCCTGCCGTTGACGGCCTCATCTGCACCTAAGCGAGTCACCAACGCTAAGCCCGCGTCGTCCGTTGCAGTAGCGAGCACTTTTGCTCCACGTCGCTTTGCAAGCTGAATCGCAAAGGTGCCGACTGCGCCGGCGGCGCCATGGATGATTAGCGTCTCGCCTCGCTTGATGCGAAGGACATCTTCCACACCTTGGAGGGCAGATAGACCGCTGACTCCAAGTGCGGCCGCTTCTGCAAAGTTCAGCCTGCTGGGGATGCGAATGATCCTGTCTGCTCGCGCGGTGGCGAACTGCGCGTACGAGGCATGGATTTCGCCATAGACCGCGTCGCCCACGCTGAAGGCATTCACATCGGGCCCGAGGGCCGCAACAACACCCGAGCCTTCCGTTCCGAGTACCACGGGGAATCGTGCGTCCTTGGGCGGGTTCTGGCGCGCAGCCGCCTCCCAGACCGCCACTCCGGCGGCGTGCATCGCGACAAGGACCTCTCCCGCCTTGGGCTTCGGGATCGGTAGGCGACGGGTTTGCAGTACTTCGGGGCCCCCACCATGGTCGATCGCAGCGGCGAGCATCGTGTCCGGCACTGCCGGCTCTTGGCCAACAGCTGGTACCGGCGCCAGGAGAATCATGACTCCGGCAGCCAACAGCACGTCACGAACCGTCATAGTCGGGATCATCGGTCCTTGAGCGACCGGAGCTGGTCCTCGAAGTGGGCCATCGACGCGAAGTACAGGTAGAGCGCCCAGCTCACACGCGCCACGCCGTGCGACACCAGATCGGCGAGCGACGAGACCTGCGGGACGCGGGTGACGTTCACGGGCCCGCGCACGTCGGACATGAAGCGCCCTAGAGCGTCCGGCTCCCAAAGGGCGATCGGGTAGACGCAGTCGGCGCCGGCTTCGAGGTACGCGTTCGCGCGCTCCAGCGCTTCGGGGACGAATTTGTGTTGCGTTCCGGCATCGGCACCCGCGATGAAAGGACTGAGGAAGTTGTCTACGCGGGCGTTGATGACGAGCGGGTAGTCGCTCTCGTCGGCGGCCCGGCGCACGGAGCGGAGCCACTCCGCGTGCCGGGTTGGATCGCGAAGGACGCCGGCAGCGTGATCGTGAACAGTGCCAGGCGAGTAAAGGGTGTCTTCGAGGTTGCAGCCTGCGGCTCCGGCGCCTCGAAGCGCAGCCACCAGCGCTTCCGGCTCCATTCCATAGCCGGCCTCGGCGTCGACTGTCACAGGGACATCGACGCACCTCGAGATTCGCGCGGCCGCGGCAAACATCTCGGCCGCAGGAGCCCCTTCATGGTCCTCGTAGCCGAGCGCGTTGGCGATGCCCCAGCTCGTAGTCGCGACCACGGGAAATCCTGCTGCGGCCACAGCTCGCGCTGTGGCCGCGTCCCACATATTTGGAAGCAAGAGGGGCGTGCCGGCTACGTGCAGAGACCGCAAGCGGTGACACTGACTCCGGAGGTCGCTTGTCATTGTGGCGAATCCGCAAGAGGGGATTTGGTCGCCGCTGTTCGCCGCATGACGCGAGTGTCCCACTCCGCTAGCAACGCATCAATCGCGGGCCACGCCGGCGTGATACCCCTCCTTGGCAAGCGAGTCTCGAAGGTCTCGCCGGCCAGCGATGCCGAGCTTTCGGAATACCTTGTGAAGGTGGTACTCGACCGTGCGCGGGCTGATAAAAAACCGTGCACCGATCTCTGGATTGGTGTGCCCGTCGCGAGCCATCACCGCGACGTGCACTTCCTGAGGCGTCAGGGTCTCCGGCGTGCGGCCGGCACGTTTGCGGACTGTTTCGCCCGTTGCGAGAAGCTCGCGCCGGGCACGCTCGGCGAACGCGTGGGCACCTATTCGGCTGAACGTCTCGTGCGCCGCGTGCAGCGGCTCGCGCGCGTCCGAACGGCGGTTCATTCGACGGAGCCACTCACCATGGCAGAGCTGGCTGCGCGCGAGGTCGACCGCCGCGCGGCTGCGCGCGAGTCGCTCGATCGATTCCCGATAGCAGGCCTCGTCATCATTCAGCAGCCCGCGGCAACGAGCCTCGACCCCGAGCGCCCACTCGGTGCCGCTGGCCCGAGTTCGCTCGCTTAGCCGATCGAACGCAGCCGACGCCTCATCCATGCTGCCGACTCGGACGCCGGCCTCCACGCACTCGGCCAGCGCCCACCCGTGTGAGATGAAGTCGTCGTGCTCGCACGCCCGCCGCGCGTCGGCGAGCGCCTCGTCGTACTGGCCGTGACCGTTGTGGATACGTGCGGAGAGACACCAATACATGCTCAGAGCCTGGCCTTCCCCACGTGCGGCCGCGTTCTGAAGCGCCGTGTTCCACAGCACCTGCATCTGGGCGCGATCTCCGCGAGCCGCGACCAGCAGGGTGGCCGAATACTTCAGCGGCGGCAGCCCCGTCGCCTGCTCGATCGCGTCGACTTGGTCGATCTGCACCTCCGCGGTCGCGAGCGCACCCGAATGCACGTGGAAGGCGGCGAGATGGTTCATCGAGTTCGCGAGCAGGCTCAGCCTGCCGGTGTCGCGTCCGATTCTGGCGCCGCGGGTCGCGACCGCGTGCCAGAGATCGTCTTCCCAAAGCTCCTGCGCGAGGCGGCACCCCAGCCACAGCCAGCGCTGATCCTCTCCTGGGTCGTCGAGCGCCCCGAGCGAGCGGAGCGCCCGGGTGAGCGGCGCGACCGACGCCGCATACCCCTCGGTGAACCGCTTCACGAGGCCATCGAGCAGCAGGTCAGCGATGCAGAGAGGCGTGGGCGCGGCCGAAGCGCGAGCAGACTCGGCGAGCTCGCGCGCCTGCGGACCCAGACGCCCCGCGGATATCGCCGCGGAGATCGCTTCGACGTACGTCTCTCGGGCTATCGCGTCGTCCAGGGCTTCGAGCCGCCTAGCCGCAGCGAACAACAGCGCGGGGGCATCCGCACCGCGCTGGGTCGCGAACACGATCTGTGCCCGCAAGCGCTCCAAGCGCCCTCGCTGAAGCGCGTCGAGCGGCCCAAGGCCGGCGGCCGCCACGAGGGTTGACGCGGCGGCGAAATCGGCGACATCGAGCTTCGCCTGCGCTGCGGTGAGCGCCCGTTCCACGCGCACGGCGGCGTCTGGAGTCAGCTCCGAAGCGCGTTGCAGGAACGCGGCGGCCGCGGCCAGGCCGCCCCGCCCCTGCGCTCGACCGGCCGAGAGAACCATCTCCGCCGCCACCTCCTCGTCCGGCCTCGCGGTCGCATACGCGCGATGCCATGCGCGCCGATCGGGATCGAGCACCGGATCGGTCACGTCGGCGAGGGCCCGATGCACGTCGCAACGGTCGCTCGCGCTCGACGCGGCGTAGATCGCCGAGCGAACGAGCGGATGCGGGAACCGGACCCGGACGCCCAGCTCGACCAACCCGGCGTCCTGAGCTGGCCACCCCGCATCAGGGCCGACGCCGAGACGCTCCGCGGCGCGCCACAGCACGCCCGTATCACCGACAGGGTCGGCCGCGGCCGTCAGCAGAAGCAGCTGAGAATCGCGCGGAAGCTCCTCGACGCGCTCAAGGAAGCTTCGCTCGATGCGGCTCGTCAGATGGCGCGGGTTGTGGAACGCGAACCCACCCGCCAGCTCCGCGGGCGTCATGCCGTGTGGCAGCTCGATCAAGGCGAGCGGATTGCCGCGCGTCTCGTCGAGGATCCGAGCCTTCACCTGCTCGTCCAGCGGGCCCGCGATCATGCCCTCCAGGAGCAACCGGGCATGCTCGGCATCCAGTCCCCTGATCACGAGCTCCGGCAACCCCCCGAGCACCTTCTCGCCACCCTGCTCGCGCACCGAGAACACGAGCCCGACCCGGTCGGCCAGCAGGCGGCGCGCCACGAACGCGAGCGTTTGCGAGGACACCCGGTCGAGCCATTGCGCGTCGTCGACGACGCAGACGAGCGGCTGCTCCTCGGCCGCGTCGGCCAGCAGGCTGAGAACCGCCAACCCGACGAGAAGGCGCTCCGGCGGCGGTCCGGCGCTCAGGCCGAACGCTGTGCTGAGCGCCTGACGCTGCGGCTCCGGCAGTCGCTGGAGATGGCCCAGCAGAGGCGCGCACAACGAATGCAGACCGGCGAAGGCAAGCTCCATCTCGGCCTCGACGCCTGTCGCCCAAACGATCCGACATCCCTTGGCGGCTTTGGACAACTGCATGAGGAGTGCGGTCTTGCCGCAACCCGCCTCGCCACGAAGAACCAGCACTTGACTCTGGGCCGCGCGCACGCCCGCAACGAGCTTGTCCAAGACGCCGCGCTCGCCCAATCGGTCAAGGAACTCCGGGGATCGCCGCGTTGCGTTGAGCATGGGGTAGCGCAGTAGGTATTCGGCCGGTCGAACCGGTGACGCGTCTACGGACGCGGGAGCGCTGACGCAATGCAGCGAGGGTCGACGAAATGTGCCGAGCGCCGTCCGTCATGTCAAGACGTGCGCGACGCGGTCGAGGTGCCCACCCACCAGTCGCAGCGACCAGGGAGTGGGACTGGGGGGTTCGACGGATGCGATTCCCACGCCGGCTTCGCGATATTGCTCATCCAGGAGAACCCGGTTTCGGACCCCCGATTCGACTTCAAAACAGAAGCAAACGGAGAGCAGCGATGAACGAAATCTCTTCCACGAGCTCCAGCGGCGTGAGCCGCCGCGACGTACTAGTAGCCGGCGCGATCGCGACAGCGGTCGTCGGATCCAGTGTCGGAGCTGCACCAAGCGACGACTCGCCTTCCACTTCATCGAAAGGAGCCCAACGCGTGAACATGATCACTACCAAAGACGGAACGCAGATCTATTACAAGGACTGGGGAACCGGTCCCGTCGTGACGTTCTCTCACGGCTGGCCTTTGAATGCCGATGCGTGGGACGGCCAAATGCTGTTTCTCGCGCAGCAGGGTTTCAGGGTCGTCGCGCACGACCGCCGCGGTCATGGGCGATCGGGCCAGGCGTCGTCGGGCAACGACATGAACACTTATGCCGACGACTTGGCTTCTCTGGTCGAAACGCTCGACCTGCACAACGTAACGATGGTGGGCCACTCGACCGGGGGTGGCGAAGTCGTGCGCTACGTCGGGCGGCACGGAACGAAGCGGGTTGCCAAGATCGTTCTGATCGCGGCCGTTCCTCCGCTCATGTTGAAGACCGACACGCATCCCGAAGGCGTACCCAGGGACGTGTTCGATGGGCTCCGTACGGGGGTTGCCGCGGATCGCTCGCAGTTCTACAAGGAGTTTGCGATCCCGTTCTACGGCGTGAATCGGCCCGGAGCCAAAGTCTCGCAAGGCACGCTCGATCAGTTCTGGCTCTGGTGCATGCAGGTGGGCCTCAAGAACTGCTACGAATGCGTCGAGGCGTTCTCCGAGACGGATTTCACGGAGGACCTCAAGAAGATCGACGTGCCCACGCTCCTTATGCACGGCGAGGACGATCAGATCGTGCCGGTGAACGAGTCTGCGAGAAAATCCGCGAAGCTCATCAAGAATGCGAAGGCTATTTACTATCCCGGTGCGCCGCACGGCTTGACAGCGACCCACCAGGCGCAGATCAACGCGGATCTTCTGGCGTTCCTTCGCGGCTAAACCTCGACCGTCGCGGGCAGCCTCTCCGTTCGACGGAGAGGCTCGTTCCGCTCGAGTTCGTTGCAATCAGGAGTAGGTGACATGCATCAGATCCAGCAACTGCGATCGGTGGTCGCGGAATTATTCGCGGCGCTGATCAGTGCGCTCAACGACGAACGCGATTCGGCGGAAGAGTCGCTGAGCCGTGCAGCGCAGATCCTGCAGGCGGTCGAGGCTGCCCGGCCGCCGTCGAGCCAGGAGCCGAAAGGCGGATTGGCGCCTTGGCAAATCCGCGAGGTGACGGCGCACATCGAGGCGCGTCTCGATACGCCAATCAGAAGCAGCGAGCTCGCCGCAGTCGCGCGTCTGAGTCCATGCCATTTCAGTCGAGTCTTTCGCAACAGCTTCGGGTGCTCACCGCTCGAGTACGTCGCGCGACGGCGCATGGAACACGCGCAGGGCCTGATGTTGTCGACGAATGCGCCGCTCTGCGAGATCGCGCTCGACTGCGGTTTGGCGGATCAGGCTCACTTCAGCCGGCTCTTTCGCAGGTTCGTTGGCGAGACACCGCGATCCTGGCGCCGAGCTCGAGTGTCGCCGAGTCTCGAGGCCGACGGCCGGAGCAACTGAGACATGGAAGTCTGGCGGCGCGCTCATCGCAAATCCGTCCAAGCCGCCTTTAAGGCGCTCAAGAACGGCTCGCGCTGATCGCCGTGTTGTGATCTGCGTGATTCGGCCGCATTTCCACGAGCTGCCGAGCACACCGATTGTTCGTCAACCGTTCCGAGCGATTGGCGGCTCGGCTTACCCGGCCAATTGGCCAGTGGCGGAGCTCACGCAAGCGGCGCATGTTTTGGGCCGTGTCCAAACCGGGAAATCGCATGACCGACAAGACAAACATACTGGCTCAGCTTTCAGACGGCCTGGTTGCCCAAGCGCTTGCTGCCGGCCAAGCAACGGTCGCGGTCCGCTCGTCTTCCGGCTGCCACGTGAGCGGCGTGCTGTGGGAGCCGGATGTCGTAGTGACGTCAGAGCAATCTTTGCCTGCGCGCGGCGACTACGAAGTCGCGGTGGCGCACCAGCCTGCCGTAGTGGCGACCGTGGCCGGCCGCGACGCCGGAACGAATGTCGCCGTGCTGCGCTTGTCGCAGCCTCTGCCATTCAGTGCCCGCCGGGCCACGAATGTTGAACCCCGCGTCGGCGCCATCGCGCTCGCTGTAGGTGCCGGCGCCGGGGGCGCAGCTAGCGTGCGCCTGGGCATCGTCAGCGCGGTAGGTCCGCAGTGGCATAGCCGCGCGGGCGGCAAAATCGAGAGGCGCATCGTGCTCGACACGCGGCTTGGGCGCACCGAGGAAGGCGGTCCCGTCATCGACGCCGAGGGCGCGCTGCTCGGCATGTCGACTTTTGGGCCGCGCGGTCAGGCGCTCGTGATCCCCAGCGCTACGCTCGAGCGCGTCGTGCCACTGTTGCTGAAAGATGGCCTCATTCGCCGCGGCCGGCTTGGCCTTGCGCTGCACCCGGTCGCGGTCGCGGACACGTTGCGTGAGGCAGCGGGCCAGGGGAGTGGAATGATGGTGATGTCGATCATCGAGGGCGGGGCCGGTGCAGAAGCGGGTGTCATGGCCGGCGACATCCTGCTCACGCTCGACGGTACTTCTGCAGTCGGGCAGCTCCGAACGGTTCTCGACGCCGA
>DASQOL010000089.1:0-20730 GCA_035644475.1 Gammaproteobacteria bacterium | reverse complement strand
CCGGTCTGCGTTTCGAGCTGCTCTCACGGTCTTCCGCTCCTCGACGTTCGTTGCCGACAGAGTGGCGGCCGTGCCGCGAGCTCGTAAGAGGACCTAGGACGTAAGCCCGAGGGCCAGGGGGCGCGGCGGGCGGGCTGCGGGCTGCACAATTTCGGTCAAACGCTTCCGCGGAGCGCGGGCTATAGTCCGCGGCCACATCGAGACGCAGCGCCATGAATCCCGTCAACACGGCCGTCTGGTACATCGAGCGGCACTTCGCGAGCGAGCTGAGCCTCGCCGAGATCGCGTCCGCGTGCGGCGCGTCGCCGTTCTATCTCACGCGCGCATTCGCTGCGCTGACCGGTCATTCGCTGATGCGCTACGTGCGCGCCCGGCGCTTGAGCACCGCGGCGCTCGAGCTCGCGAGCGGCGCGCCGGACATTCTCACGGTGGCGCTCGCCGCGGGTTACGGTTCGCACGAGGCGTTCACGCGTGCGTTTCGCGACCAATTCGGCGTCACGCCCGAGGCCGTCCGCGAGGGCCGGTCGGTCGACGGCATCGAGCTCACGGAGGCTGTTTCCATGGACCAGACACTTCTCGACCGTCTCGAGCCGCCGCGGATCGTGGACGGGAAGCCGCTCTTGATCGCGGGGCTCGACGATCGCTACACGAGCGAGTCGAGTGCCGGGATCCCGGGGCAATGGCAGCGGCTCACACCGTGGTTCGGCCGAATTCCCGGCCAGAGCGGGTACGTCTCGTACGGCGTGTCGCACAACGTCGACGACGACGGCAACTTCGACTACATCTGCGGTGTCGAGGTCCCCGACTTCTCCAACCTGCCGGCCGAGCTCGATCGGCTGCGCATCCCCGCGCACAAGTACGCCGTGTTCACGCATCGGGAGCACATCTCGACGTTCCGGCGCACGTACAACACGATCTGGAGCGTCTGGCTGCCGGAGTCGGGATACGAGTCGTCGGACGCGCCGAATCTCGAGCGCTACCCCGAGGAGTTCGACGGAGCCACCGGTCTCGGCGGCGTGGAGATCTGGGTGCCGATCGAATGAGCGTGCGGCGGCGCGCCCCGAATCGCGCGCCGCCTTGCAAAGGCTCGCGAGCCCGGGAGAATAGCGCCGCATGAGCTTGCGGTTCCGGCTCAATCTACTGATCAGCGTCTTGTTCGTGACGATCCTGGTGCTCGGCGCCGTGCTCGTGATTCACAACGCGCGCCGCGCCGTGCTCGAGGAGACGCAGTCGACGGGCCGGCTCGCGCTGCGGCTGCTCGACGTTGCGTCCACGGGCGGTCCCGGCGGCGAGGACGCTCTGCGCGAGCGCCTCGAGGCGGAGCTCCGCGACTTCGAGGACACGCGCCACCTCAAGGTCGCGCTGCTCGCGGAAGGCCGCGAGACGCCGCTCGCGGGCACCGCCGGCGCCCACGAGCCGTCGGCGCCGCGCTGGTTCGCGCGGCTGGTGGAGCCGGCGGCGATCGAGCTGCGGCGCGTCACGGGCGAACGCGGCGGAGCCGAGCTCATCGTGCGCGCGGATCCCGGCGACGAGATCGCCGAATCGTGGGAAGACGCGCGGCCGCTGCTGACGCTCGTGCTCGTCGTCTCCGTGATCGCGAACGGCCTGCTGTACGTCGTGATCGGGCGGTGGCTCAAGCCGGTCGAGCGTATCGTCGCGGCGATGGACGGCATCGAGCAGGGCGAGTATCGCGCGCGGCTGCCGGCCTTCGAGCTACCGGAGCTGGCGAGGGTTGCGACGCAATTCAACCGGATGGCCGAGGTCCTGGAGCAGAGCCGGGAGGAGAACCGCTCCCTCGCGAGGCGCAACCTTGCGATTCAAGAGGACGAGCGCCGCGCGCTCGCCCACGAGCTGCACGACGAGCTCGGGCAGTCCATCAGCGCGATCAAGGCCGTCGCGGTGTCGATCGGGCAGGCGCGGCCGGAGCCAAGCGCCGAGGTTGGCGCCGCGGCGAGAACGATCGCGGACATCTCGAGCCACGTCTACTCCGTCGTGCGCGGCATGATGCGGCGTCTGCGTCCGGTCCTGCTCGACGAGCTCGGTCTCGTGCGCGCGCTTCAGGATCTCGTCGACGGTTGGAACGAGCGGCACGCCGAGACGTTCTGCCGGCTCGAGACGCACGGCTCGCTGGGCAGCCTCGGTGACGCCGTGAACATCACGGTGTATCGCGTCGTGCAGGAATGCCTGACGAACGTAGGCAAGCACGCGGGCGCGAGCGAGGTTGCCGTAGGCATCGAGCGCGCGAGTGGCGGCGACGAGCGGGTACGCATGACGATCAGCGACAACGGCGCGGGGTTCGACGCCGCGAGCGTGCCTCGCGGCCTCGGCCTGCTCGGAATGCGGGAGCGCGTGGACGCGTTGCGCGGCACGTTCGAGCTCGACACGGGCGCCGGCCGCGGTGTGACGATCACAATCGACCTGCCGCTGGCCGCGGAAGCTCCGGCGTGACCGCGGACGGGCGAGTGCGGGTGCTGCTCGTGGACGATCACGCCGTCGTGCGCGCGGGCTATCGCCTCCTGCTGCAAAACGCGAGCGAGATCGAGGTGATCGCCGAGGCCGCCACGGGCGAGGCCGCTTACGGCTGCTTCGTGGAGCTCGAGCCCGACGTCGTGGTGATGGATCTGTCGTTGCCCGGAATCGGCGGCCTCGAGGCGATCCGCCGGATCATCCAGCGCAACGGCGCGGCGCGGATCCTCGTCTTCAGCATGCACGAAGACGTGCCGTTCGTGGAGCAGGCGCTCGCCGCGGGCGCGCGCGGCTATCTCACCAAGCGCAGCGCCCCCCACGCGCTCGTCGGCGCCGTGCAAGAGGTCGCGGCCGGCCGAACCTATCTCGACGAGGCGCTGGCGCGCGAGCTCGCGCTCCAGAAGGTGCGAGGGGAGGACACGCCTCTGTCGGGTTTGTCGACGCGCGAGTTCGAGATTTTCTGCCTGCTCGCCGAGGGGTTGAGCTCGTCCGAGATCGGCAAGCGCCTGTCGCTGAGTGCCAAGACGGTGGCGAATTACAGCAGCCAGCTCAAGAACAAGCTCGAGGTGGGGACGGTGGCGGAGCTCACGCGCCTCGCGATCCGGCACGGTATCATCTCGGCATGACCAAACCGTTCTCGGCGCGCGAGCAGCGCCGCCCCGCGCCCGGGTGGATTCGGCATCTGTCGTTGCCGCTCGCCGCCGTGCTGATCTGGCCTTGGACGTGGCTATTCCCGCGCGGTTGGGCGCGCATGCTCAGCCGCACGATGACGCGCTTCCTCGGCAGGTTCCCGGAAACCTACGAGCCCGCGCCGCACGACGTATTCATCTGCTCGTATTTCAAGAGCGGCACGAATTGGACGATGCAGATCGCCGTGCAGATAGCGCATCGCGGCGCAGCGGCGTACGACCATATTCACGACCTCGTGCCGTGGCCCGAGACGCCGCCGCGCGCCCGCTACGCCGTGCCGCTCGCCGACGATCGGCCGCGCGCCGCGGCGCCGACCGGGCTGCGCGTGATCAAGACACACCTGGCGCTCGACCGCGTGCCGTATTCGCCCGCGGCGCGCTACGTCTGCGTCGTGCGCGACCCCAAGGACGTGTTCGTGTCGAGCTACCACTTCATCCGCTCGCACGTCGGTTTCCTGATGCCGCCGGTGTGGGCCTGGCTCGACGCGTATCTGTCGCCGGACACGGCGCTCGGCTCGTGGGCCGCGCATCTCGCGAGCTATTGGCGGGCGCGCGACCGGAGCAACGTGCTGTTCCTTACGTACGAGCAGATGCGCGGCGATCTCGGGAGCGCCGTCGACGCGGTCGCGGCCCTCATGGGCGTCGAGCTCACGGCCGACGAGAGGGTCGCCGTCGTCCGGCAATCCACGTTCGCTCATATGAAGGGCATCGAGAACAAGTTCGAGACCCGGGGCGCGCCGTGGAGCAGCGCGAGCGGCGCCATGATTCGCCGCGGCGAGCAGCGCGCGTCGGGCGAGATGCTGTCCGCCACGGACCAGGTGCGTGTGGACGACTATTGGCGCGCGGAGCTCGCGCGCATGGAGTGCGACTTTCCCTACGACGCGGCGTTCGGCGTGACGCAGGTGCTCGCCGCCGCGGCGCCCGCGCCCGCGGCGGCGCGCTGAGTCGTCAGCGCAGCGCGGAGAATCCGAGCACGAGCCAACGGCCCGGCGCCGGCTCGTAGTATTGCGCGTTGGTGGCGTTGACGATCACGGAGCCGGAATACTCTTCGTCGAAGAGATTCTCGACGCGGATGAACTCCTTGAAGCTCCAACCCGAGCGGCGCTGCTCGAGCCCCGCGCGCCAGTTCACGAGGGTGTAGGACTTCGCGAACTCGTCGTTCAAGTCGGTGGTGAACACCTTGCCGGACCAGCGCGCTTCGAGCGCCGTGGAGAAGCCCGACGGCTTGCCGTTCGACCACGCGAGCTCGCCGTACGCGGAGTTCGCCGGCACGCCGGGGATCTTGTTGCCCGCCGGCACGGTGAGGTTCGGTGCTGGGCAAACCGTCGCCGTTCCGCACGTCAGGAAGGTGTTCGAGAATTCCGCGGTGAGCGCGGTGTAGGCCAGCGTGCCCGTAAATCCCGACCCGAAGCTGCTGTCCAGGGATATTTCGAGGCCCTCGCGCAGCGTGCGGTCGACGTTCTGAAACACGGACCGGCCGCCCTGGTTCACGAGCACCACGATCTCGTTGTCCGTGTGTGTGCGGAACACGGCCGCGTCCAGGCGCGTCTTCTCGCCGAGCACGGCTTTGACGCCGAGCTCCGTGTTGTCGCTCTCCGCCGGCTGCAGCGCGAAGTTGAATCCCGTGGTGGCGCCCGACACGGAGCGGTACGCGAGCTCGGCGAACGTGGGCGTCTCGAAGCCGCGGCCCGCGTTGGCGTAGACGTTGAGATTCGGGCTCACCTTGAGCAGCACGCCGACGACAGGCGTCGTCTTGCTGTAGGTCTGGCTGCCGCTGTCGTCGCCGTTGCCCGCGACGATGAAATGATCGTTGGTGGTGAACTCCACCTCGGTGCGGCGCACGCCCGCGTTCAGCGACCAGCGGTGAGCGAGGTCCCACTGGATCTGGGCGTACGGATCCAAGTCCGAGACTTGGTTGTCCTCGTTACGGCCGAGCGCGCCGAGCGTGCCGGCGTTGTTCGTGAACCCTTTGCGGGTCTCGTTCATCACGTCGTAGCTCAAGCCGGCAGTCACCGTGAACGGCCGGCCGGACGTAGCGAGGTGGCGTGTCCAACGGAAATCCGCGCCGTTGAAGTCGCGCACGAGGTCCACCACGCCCCGCCCCGGCAGCGTGAGCGCGAGGTATTGCCGCACGTCGCGCTCGCCGTAGTAACCGAGCATGCGCAGCGAGCCCTCGTCCGATAGCGAGTGGTCGAACACGACGCCCACCTGCGCGTTGTCGATGTCCTTGCGGGTGTTCTGCGCGATGGCTCCCGTGCCCGCCTGCCTCGGGTTCGCCGCCACCTGCGCGGCCGTGAGACCGAGCGGATCCTCGGTGCCGGGCTGGTTGAGGTAGTTGGCGATCACGCTGAGCTGCGAGCGGTCACCCAAGTCCCATTTGGCCTTGCCGTTAAAGGTGTCGCGCGTCGTAGTGCTGTGATCGCGGTAGCCGTCGGTCTCGAAGCGCGCCATGTCGAGCACGTAGTTGGTCTTGCCGGCCTCGCCGCCGAGCTTCACGCCGAGCCGCTGGCTGTCGTACGTGCCGGACCATAGCGAGGCGGTCGCGCCGAAGTCCTTCGGCCCGTCCTCGGTGAAGACGCTGACGACGCCGCCCGAGGAGTTGCCGTACAGCGCCGAGAAGGGACCGCGCATCACCTCGATGCGCTCCGCGGAGCTCAAGTCGACGTTCGCGGCTTGGCCCTGGCCGTCGGGCATCGTGAGCGGGATTCCGTCGCTGTAGAGGCGCACGCCGCGGATGCCGAACGTCGAGCGCGCACCGAAGCCGCGGATCGAGATCTGCAAGTCCTGCGCGTAGTTTTGGCGGGTATTCGCGACGACGCCGGGCGCGCGGTTCAGCACTTCGGACAGGTTCACTTGGGGCTGAGAGTCCTGAATCGTGTCGCGACCGAACGCGTCGATCGAGAGCGGCAGGTCGAAGCTCGACTGCTCGGAGCGCGTGGCCGTCACGACGATGGTGTCGCGCACGGACGCGGTTTCGGCGGCCGTCTGCGCGCCCACCTGCGCTGCGAGCAACGTCGCCGTCGCGGCGCCCGCGGCGCGCAGTGTGGCTAGGGCCGCAAGGGCGATAGGGGTGCGGTTTGTCGTGAGGCCCGAGCGCAACGAGCGAGCGGCGCGGCGCAGCCTTGAGTGATGCATCATTGGGGGGCTCGACCGGTGGCGGAGTGGAATTTGCCGGTATGATGACCGATGCGACGCGAGCGGGCAACGCCGGCGCTCGCGGTTCCGGGCGGTGCGGTCAACGGGGGCGGGCCGCCACCCTGCCTTTGATTCATAAGGGAAATTTCGCGTGGAATGGCTTTCCATAGGCGACCTCTGGGCGCTCGTCGAGGTCGTGCTCGTGAATCTCGTGTTGTCGGTAGACAACGCGATCGTCGTCGGTCTGGCCGTCGCGGGGCTGCCGGCCGCGCGCCGCCTGCGCGTGATGACGATCGGCATCGGCGGCGCCACCTTGCTGCGCATCCTGTTCGCGGCGTTCACGGTGCAGCTGCTGCGCGTCCCCGGGCTCGTGCTGGTCGGCGGTCTGTTCCTGCTGTGGGTTTGCTGGAAGCTGTGGACCGAGCTGCGGGGTGGGCGGCTCACCGAAGCGGTCGCCGGCAGCGGTGCGACGGGGGCCGCCGCGGGTGCGAAGTCGAAGACTATGCGCGAGGCGGTCGTCGAGATCATCGTCGCAGACGTCTCGATGTCGCTCGACAACGTGCTCGCGGTTGCGGGCGCCGCGCGCGAGCACCTCATGGTCCTCGTGTTCGGCCTGGCGCTCTCGATCGCGTTCATGGGCATCGCCGCCGCGGTGCTCGCGCGCTTCTTGAACCGCTGGCACTGGATCGCCTACGTCGGCCTCGCGGTGATCGTCTACGTGTCGCTCAAGATGATCTGGGACGGCGCGCGCGACGTCCTTCCCGGCGTCACCTAGCGAAAAATAGGGACATGTTGCCTTTTTCGGCCGGACGACGGAAACGCGAAGCTCAGCGTCGGGCGCGGGCCGAAAAAGGCAACATGTCCCTATTTTTCGCGGCGTACCACGTAGGTGCCGGCGAACGTGACGGCACGCTTGCCGTTGGTGTCGATTCCGCAGATGACCGGCAGGCTCGCGTGGCCGGAGGCGCGCAGCTCCTCGACGCTCCTCGCGAGTGAGTCGGGATCGGGCCGACAACTGCACACGATCTCACCCGCGACCGCCTTGCGGTACTCGATGCGGCTTTCCGCGACGACGATCTGCGCGGCGAGCCCCGCGAGCCTGAGCGCGAACCAGGCCGAGCCCCAGCCCGTGAGGACGCAAACGGAGTACAAGCTGCCGGCGAACGCCGTGCCATGCACGTTGCGATTCGGGTCGAGCGGCGCGCGCACACGTAGCTCACCGTCGTCCGTGTACTCGACGATCTCGACGCCGAGTGCGGCGACGAGCGGAATCTCGGTGAACCAGGTGGACTGCAGCTCGAGGCACAGCGGGTGGATCGCGGTCACGCGCCGAGTATCGCATGGTGGCGACGCCTGCTCGATCATGGGGCACGCCACCGCGCCACGCGCACACACAGCGAGCACGGCGCGAGCCGCGCCCGGCGGTGACCGCACGCTACCGCGCGCGATTGCGCGCGGCGCCGCGCGTCTCGCGGCGCGATTTCCGTGGCATGCTTCTTGCTCCCCCTCGATTGCGCCCGCTGGTTCCACTGCGGATCGGCTGGCGAATCGTGGGAACTGTATCAAGGAGCGGTGAGATGGCGAGGCGATCTGTCGAGGTGTTCGCTGCGGCGAAGTCCGACGCACGCGTGGCGATCGCGGAGCGCGCGTACTACAGAGCGGAACGGCGCGGGTTCGCGTCGGGCTACGAGGTCGAGGATTGGCTCGCGGCGGAACGCGAAGTCGCCGCGCTCGCGGGCGCGCCGGCCGTCGAGGCGGCGCCAAAGAGGCCGGCGAAGCGCAAGAACGGCGTCGTCAAGAAGCTCAAGTAGGGATCGCGCCCAAGCGAACGACGAGACGAGGATGTCCAACCAGGGGGGGATGACGACGGCGGTTCGCTCGCCGCGCGCCGACGTCGCCGACGGCATCGAGAAGGAAGCCGTCAAACGCGCGTTTCTCGACAAGCTCTTCTACATGCAGGGCAAGTTCCCGAAGCTCGCCACGCTCACCGACTACTACTTGGCGCTCGCCTACACCGTGCGCGACCTGATGCTGCGGCGCTGGGTCAGCACGGCCGCGACCTACACGGCGCAGCGCTCGCGCACGGTCTGCTATCTCTCGGCCGAATACCTGCTCGGCCCGCATCTCGGCAACAACCTGATCAACCTCGGCATCTACGCCAAGGTGCGCGACGCCGTTCAAGAGCTCGGTCTCGACTTCGAGGTGCTGCTCGCGCAGGAGCCCGAGCCCGGCTTGGGCAATGGCGGCCTCGGCCGGCTCGCCGCGTGCTTCGTCGACTCGCTCGCGACGCTCGAGATCCCGACGCTCGCCTACGGGATCCGTTACGAGTTCGGAATCTTTCAACAGGAGATCGTCGACGGCTGGCAAGTGGAGAAGACCGACAAGTGGCTCACGTTCGGCAACCCCTGGGAGATCGCGCGTCCCGAGTGGGCCGTCGAGGTCAAGCTCGGCGGGCACACGGAGCAGTATCTCGACGATCTCGGCCGCCTGCGCGTGCGCTGGGTACCCGCGAAGACCGTGAAGGGCGTGCCGTACGACACCCCGATCCTGGGATTCCGCAACCACACCGCCAACACGCTGCGCCTCTGGCGCGCCGAGGCACCGGAGTCGTTCGACTTCGCTGTGTTCAACCGCGGCGACTACTACGGCGCGGTCAACCAGAAGGTGACCTCCGAGAACTTGAGCAAGGTGCTGTATCCCAACGACCAGGAGACGCGCGGCAAGGAGCTCAGGCTCGAGCAGCAGTACTTCTTCGTCTCTTGCTCACTGCAGGACATGTTCCGCGTGCTCGACGTGCAGCGGATTCCACTCGAGCGTCTGCACGAGAAGTTTGCGGTGCAGCTCAACGACACGCATCCGGCGATCGCGGTGGCGGAGCTCATGCGCTTGCTCGTGGACGTGCACGCCATGCCGTGGGACACGGCCTGGGGCATCACCTGCAAGACGATGGCCTACACGAACCACACGCTGATGCCGGAGGCGCTCGAGTGCTGGCCCGTGAGCCTGTTCGGACGCGTGCTGCCGCGCCACCTCGAGATCGTCTACGAGATCAACGCGCGGTTCTTGGACGAGGTTCGGCTGCTCAGCTTCGGCGACGAGGACAAGATCGCGGCGCTGTCGCTGATCGACGAGCACGGCGAGCGCTACGTGCGGATGGCGCATCTCGCCTGCGTCGGCAGCCACGCGGTGAACGGTGTCGCCGCGCTGCACACCGAGCTCCTGAAGCGCAACGTGCTCGGCGACTTCTACGGCCTCTGGCCGCAGCGGTTCTCCAACAAGACCAACGGCGTCACGCCGCGGCGCTGGATCGCGCTCGCCAACCCCCAGCTCTCGAGCCTGTTCGACGAGACGCTCGGCGAGGGCTGGGTGCGCGATCTCGACCAGCTGCGCGCGCTCGAACGTCACGTCGACGACGCGGGCTTCCGCGATCGCTGGCACGCGATCAAGCGCGCGAACAAGGAGGAGCTCGCCGCGCGCGTGGCCCAGTACTCCGACGTCCCCGTGAACCTGGACTCGATGTTCGACGTCCAGGTGAAGCGCATCCACGAGTACAAGCGCCAACATCTGAACATCCTGCACGTCGTGGCGCTCTACCATCGGCTCAAGAGCGGGCAGGGTGGCGACATGGTGCCGCGCACGTTCATCTTCGGCGGCAAGGCGGCGCCCGGCTATCACATCGCGAAACTCATGATCAAGCTGATCAACTCGGTGGGCAGCGTGCTCAATCGCGACCCGCAGACGCGCGACCTGCTGCGCGTGGTGTTTCTGCCGAACTTCAACGTGACGAACGGCCAGCGCATCTATCCGGCCGCCGACCTGTCGGAGCAGATCTCCACGGCCGGCAAGGAGGCGTCGGGCACGGGCAACATGAAGTTCTCGATGAACGGCGCGCTCACCATCGGCACGCTCGACGGCGCGAACGTCGAGCTTCGCGAGGAGATCGGCGCGGAGAATTTCTTCCTGTTCGGCCTGACCGCTCCCGAGGTCGAGGAGCTGCGCCGCGGCGGGTACAGGCCGGTCGACTACTACCGTCGCGACCCGGAGCTCGCCACGGTCGTCGACCTAATCGCGAGCGGGTTCTTCTCCCGCGGCGACCCCGATCTCTTCGCGCCGTTGCTGGGCGGCTTGCTCGACTACGATCCCTACTTCGTGCTCGCCGATTTCGCGGCCTACGTCGAATGCCAGAGCCGCGTCGCGGACGCCTATCGCGACCGCGACCGCTGGACGCGAATGTCGATCCTAAATGCGGCGCGCACCGGCAAGTTCTCCTCCGACCGCACGATTCGCGAGTACTGCCGCGACATCTGGCGCGTCCAGCCTGTGCCGATCAAGCTCGTAGCGCACGGCGAGCACCACGAGGCCGACGAGGGGCTCAGCGCCCTGCACGCGGTGGCGGCCGTCTAGCGCGCCCCATCCCGGCTGCTGGCGCGCGGGGCGCGGTGCTATGATCACGGCTCGGCGCCGTGGTCGCCGAACGTCAGAACAACTTGGGGGGGACAGTCATGAACCGCAGATTCGCGCTCGCTCTGGTGCCGTTGGGCTTGCTTGCGACGCACGCGGCCGTCGCGCAGACGGCCGGCCCGGCCGCCGCTCCGCCCGCGGCGCCGCCGGATTTCTCGAAGGTCGAGATCAAAGTCCGCAAGGTCGCGGGCAACTTCTCCTACCTCGAAGGCCAGGGCGGCAACGTGGGCATTCTCGCCGGCGACGACGGCGTGATCATGATCGACGACCAGTTCGCGCCGCTCACCGACAAGCTCATGGCGGCGATCAAGACCATCTCCACGAAACCCGTACGGCTCCTGATCAACACCCACGTGCACGGCGACCACACCGGCGGCAACGAGAACGTCGGCAAGATGGGCGTCAACATCGTCGCGCACGACAACGTGCGCGTGCGCCTCGCGAAGGGAGTGAACGGCGGGGCGCCGTCGCCCGCGGTCGCGCTGCCGGTCATCACCTTCGGCGACAAGATGTCGCTGCACTTCAACGGCGAGGACATCGAGATCGGCAAGCTGCCGCCGGCGCATACCGATGGCGACGCGTACATCCGCTTCCCCAAGGCCGACGTGATCCACGTGGGCGACGTGTTTCGCACCACGGGCTATCCCGGCGTGGACGGCGGCAACGGCGGCACGGTCAAGGGCACGATCGCCGCGCTGCAAGCGGTCATCGACATGGCGGGCCCGAATACGAAAATCCTGCCGGGTCACGGCGAGGTGTCCACGCGCGCGGACGTCGTCAAGTTCCGCGATAACACGATCGAGGCGCAAAAGCGCGTCTCCGCGCTCATCAAGCAAGGCATGACGCTCGAGCAGGTGATCGCGGCGAATCCGGTGGCCGACCTCGCGACCAAGTTCATCACGACGGCGCCGCCGCCCGACAAGGCGACCACCGACCGCTTCTACACGCAGTTCTACAACGCGCTGAAGAGCGAGCTGTAGGCCGTCGCGAGCGGCGCGCAGTGCTTTGAGCCGGCCAAGAGTATTCATCTACCGGCCGGTGGACGAGAGCGGGGCGTCGCACGCCGCGCTCGCGCAAGCCGGCTGCGAGGTTCTGGTCGCGGAGCCGGAGGCGCAGCACGCGCGCCTCGCCGAGCTCGCGCGCGGCGCCGACGCGCTGCTCGGCGCCACGTTTCGCGGCGTGATCGATCGCGAATTCCTCGCCCTCTCACCGACTCTCCGAATCGTTGCGAAGTACACGATCGGCGTCGACGACGTCGATCTCGACGCCGCCACCTCGCTCGGCGTGCTCGTCACGCACTGCCCCACGGAGGCGAACTGGGGCGGCGTGGCCGAAGGCGCGCTCGCCCTCATGCTCGCGCTGCTCAAGCGCGTGCGCGAGCGCGACCGCCACGTCAAGGCGGGCGGCTGGCGCGACTCGCCGGTCTACGGCGCCTACGTCGGTGCGCGCGGCGACGGCTACCGCGGGATCACGGTCGGCATCGTCGGCCTGGGGCGGGCCGGCGGCCGCGTGGCGGAGCTGCTGGCGCCGTGGCGGGCGCGCCTGCTCGCGGCCGATCCCTACGTCGACACCGCGAAGTTCGCGCGCCTCGGCGTGGAGCGCGTGGACCTCGACACGTTGTTGCGCGAGTCCGACGTGGTGACGCTGCACTGCAACCTCACCGCCGAGACCCGCGGCCTCGTCGATCGCCGCAGGCTCGATCTCATGAAGCGCACGGCCGTGCTGATCAACACCGCGCGGGGCGGCGTGGTCGACGTGGAGGCGCTTTGCGACGCGCTCGAGGGCGGGAGGCTCGCGGCGGCCGCGCTCGACGTGCTGCCCGAGGAGCCGCCGCCGCGCGCCGCGCGCGTGCTCGCGCTCGGCGATCGCGTCTTGCTGTCGCCGCACATGATCGCCGCCAATCAAGGCGGCACGCTCGGCGCCGCGATTCCGTGGGCCACGGCGGCCGTTCTCGCGGCGTTGCGCGGCGAAGTGCCTGACAGCGTTTACAATGGCGACGCCGTCGCGCGCTGGCGCACGCGGTTCGCCGGCCGTTCGTTGCTCGGCCAGCCGCTCGGGGAGTGAATGGATGATCAGAGTCCTTCTCGAAGATTCAGGTATGAGCCGCCGCTTCGTGCCGCAACCGCTTCGGCTCGCGCGTGCGCTTGCGCTTGCGCTAGCGGCGGCCGCGCTGGCGATCGGTGCGCCCGCGGCCGCGCATCATTCGTTCGCGGTGCACTTCGTCGCCGACAAGCTGATCGACGTTTCGGGCACGGTCACCGAGTTCAGCTTCCGCAACCCGCACGGTTTGCTGGCGCTGACGGCCAAAGACGCGAACGGCAAGGACCAGCAGTGGAAGATCGAGACGAACTCGCCGAACATCCTGCGCCGCCGCGGCTGGAGCGAGACGTCGATCAAGCCGGGCGATCTCGTGACGGTGGAGGGCTATCCCGCGCGCGACGGCTCGAACTTCATGCGCGTCTACCGGGTGACGTTCCCGGACGGGCGGGAGCTCGTCGGCCAGCGGCCCGATCCCACGGTCCCCAGCGGTAAGGACTAGCGATGCGTGCGCCGCACGGCCTCCTGCGACTGTTGGTCCTCGCGGCGGCTTGCGCAGCGCCGCTCTGCGCGTCGGCGGCGCCGAACCTCGAGAGCTTCTGGACGCCGAAGCTCGAGCGCGCTCGCTCGGGCCAGGCCCTCATCGACGAGTTGCCGAAGGCGGCCGTGCTGATCAACGACACCGGCGCCGGCGAGCTCGCGGCCGGCGATTTCGCCGGGCTCAAGCTCAAGCCGAGCGCGATCGAGCAGGTCAAGGCCTACGACTACAAGCAGGAGCTCAAGCGCGAGAACACTTGCAACGCGCCGTCGGTGGCGTTCTTCATGCAAGCGCCGTTTCCGATGGAGGTCTATCAAGACGAGAAGCTCATCGTCCTCAAGATGGAGTATTTCGACCTCTATCGCGTGATCTTCCTCGACGGGCGGCCGCACCCGCCGGCCGACGCGCCGCATTCGAAGTCCGGGCACTCCGTGGGTCACTGGGACGGCGATACCCTGGTCGTCGACACGACGCACATCGAGTCCGGTACGTTCATGAACAACGGCTTCAACCACAGCGACGCGCTCCACATGGTCGAGCGGTTTCGCATGAGCCCGGACGGCAAGACGCTGTGGCTCACGCAGCTCTACGATGACCCCGCCACGTTCGACGGCCTCGCCGCGCGCTACATGGCGTGGACGCGCAAGGCCGGTGACCACGTCTATCCGTATGACTGCGATCCCAGCTACGGTGAGTAGCACCGGCGGCAGCTGCGCGATCGCGCAAGACCCTAGCGGCGGTGCCGGCCATAGGTTGCGCGCCGTATCCATGCTCGCCGCAGTCGCTGCCCCATGAGCGAAGACGGCGCCCTGCAATCGGATGTTCGTCCGCGCGAGGTTTGGGCATGGGCGATGTACGACTTCGCAAATTCGGGCTACACGACGGTGGTCATCACAGCCGTCTTCAACGCTTATTTCGTGGGAATCGTGTGCGCCGGAAAGAGTTGGGGCACGCTCGCGTGGACGCTGGCTTTGTCGGCCAGCTATGCGCTCATCATCTTCAGTGCACCCATTCTCGGCGCGTACGCCGACACGCACGCTGCGAAAAAGAAGTTGCTCGCCGTCACCACCGCGGGCTGCGTGCTCGGCACGGCGCTCTTGGCCTTGGTGGGGCCGGGCGATCTGGCTCTCGCCGTCGCGCTGATCATAGTTTCCAACGTCTTCTTCGGAACCGGCGAGAACATCGCAGCCGCGTTCCTGCCGGAGCTCGCCCGCGGCGATGCGATGGGGAAGGTGTCGGCTTGGGGTTGGTCCTTGGGTTATATCGGTGGTCTGACCACTTTGGGTGCGTGCTTGGCGTACGTGATTTGGGCGAGGAGCCACGGCTACACGGAGGCCCAGTTCGTTCCGGTCACGATGGTGATCACGGCTGCCGTGTTTGCCCTCGCCAGCGCGCCCACGTTCCTGCTGCTCAAGGAGCGCGCCCGTCCGCAACAAGCTGACAAGGGCGTCGCACTGCGTGCGTTGTCGCGAGTCGGGGAGACGTTGCGTCACGCTGCGCAGTTCAAAGATCTGCTGCGCTTTTTGGGCTGCATCGTGTTGTACCAATCCGGCGTACAGACCGTGATTGCTTTGGCGGCTGTTTACGCTCAGGAGGCTATGGGCTTCACGACGCAAGACACGATCGTGCTCGTCCTCCTCGTGAACATTACCGCCAGCGTGGGCGCGTTCTTGTTCGGCCAATGGCAGGATCGATTGGGGCATCGCAAGACGTTGGCGCTGACCCTGCTGGGGTGGTGCGCCATGGTGCTGATCGCGTATGTGAGCACGACGCGAATCGGCTTCTGGGTCGCCGCCAACATCGCCGGCCTGTGTTTGGGTTCGAGCCAATCTGCCGGCCGCGCCTTGGTCGGCTACTTGACGCCTGCCGATCGCCACGCGGAGTTCTTCGGGTTGTGGGGGCTTGCCGTGAAGCTCGCCTCGATTTTGGGGCCGCTTACCTACGGCGCGGTTACTTGGCTTACCCACAACGACCACCGCAGCGCGATGCTTATCACCGGCATGTTCTTCGTGCTCGGGCTCGCCGTGCTCAAGAGCATCGATCCGGAGCGCGGACGACACGCGGCTGTTGCGAGCTGAGGGACAGACCCTCTGTCCCGGGCATATGCCGATTCCAGGTTGATCGTTGGCTTGGCGGCGGGGTTCGGGCATCTTAACGCGCTTCATTCGAGCGCTTGGGGCGTCGTTCGCGCGTGGCCGATCCGAAGATCCTGTTTCTCTTTCCCGGTCAGGGGTCGCAGTACCGGGGCATGGGCTCCGATCTCGTCGACGAGTTCTCGGCGGTCCGCGACCTATACGCCCGCGCGAGCGCGATCGTTGGCTACGACATGGCTGAGCTCTCGTTCCGCGATCCGCGCGAGGAGCTCGGCCGCACGCGCTTCACGCAGCCCGCGCTGCTGACCCACCACGTGGCCTGCCTCGAGGCGTTCAAGAGCCTGGTCGGGGACCGCGTCCGGCCGCAGCTCGCCGCCGGCCACAGCTTGGGCGAGTACACGGCGCTCGTGATGGCCGGAGCGCTCACCTTCGAGGCCGCGCTCAAGCTCGTCAAACGGCGCGGCGAGCTTATGAGCGAGCTCGGCCGGGGCGGCATGCTCGCGACGACGCTCGATCTGCCAACAGCCACGGCGCTCGCCGAGAAGCACTTCTGCGGGATCGGCGGCTGGAACCTTCAAGACCAAACGGTGGTCGCGGGCGACAATCCCGACTTGGACGCGCTCGGGGCCGACCTCGCGGCGGCGGGGAAGCGCGCCGGCGTGCGCCTCAACACCGAAGGCGCATTCCACACGTATCTGATGGTCGGCGCCGCGCAGCAATTCCGGCCGGAGCTCGAGCGCACCGAGTTCGGCTCGCTTGCGATCGGCGTGCCGTCGAACTTTACCGGCAAGCTGCACGAGCCGGGCGCGGCGATCCGCTCGCGGCTGTTCTTTCAGCTGTTCAACCCGGTGCGTTGGGTCGACTGCATGAATCTCGCGATCGACTTAGGGATAGACACGGTGGTCGAGCTCGGCGGCGGCATCGGCAAGGGCGAAGGGCCCGCGGGCAAGCGGCCGAATCTCGAGTCGATCGTCAAGAAGTCCTGGAAAGGGCGTGAAGCGCCGGTTCAACACCTGGCCGCGATCAACGCCGCGAGCATTCGCGCGACCGCGCAGCAGCTGCTCGGGGCATAGACAACGAAACGTCCGCCTCGGCCGGCACGTCCGGAGGAGTGACGGCTTGCAATCGAATTCAAGAGAGGAGCGATAGAGCATCATGGGAGCCTTCAAAGAACCGCACGGCGGCGAGCTCAAGAATCTATATCTCGACGCGGCGCAAACGGCCGCCGAGAAGGCGCGCGCTCGCGATCTGCCGTCGTGGGATCTCACGATGCGCCAGACCTGCGACATCGAGATGCTGCTGAACGGCGCGTTCTCGCCGCTCGAGGGTTTCCTGGGAGAGCAGGACTACCGGAAGGTGCTGTCGGACATGCGGCTCGCGAGCGGAGTGCTCTGGCCGATGCCGATCAACCTCGACGTAACACCGGCGTTTGCCGACAAGGTCAAGCAGGGCGACCACATCGCATTGCGCGACGCGGAGGGCGTGCTCGTCGCGACGATGGAGGTCTCGAGCATCTACAAACCGAACAAGGAGCTCGAGGCACGCTCGGTGTTCGGCACGGTCGACGAGAAGCACCCGGGTGTCAGCCATCTCATGCGCCGCTCCAACGAGGTGTACCTCGGCGGCAAGCTCCGCGGCGTCGAGCCGCCGATGCACTACGACTTCAAGCATCTGCGCGACACGCCGCAGGAGCTGCGCGACCGCTTCCAGAAGCTCGGCTGGCGCAAGGTCGTGGCCTTCCAGACGCGCAACCCGATGCACCGCGCGCATCAGGAGCTGACGTTCCGCGCGGCCCGCGACGTCGAGGCCAACCTCCTGATCCAGCCGGTCGTCGGCATGACGAAGCCCGGCGACGTGGACCACTACACGCGCGTGCGTTGCTATGAGCACCTGATCAAGCAGTACCCCGAGCAGACCTCCGCGCTGTCGTTGCTGCCGCTCGCGATGCGCATGGGTGGCCCACGCGAGGCCGTCTGGCACGCGATCATCCGCAAGAACTACGGCTGCACGCATTTCATCGTCGGCCGCGACCACGCGGGTCCCGGCATCGATAGCCAGGGTCAGCCGTTCTACGGGCCGTACGACGCGCAGAAGCTCATGAAGGAGTTCGAGGACGAGCTCGACATCACCATGGTGCCGTTCAAGAACATGGTCTATGTCGAGGACAAGGCGCAGTACTTCCCGGACAACGAGATCGAGAAGGGGTGGCGCACGCTCGACATCTCGGGCACCGAGCTGCGGCGGCGTTTGCAGGAAGGCGCGGAGATCCCCGCGTGGTTCTCGTTTCCGGACGTCGTCGCCGAGCTGCGCCGCACCCACCCACCGCGCCACAAGCAGGGCTTCACCGTCTTCTTCACGGGTTTGTCGGGCTCGGGCAAGTCCACCGTTGCGAACGCGCTCATGGTCAAGCTCATGGAGGCGGGCGGGCGGCCGGTGACGCTGCTCGACGGCGACCTCGTGCGCAAGCACCTGTCGAGCGAGCTCGGCTTCTCGAAGGAGCACCGCGATCTCAACATCCAGCGCATCGGCTATGTCGCCAGCGAGATCACGAAGAACGGCGGCATCGCGATCTGTGCGCCGATCGCGCCGTACGCGGCCACGCGCAAGATAGTGCGCGAGATGATCGAGCCGCTCGGCGGTTTCCTCGAGATCCACGTCGCCACGGCGATCGAGGTGTGCGAGGCGCGCGACCGCAAAGGCCTTTACGCGAAGGCGCGCGCCGGCATCCTCAAGGGGTTCACCGGCATCGACGATCCCTACGAGGTGCCCGAGAAGCCCGAGATGAAGCTCGACACGGCCGAGCTCACGCCCGACCTGTCCGCGCACCGAATCCTTGTGAAGCTCGAGAGCCTGGGCTTTATCCGCTGAGCTGCGGAGCCCGCGCCGAGCGTGGCGAAGCGCGGCCTTGGGCCGCGCCGCTCCTCGAGGCGCCGCGTTACGCCGGCGACGGGAAGTAGGTGCCGAAGTACTGGTTCAGTAGACGATCGTGCGGGTCGAGCTCGCGGCGCACCTTGTTGAAGAATGCGAGACGACTGCCGTAGCGCTGGGCCACGACCTCGGGTGTAGCGTTCCTCGTCTGGTTGAAGAACGGCACGCCTTGGTGCTGCGCCGCGAACTCCGCGAAGTCGAACACGAAGTCGTCCCAGCCCTCGACCTGAGTCGACAGCGGGCTGATCGTGAACAGCGGCCCGTCGAACGACGGCGACAGGAGCGCGCTGCGGTCGCGGTTCAACCGATAGCTCACCGCGGGCAGCTCGCAGCGGAATCCGGTGCGTGCGTAGTGCTCTTTGCAGAACAACTTGTAACCGAGCACCGTGGTCGAGAACTCCTCGGCCGGGAAGGCCCACGTGGTGTACGTGAAGCGAGTCTTCGCGCCGAGCGTGCGATAGCGGCCGCTCTGCTCGACGGAGTTGCTGCCCGAGCGCACCAGCACATTGTTGACCAACCGCTGCGCGACTTCGCTCAAGCTGTCGATCAGCGGATAGCGCAGGCCGCGGATCGGCACGACCTTGGCGAGACCCCGGGCCGCCTCCGGCAGCGCCGAGTACACGGCCCAGTTCTTGAACTTCCACGCAAATTTCCTGCCGGGGTCTCCCTCGGCCGCGTGCCGACGCAGCTCGAAATAGATCCGATCGCGGAACGGTAGCAGGTACAGCTTCACGCCGGCCGTCGCCGACGCCAGCTTCGCGCCGAGCTTGCCGAAGTCCTTGAACGTGATCTTCGCCGTCTGCACCGAGAAGCCCTGCACCGGCCGCACCCGCAGCGTGACCTCGTAAACGACGCCGAGCAGGCCATAGCTCAACCGCATGAGCGCGAGCAGGCTCTTGGTCTTGTCGTTGACGACGAACTTCTTGCCGTTCGGGCTCAAGACCTTCATCTGCACGACGTGAGACGCGAACTGGCCGACATCTCCCGCCATCGACGCCTCGAGGCCCGCCGCGCACACCGCGCCGCCGACGGTGCGGCCCGCGAGGTCGAAGCCGCCGATGAGCTCGAGACCCTCCTCGCTCAAGACCTCCGCGAGCTCGGGTAGCGAGATGCCCGGCTGCACGGTAACGGTGTCCGCGTCGATCTTGAGCACGCGGTTCATCGGCGACAGGTCGAGTTGCGTGCCGCCGTTGGCGGTCACGCACCGCGTCGTCGAGCTCCCGGAGCCCATCGGGCGCACGGGTGACGGGCAGCGCTTCCAGTCGCGCATGACCGCCATGATCTCGGTGGGGTTGGTGGCTTGTACGGTAATCGCGGGGCCGTTCGTTGCGGCCACGGCGACGAAGCGCTTGCGCGCTGCAGCGGTACTCATGACTGGCACGTTCTCCCTAACCTTTTCTTCTGCTTCTCGGTCCGAAGGACGGAGCCGGAGGTCGCGTCGGAAGACGTGCGGGGTTGCAAACGGCGTTTGCGCGTCACCGGTAACCCCGCTGTCGTAGGACCACGCGTCCCTTAGACCGGAAGCTTTGTGTCCCCGGCTTTCGCCGGGTTTACCCTGATCAGTGAAGCTGCACTATCGCGCAGAACTCTGTCCTCGGCAAGCGACGTACGAGTTCGGCGACAAGCTAGCGGAGGATTATGTCAACGCGTGGAGGCGCGCGGCGGGTCGTCGCCCAGCGTTTGGTCCAGGAATTGGTAGATCTTGCGGCGCGTGAAATTGAGCCCGAGCGGCGTGAGCGAATAGAACGAGGTGCGATGTTTGTAGAGCATCGTGATCCGCTTCGGGTGACCAGTGACCTCCCAAAGGGCGGCCCGTGCCGATTCCGGCATGCAGTCGTCGAACATCGCGTCGATCATCAGGATCTTGTCGGGGTCGTAGTGTCCCGCGAAGCGGGTCGGATCTGCCGGCCCAAACAGGTCCTGGAAGAAGTCGTGGTAGCGTTCGATCGACCAGCCGAGGTCGTGCATCACGTGAGCACGCACCTGGCCCGCCTTGTCGCCACAAGTGCTGAACACGTCGGCGAAGTTGGCCGAGCTCATCATCAGGACCGCGCTGGCGACCCGCGAGTCGTTGCCGAGCAGCGTAGCGGTGACGAGCGCGCTCATACTGAAGCCCACGAAACCGATTCGCGACGCGTCGATCTCGTCGCGCGTGGCGGCCCAATCCATGATCCTGCGCATGTCCATCACGGCCGCGCTGTAGCGGTCGGCGCTGTCGTGGGCTAACGCGACGAAGGCGGCTTCAGTGGGCGCCGTCGCCAGCTCAGTCCACGGGAACACCGGGGCCGTGCCGTAGACCCAGATCACGTTCGTGTCCTTGCCGGCGTGGCGCGCGTAGCCATGCGAGATTTTGTCGGGCGGGTAGGTGCTCGTGCCCCAGATC
>DASQOL010000088.1:0-24635 GCA_035644475.1 Gammaproteobacteria bacterium | reverse complement strand
GCATTACCGGCGGCGGGGCTCGCGGCATTACCGGCGGCGGGGCTCGCGGCATCACCGGCGGCGGAGCTCGCGGGTTGGCAGAAGGCGTTGCGCACCATATCAGCAATAGCGGTGTCACGGTCGCGACTGGCCGGACGCCGTCTCCAGTGACCGGAATGGCGGGTTGGGTGACTTCCTCGTTCGACTCGGTGGCGATGGGCCCGGTCGAGAGTGTTCGTCTCACCGAGGGTCTGGCGACAGTGGTCGTGTTAGGACAGTCCTTCCATACGGATCGGGCAGACATCGCACAGTCCGTAAGCACGGGCGACTATGTGATCGTCGCGGCTGCGCAAGATGGCGAACTCCTCTTGATGTCGGGGCTAGACACGGCGTACGTTCCCGGCGCTTCCCGAGTTGGACTCGTGGGACACGTCCGGTCACGCGACACCTCTCGCGGGGCCATGACCGTGGGCGACTTGGTGGTCGACTACACGGCACTCCTAGCTGTTGATCCCGCGTACAGCCCTTCCCCCGGTGAGATCGTGGAAGCTACAGGCGTGCAACCTCTTCCAGGCGGCACGCTAATTGTCGGTTCCTACGGGGCTGACGAACCCTCAGAAGAAGTATCGCCACTACGGCGGTAGCGAGCGCGAGTCTTTCGCCATCAATCCCAACCTTCGCTGCGGTGCTAACCGTGGCACACCGCCGTTGTCACCCACTGGCAAAGACGCCAGTGGGTGTGTTAAGTCTCGCGGGGCATGACAGACCCTCTCCGAATTGGCCTTCTTTCGGCCTTCAGAAAGCTCCTTCAGCCCTTAGTGCGCATTCTTCTGCGCAGGGGGGTATCTTTCGCCGAATTGGCCGAAGTTCTAAAAAACGTTTTTGTCGAAGTCGCAGACCGCGACTTCGACATTCCGGGCAGAAGGATGTCTCAGTCGAGAGTTGCGATTCTCACCGGCCTTTCGCGAAAGGAAGTCGCCAAGCAAAAGGCGATCCTCGACAGTGGGGATGCGCTGAGCTTTGTGAGCAACCTCAACCGGGTCTCGCGAGTTCTTGTCGGTTGGCACGCGGACACGACGTTCACGGGTCCCTATGGCATGCCGCTAGATTTGCCGTTCGAGGCCACCATCGGTGAAGCAAGCTTCGTCGAGCTGGTAAGGAAATACAGCGGGGACATGTCGCCTCGCGCAATGCTAGATGAACTCTTGCGCGTGGGCGCAGTTGAAGAATCCGCTTCTGGCGCGTTCAAGGTCGTCACTCGCGCCTACATTCCGGAAGGGCTACAACCCGACGCGATAGAACGTTTCGGTGAAGTCGTCAGGGACTTTCTTGGGACCGCCGAGTTCAATATGGAGCGTAAGACGGTCGGCCCTGGCCGTTTCGAGCGAATTGTATTTGCCGATGATGGCCTGCGAGAAGATTTGCTACCCGCGTTTGAGGCCCTCATTCGAGCTAAGGGCCAGGCCCTGCTTGTGGAGCTGGACAATTGGATGTCGGCGCAAGAACTCTCGTCAACAGCGAGAAATAAGGGTGGTAGAAGGGTGCGAACGGGCGTCGGGATCTATCACTTCCTAGGCGACCAGTGATAACCGGGGAACGCGGCTAGTCTCACGGCGTGCTGCCTGTCTGCATCACAGTCGCCGCATCGCGCAACGTCTTCATATACCCCTCCAGCTTGTTCCGCTGAATCGCGCTGACGATCTCCTCGCGCATCGAATCCATCGTCGGGGGCACTCTCGGTCGCGTCTGCTCGAGGAACAACACGTGATAGCCCGCGTCGCTCTTGACGGGCTGTGTGGAGTAGGTGCCCACCATCATCGTGCTCACCGCATCGATGACGGGCGCGATCATTGAGTCGGCCGAGAACCAGCCCAAGTCGCCGCCGTTCGGGCCCGTCGGGCCGTTCGCGTGTTCCTGGGCCAACGCGACGAAGTTCTTGCCCTTGCGGAGTTGCTCGATGATCGCGTTCGCTTCGGCCTCGGAGCCGAGCAGGATGTGGCGAGCCTTGTACTCATTCCCCGACAGACGAGGAAGATTCTGGTCGTAGACCTTCTTGATCTCGTCGTCGCCAACAGGGTTCTTCTGGAGATAGTCCGTCGCCGCGAGCCTGGCACCCATCTGCAAACGGTTCAGCTCCATTTGCGCGGCCACGGTACGCGAATCGAGCAAGCCGTCCTTCTTGGCCGCTTCCGACAGCAAGGTGACGCCGACGAGGTCTTCGATCACGGCGGTGCGTTCTTCGGGAGTCAGCTGTTCCGCGTTCTTCTGGCGCGTCGTCAACGTGTAGTAGCGGAACACGGACTCCGGGAGCGGAGCGCCGTTGATCGTGGCGACGTTCGTGGGGCCGAGCCCCGTCTCGATCTTGGGAGCGGGCTGATCCTTCGTGCAGCTCGTCGCCGCAACGAGCAGCGCGAGAGCCATGGTCTTCCTGAATGCAAACGTCGTCATGCGCGGTCGTTCTCCGGAAAATCGTCGATCAAACCTCATCGGGCGCGAGGGCGGTAACGCTCAACGCGTGAATGTCGGTCTGCATTAGGCTCCCCAGGGCAGAATATACCATCCGATGACGCTCCAACCGCTTCGCCCCGGCGAACCGGTCGGCGACGATTGTGACGCTGAAATGCCCGCGGCCGTCACGGGCGCCTGCGTGACCGGCGTGGCGATGACTGTCGTCGGTAATCTCTAGCGCCGACGGAGCGAGCTCGGCCTCGAGGCGCGCGCGGATGGCCGCTACTCGATCCTGAGTCATGCGCGCACCCGACCGACCGTGACGACCACTTTTACGGTCCGCCGCCGGGGGTCTCGCGCTTCGCATCGTCGTCGCTTTTCTCTTCGAGCTCGGCGAACGCCTCGGGCGCGCGCTTGTAGATCCACGCGAGCTGACCGATGAGCGTGAGGAGTGTCACGACTATCGCGACCACCTTGTACGCGACCCAAACCCCGGTACTGAACTCGTGCGCCACATAGATGTTGACGGCGCCCAGCGCGAAGAACACGACCGCCCAAACGACATTGAGCTGCCGCCAGAACGCCGCATCGAGCTTGAGAACCTGGCCGAGCATGAGCTCCGCCAACGTCTTCTTGGCGAAGAATTGGCTGCCGAGAAACGCCGCGGCGAACAGCCAGTACACCACGGTGACCTTCCACTTGATGAACTGCTCATTGCGCAGAATCAGGGTCAGCGCCCCGAACACTGCAACGATCACGCTCGACGCGAGTAGCATCTTGTTGACCTTGCGGTGTCGAATCCACTGATACGCCACTTGCACCGCCGTCGCGACCATGAGGGCGGCGGTCGCGACATAAATCCCGCGTGCCGCGTAAGCGACGGCGAATATGACAATCGGGAGAAAATCGAACAGCAACTGCATGATTTCCGTGCGACTCGCGAAGGTGGGCGGGCATCTTAACGCCCCCGGATCGCGATCCAAAATCCGTAGTGATCCAAAATCGGGGGCTTAGAATGGCCGAGTGAGCCAGTACTTCAAAGTGCACCCACTCAACCCGCAGCGGCGGCTGCTCGCGAGGGCGGCCGAGATCGTGCGGTCGGGCGGGCTCATCGTGTATCCCACGGATTCCTCGTACGCCTTCGGCTGGGGGATCGGCGACAAGAACGCGCTCGAGCGCATCCGGCGGCTCCGCCAAACCGAACGCGACCACGATTTCACGCTCGTGTGCCGGGACCTGTCGGAGATCGCGAACTACGCGCGCGTCGAGAATTGGGCCTATCGATTGCTGCGGTCGCTCACGCCCGGGCCCTATACCTTCATCTTGAAGGCCACGAACGAGGTACCGAAGCGCCTCCAAGACCCGAAGCGACGCTCGATCGGCATCCGCGTTCCGGACCACGCGATTGCGCGAGCGCTGCTCGAGGAACTCGGCGAGCCGCTAATGAGCTCCACGCTGCTGCTCCCGGGCGAGCCCGTGCCGCTCACCGATCCCGACGACATTCGCGAACGGCTCGAGCATCTCGTCGACGCGATCGTCGACGGCGGCGCGTGCGGCATCGAGCCCACTTCGGTGCTCGACCTGAGCGACGGGGAGGTCGACGTAGTGCGGAAAGGGAAGGGCGACGTCTCGGCGTTCGCGACCTGAACATCGCCGAAGATCCGTACGTATAATGCGTCGATGCCCGGTCTAAACCTCGATGCGCTGCTCGTTGGCATCACGATCATCGCGATTCCCGGAATCTTCGCCATCACCACCCACGAGGTCGCCCACGGGTGGGTTGCCCGGCGTTTAGGTGATCCGACTGCCTACATGCTCGGCCGGCTCACGCTCAACCCGCTCAAGCACATCGACCCGATCGGCACCGTCGTGGTCCCGCTCGTAATGTTCGCGCTCGGGGGGTTCCTCTTCGGATGGGCGAAGCCGGTGCCGGTGGCGTTTCGCAACCTCAAGCGTCCGAAGCGCGACATGGTGCTCGTGGCGGCCGCGGGACCGGCGGTGAATTTCCTCATGGCCGCCGGCTGGACGGCGCTGCTGGCCGTGGCGCTCGCGTTCAACGGCAGCCGTGCGGGTTGGCTGGTCAACGTTTGCAACTTCGGGATGCAGTTCAACGTGATGCTCGCCGTGTTTAATCTGATTCCTATTCCGCCGCTCGACGGCGGCCGGGTTCTGAGCGGCCTCTTGCCTCGGGCCGGCTCGAATTTGCTCGACCGAATCGAGCCCTTTGGCATTATCATCGTGCTGGTCTTGTTGATGCCCCCCCTACAGATTCTCGGGCGCGTCATGACCCCGTTTCTCGACTTTTTCATCCGGTTCTTTTCCCGGGCCGCAGGACTCGCTTAAGTGACGGAGCAAGTCGCCAAAACGCCGACGAAGCCGAGCCTCAGGCTTGTGCCTCAAACGCCGCCGCCGGTCACGGCCGAGGTCGGTGCGGGCGCGCCCACGCAGACCGAGATGCCGTTCGCCGTGGTCGAGGGCGAGCCGGTCACCGAGCTGCCGCGCGACCTCTACATACCGCCGTACGCGCTCGAGGTGTTCCTCGAGGCCTTCGAAGGTCCGCTCGACCTGCTGCTGTACCTGATCCGGCGCCAGAACCTCGACATCCTCGACATTCCGCTCGCCGAGATCTCGCGCCAGTACGTGCAGTACATCGAGCTCATGAAGGAAATGCAGTTCGAGCTCGCGGGCGAGTACCTCGTGATGGCCGCCACGCTCGCCGAGATCAAGTCGCGGATGCTGCTGCCCCGCGCCGCGGACGAGGAAGAGGAAGAAGATCCGCGCGCCGAGCTCGTGCGGCGACTCCAGGAGTACGAGCGATTCAAGCGCGCGGCCACCGACATCGACGCGCTCGAGCGCTTGGAGCGCGACGTGCTGCAGGCGGAGGCGGAGATCACGGAGCGCCCGGTCGTCACCAAGCTGCCCGATATCACGCTCAAGGAGCTGCTGGTCGCGTTCAAGGAGGTGCTCGACCGCTCCTCGATGTTCGCGCACCACCACGTGCGGCGCGAGCCGCTGTCGGTGCGCGAACGGATGTCGAACATCCTCGTCGCCTTGCAGGCGGAGCGTTACGTCGACTTCGTGCGGCTGTTCGATCCGCTGGAGGGCCGCATCGGCGTCACGGTGACGTTCCTCGCGATCCTCGAGCTCTTGAAGGAGTCCCTGATCGACGTCGTGCAGGCAGAGCCCTACGGGCCGATCCACGTGCGCTCGGCCCAGTCCTTGGGCGGCGAGCCGAAGGAAGCCGCGGCGGCGCTCGCTCCCATCAGCGTAACGGACGACCAATACAATGGATGAAACGGAAATCAAACATATAGTCGAGGCCGCGCTGCTCGCGGCGGGGCGTCCACTGTCGCTCGAGAGGCTCCAGGAGCTGTTCGCGACGAAAGGCGGCGGTCCGGAGCGGGCCACGATCAAGCAGGTGCTCGACACGCTCGCCAACGACTATCAAGGCCGCGGCATCGAGCTCAAGGAAGTCTCGAGCGGCTATCGGATCCAGATTCGCCGCACGATGACGGATTGGTTGCTGCCGCTCTGGGAGGAGCGTGCGCCGCGCTACACGCGCGCGCTGCTCGAGACGCTGGCGCTGGTCGCGTACCGGCAGCCGATCACGCGCGCGGAGATCGAAGAGGTGCGCGGCGTCGTCGTCAGCACCAACATCATCCGCACGCTGCTCGAGCGGAGCTGGGTCCGCGTGGTCGGCCATCGCGACGTGCCGGGCAAGCCCGCGATGTTCGGCACCACTCGCGAGTTCCTCGACTACTTCGGGTTGAAGAAGCTCGACGAGTTGCCCACGCTCGCGGAGATCAAGGACGGGCTGCCCGAGCTCAGCCCGCAGACCGACCTCATCGAGTCCCTCGAGGAGCAGGCGAGGCTGGTCGAGCTCGGCCCGCCCGACGCCGCCGACTCGCTCACCGAAGCGCGGCCGATCGACCTCGCCTCGGACCTCGACGCGGCGGCTCTCGGGGCGATCTCGGAGCCAGACTCCGGCGCGGCAGCCGACGAAGAGTCGGTGATCGCCGAGAACCTGCTCGAGTCGGGCGGCGTCGATTTCGCCGGCGCGCCGCTCGACGGCGAGGACGGCGACGAGGCTGCGGTCGACCGCGACGCAGACGTCATTCCGCTGCGCGCGGCGCCGAGCCGCGCCGACGGCGAGTAACGCGCAGAGCCAGCCCCCCGCCGCTCGAGCGCACCCAAAGGTGGCGCACCTGTCCGAACGTATTCAAAAGGCTCTCGCGAACGCCGGGCTCGGCTCGCGGCGCGAGATCGACCGCTGGGTTGCGGAGGGCCGCATCACGATCGACGGCCGCGTCGCGAAACTCGGCGACCAAGTCGGCGGCCGCGAGCGCGTCTGTGTCGACGGCCGTCCCGTGCGATTCTCCTTCCCCGCCGCGAAGCGCGAGCCGAGCTTCGTCGCGTTCTATAAGCCGGGCGCCGCGCGCGGCGAGGACGAAGGCGCCGGGCTCGACGTTGCCCGCCCCAAGCGCGGCCGTTGGATCGATATCGCACCGCTCGACGCGAAGACCTCGGGCCTGCTCGTCCTCACCACCGACGGCGAGCTCGCGCATCGGCTCATGCGGCCGAGCGCCGTTCCCGAACGCGAGTTCGCCGTCAGGCTCGCGGGGGAGCCGTCGGCGGGGCAGGTCGCGCGGCTCCTCGAAGGCGTCGACCTCGAGGACGGCACGCTCCGCGTGGCCTCGCTCGATGCCGCGGGCGGGTCCGCCACCAACGTCTGGTACAACCTCGTGCTGCAAGAGGCGCGTCAGCGGGGCCTGAGGGCCGCGCTCGCAGCCGTGGGGCTCGGCGTGAGCCGCGTCATCCGGATTCGCTACGGCCCCGTCGAGCTGGGCCGGCTACGGCGCGGCCAGAGCCGCCCGCTCACGCCTGACGAGATCGAAGGGCTCTACGCGCTGGCCGGCGCGCGTCCGCCGCGCGCCCCGAAGCCGCGCAGACGCAAGCTGACGTAAAATGCCGGGACGGTTCAGCTGCGCTCGAATCGCGAACGGGGGAACAGGTCGCATGAGAAGCGTGTTAGGTCTGATCTTGCTGCTCGCGCTCGGGCACGTCGCGCTCGCGCAGGACAAGCTCGTGGTGTCGGGCGCGTCGGGACAGCTCGGCGGCCTCGTCGTCGACGAGCTGCTCGCTCGCAAGGTGCCGGCGAAGGACCTGATCCTCGTGAGCCGCACCCCGAACACCGAGGCCATGAAGGCTTACGCCGCGAAGGGCGCCAGTGTGCGCTTCGGCGATTTCACGAAGCCCGAGTCGCTCGCCGCCGCCTATGCGGGCGGCACCAAGATGCTGCTGATCAGCGTCAACGGCGGCGGTGGACAGCGCCCCGAGCTGCACAAGGCCGCGATCGACGCGGCGATTGCAGCGGGCGTGAAGCTCATCGCCTATACGTCGTACGTCAACGCCGACGTCTACCTCGACTCGACGATCGCCACCGATCATCGGCGCACCGAGCAGTATCTCAAGGAAAGCGGGGTGGCCTGGACGCTGTTACGCAACCAGATCTACGCCGACGGCCTCGTCGACCAGGCCGTGCAGATCGTCCGCGAGCGCAAGCTGGTCACGTTCACGCCCGACGCGCGCGTCGCGTACGTCACGCGCGAAGACTGCGCCGCCGCGGCGGCCGCGGTGCTCGCCACGCCGGGGCACGAGAATCGCGCCTACAACATCACGGGGCCCGATGCCGTGGGGCCGCGCGAGCTGGTCGCGCTCGCGTCGGAAGTTAGCGGCAAGCGCGTCGATCTCGTCGTCATGGACGAGGCCGCGTACGCCAAGTCGCTGTCGGAGTCCGGCATGCCGGAGAGCGCGATCCGCGGCGCGTTGACGTTCGCGAAAGAGCTCAACTCGCCGTACCTGCGCGAGCCGAGCACGGCGGTCGCCGACCTCACGGGCCGGCCGGCCACGAGCGTGCGCAAGCTCCTCACAGCCGACCGTGGGCGCTTGCGCGCCGCAGCAGCCGAGACGGGCCGGCAGAGCGGACCGAGCGCACAATGACGCGCCGAATCACGGGGCTGCTCTGCGCGCTCGGCGCGATCGCGGTGGCCGGTTGCGGCGGCGGCAGCGGCGCTACCGACCCCACGCGGGTGCCCGCTCCTACGAAATTTGGAATCTCGCCGATGCTCGGTCGCGGCTCGCCGTTCCACGGCGTGCACGGCCTGCGCTTCGACAACGAGGGCAGGCTCACGGCCACCAGCGTGATCGGCCAATCGATCTTCCGCGTAAACACCGCCACGGGCGCGACGGAGCGCGTCGTCGGCCCCCGCGAGGGCATGGGCGACGACCTCGCGTTCGCGGCCGACGGCACCATGTATTGGACGGCGATCGAGGACGGCATCCTATACGCCAAGGCGCCGGACGGCCCCGTCCGCAAGATCGTCGAGAACATGAAGGGCGTGAACGCGATCTCGTTCAATCGCGAGCGCACGCGTTTGTTCTTCTCGCTCGTGTTCTACGGCGACGCGCTCTACGAGCTCGACCTCTCGGGCGCCAAGTCGCCGCGGCTCGTCGTAGAGAACGTGGGCGGATTGAACGCGTTCCAAGTCGGCGACGACGGCATGGTCTACGGGCCGCTGATGTTCAAGGGGCAGATCGCGAAGATCGATCCCGACACCGGCGCGGTGACCACGGTGGCGTCGGACATGACGAGCCCGGGCGCGTTGAAGCTCGACGGCAAGGGCAACGCGTACGTGCTCGACGACCAGAAGCTAAAGCGTCTCGACCTCGCGTCCGGCGCCGTCACGGCGTCGGCGATGCTGCCTTACGATCCCGACAACCTCGCGATCGACAAAGACGGGCGCGTGTTCGTGTCGATGGCAGCGCCGAACGCGATCGCCGAGGTCGATGTCGACACCGGAGCGGTCCGGTATGTGACCGGACCCTCGCAGCTGAACTCGCCCACGGGTGTCGCCGTGGGCAACGTCGGCGGCCGCGACGCGCTCTACGTGGGCGATCTCTTCGGCGGCGTGCGCCAACTCGACGGCGCGAGCGGCTTGCTGCGCGTGATGCCGCCGGTGGAGCTGTTCCAGCCCGCGCACGTGTTCGCCACCGAGGAGCACTTGCTGGTCGCGAGCCAAGTATCCGGCACCGTTCAGCAACTCGATCGCGAGTCGCTCGAAGTGCTCGCGAGCTGGGACGGCTTCATGTCGCTGGGCGACGCCGCGGAAAACCTGGACGGCGACATCATCGTGGCCGAAACGGGCACGGGCCGAGTGCTGCGCGTGACGGGCCCCAACGCCGACGACCGCGAGGTGCTCGCCGACGGTCTCGAAAGGCCCACGGGGCTCGCGATCGGCCAGGACGGCGCAGTATTCGTCGCCGAGACCGGCGGCGGCCGCGTCCTCAAGCTCGGCCCCGGAGACGCGCCGATGACGACGCTCGCCGACGGCCTCGACCGCCCCGAAGGCATCGCACTCGAGCAGGGCGGCGATAACGTCATCGTCATCGAGGTCGGCGCGCGGCGCATCACGCGAATCGAGCCGAGCGGAGCGAAGGTCGTGCTCGCGCAAGATCTGCCGGTGGGCTTGAGTGATGGACCGAGCCTGTTTCGCGGGCTCGCGGTGGGCACCACCGCCACCACGATCTATTTCTCGTCCGACGTCGACAACACCATTTACCGTCTCACGCCCAAACAGCGAAACTGAACGCTTGATGACCGCGGTCCAGTCCCCATGTGAAGGACCAAGCGCGACTCGGAACCCGGCGGCACCGCCGCGAGTCGAATCACGCGTGCAGCCACGGAGAACGTAATGGACGCAACGGAAAAGATCGAGCTCCCCGACGAGGCCATTCAGGCATATTTGCGCCTCATGGAGCTGAACTTGGCGTCGTGGCGGCCGCACATCGCGGAGTGGCTGCACAGCCAAGAAGCCGAAGCGCCGCTCAAAGAGCTCCTGTCCCTCGTGCCTTGCTCGCCGACGCTGCACTGACGCTCGCGTAACACGGCGAAAACATCTCGTGCCGCCGCCCCTGGTCGACACCCTCGCGCCGGTGCTCGCGGAGTGGATCGTCGAGTCGCGTGACTCGGCCGTCGCGCGGGGCGTCGAGCCCATCCCCGCATCGGTTCGCGAAATGCTTGCCGGCTACGTGCCGGACGAGATTCTCGAGCGCGTGCGCTGGCGCGAAGGTGGCAGCGCGTTCACGCTGCCGCAGAGCGCGTTCATGCTCGACGACGCGCCCGCGATCACGCTCGACTACGTGATCGTGTTTGCCGATCGCGACGCTGCGCTGCACGACCCCAAGCTCTGGGCGCACGAGATCAAGCACGTCATGCAATTCGCCGAGTGGGGCGTCGGCGAATTTGCCGTGCGCTATCTGCGCGACTACCAAGCCGTGGAGAAGGAGGCCTGGGACTTTCGCTGGCAATGGATGAAGGACAAGAGCCTGATTCCCGCGCCCGGCGGCCAATAACCCAAGCTTCGGATATTTCGCGCGCGGCGCCGAGCGCGCGGCCCCGCTGCCCTGGGAACCGAGCGTCGTCCCGGTGGTCTCCCCTGAAAGGCCGCGGAGCCGCCGTCATGACGTCGGGCCGGCCCACCGCCCGTGCGAGACCTTGAGCGGCGCGGCGGAACACGGGAGAGTGGGTATTCCATGCCTGCGACACGAGAAGCTGAGCCCGGCTCGAGTAGGCGCGCCCCGCGTCGCCCCGTAGCTGTCGGCCTCTCGTTGGCCCTGCACCTGGGGCTGCTCTACGCGGTGACGCGCGCGCCCATGCTGGTCTCGGAAGCCCACACGCCGCCGCCCCCGGCGCCGTCCGTCGTCTGGCTGCGCGACTTGCCGCCACGGGAGGCGCCGCCCGCTTCGCCGGAGGCTCCGGCGGTCGAGCCGTTGCCCGAGGTGCGCCCCGAAGCGATCGAGCCGCCGCCCCCCAAGCGCGCGGCGCCGCCCACGCCGAAACGTACGGGGGCGCGCAAGCCGCCGCCCGAGGAACCGCCGCCGGCGGCCGCCGAGCCCCCGCCGCAGGCCGCGCCGCCGCCGATCGATTGGGACAAGGAGCGGAGCGCGGCGGTTCGGAACACCATCAACAACCCCGCGCCCCAATACCGGACGTTCACCTATGACGACGTGCCCAAACGCAAGCCGCAGCCGCTGCCCATCGAGCCCGTGCCGCCGGCGAAGATCGACAACTGCGCGATCTTCAAGAACATCTTCCAGGCAGCGCTCTTGGGAATGATCGGCAAGTGCGTGCGCGACGCGCGCTCGGACTTATTCGCTGGCGCGAGGCCGCCGTACATGGATGAACACCCGGTCTGCCGCGAGACGCGTCCCGACTCGCCGGGCGCAATCACGAGCGACGGCCGGGTGATCTCGACGGTGAAGTGCGATCTCGTCGCAGAGGACGAGAAGGGCGCCGCCGCGGGGGAGCCGCGTTAGGCGTGTCCGGCCTCGAGCGCCGCGGCGCCCGCGCGGTCGACGCCGCGCTCGACGAGCGCCGCCGCGTCGATGTGAGTGCCGGCCATGTCCGTGCCTCCGATATTGATATCGAGGAGCTGCTCGGCCCAGAAGTCGTCGAACGCGAGCCGGTGCCTGAAGCGGTAACGGCCCTCCAGCTGACCGAGCCGGATGCGCTTTCGCGCCGCCGCGTGGCGACGCGCGGCGCGTAAGGTGTCACGCATTCTCATAGGAGCGCGACGATGATGACCGCTTGTGCGATCCCACAGGCGATCAGCAACATTGTCCCGCGTGCGCGATCCGTGTCGTGTGACATAACGCCCTCCATGCAGACGCCGTGCCGATACAGTTCCAAATTGCGTGCCAGCGTGTGTTCCTCGAAGGCGGCGGATCGTTCTAGGACGCGGGGTCTCGCGAAGCCTCGCATCGGCAGGGTCTTGACCGCGTTCGATCGGCGGATCGCGTTGCAAACTTCGCTAGGATTCCAAGAAAAGCCGCGGAGCGGCTCGGGCTCAACGGCCGGGCTGCGTCGCTGCGGGGGCGGCGAGTCCCTGCGGGCGGAAGCGCCGCACGGCAAGGAAGCCGAGCACGAAGAACGCCGCGAACAGCGCCATGAGCACGCTCCGGAACGGGGCCTCGCTCTGCGTGGGCGCGAGCGCGTGGAAGAACGCGATCTTCTGGAACGTCTGAACCACCGCCACGAAGGAGTTCAGAAGGAGCGCGACCAGCGCGGTGGTCACGTAGATCCAACGCCAGTGCCCCGCGAGCTTGAAGACGTAGAGGCAGAGGACGGACAGCGCGAGCAACAGGAGCGATGCCACGCCGAACGCCCGCGGCGGATCGAATCCGTACGGCGGGATGGGAAAGCCGGTGATGCTCGTGAGGACGGTGGTCACGAGGAATACCGGGGTCGCGAAGCGCGCCAGCTTGCCCTTGATCATCGCGAAGAGCGCCACGAGGCCGCTCGCGATGCCGATCAGGCTCAGGGCGACGTGGACGTTGATGAACGTCGACATCGACATTCCGAGGATCATCGAGAGCTCTCCTTGGGGTAACCACGGCCCGGTGCGGGGGCGACGCGGCCAATGTAGCCCGTTTCGTCCCGGATACGCGACGCCTGTGCGCGAGCGGGACGCCTCGGGGCCGCGGCGTTGCGTCCTGAGAGGAGGGGATTACCATTCTGCTCAAGTAGTTAGGAACGCACCCCACCCTTGGCACGGTCGCTGCTTATAGGTTGGCCATGGACATCCCACGCCCGGAACGTAAACGTCAAAAAAGGATCCGCCAGACCGCGATCGCGGCCGGCGTCATCGTGCTCCTCGCGGCCGTCACCATCGGCCTTACCCGGCTCGAGCCGGCCGCCCCGTCGGTCGCGCTCGCCTCGGTCTGGCCCGAGAACGTCCGCCAAGGCGAGATGCTGATCGAGGTGCGCGGCCCCGGCACGCTGGCGCCGCGCGCGATCCGCTGGATCGGCGCGCAGGCCGACGGCCGTGTCGACCGCGTGATCGTGCGGCCGGGCGCCGTGGTCGAGGCCGACACCGTGCTCGTCGAGATGTCGAATCCGGACCTGATGCAGCTCGCCGACGAGGCGCGCTACGAGGTCGAGTCGGCGAAGGCCGCGTATGCGGACCTCGAGCTCCAGCTGCGCAACAAGGAGCTCGACCAGCAAGCCACGGTCGCGTCCGCGTCCGCGGACTACGAGTCGAAGCGGCTCGAGGCCGTGGCCTACAAGGCGGCCGGCAACGCGGTATCAGGCATCAAGACTCAACAGGCCGAGCTGGTCACACAACAGCTCAAGGTGAAGCTCGACACGGAACGCGAGCGCCTCGCGCAGTTCTCGAAGTCGATGGCGGCGCAGCTGGCCGTCCCGCGCACGAAGGTCACGCAATCCCAGCACGCGCTCGACCGCAAGCTCGCGCAGGTCGAATCATTGATGGTCCGCGCGGGCGTCGCCGGCGTCGTGCAAGAGGTGCTCGTCGAGGACGGCCAGCGCGTCGCGCTCGGCGCGAACATCGCGCGCGTAACCAACCCCGCCGACCTCCAGGCCGAGCTCCGCGTCGCGGAGACCCAGGTGCGCGACGTGCTACTCGGCCAGCTCGTGCATGTCGACACCCGCAACGGCATCGTCGACGGCAAGGTGATCCGCATCGACCCCGCGGTCACGAGCGGCACGGTGCAGGTCGACGTGGAGCTCACGGGCGCGCTGCCGCGCGGCGCGCGGCCCGATCTGTCGGTCGACGGCACGATCGAGATCAAGCGCCTCGACGACGTGGTTTTCACCGGCCGGCCGACCTACGGCCAAGCGAACACCACCATCAAGCTGTTCAAGATCGTCGAGGGCAACTACGCGGTGAAGGTGCCGGTGGAGCTCGGCCTCACGTCGGTGAACGCGGTCGAGATCGTGAAGGGCCTCGTGCCCGGCGACCGCGTGATCCTGTCCGACATGTCCGCGTGGGACGAGTACGAGCGAATTCGGCTGAACTGACGAGCCGATGCTGTCGAACCTGCTCAATGACGTTCGCTACAGTCTGCGCGGGTTCGCGCGCAGACCCATGTTCACCGGCGTCGTCGTGGCGACGCTCAGCGTCGCGATCGGTATCAACGTCGCCGCGTTCTCGCTCTACGACCAGCTCTTGCTCCGGCAGCTGCCGGTCGCCGAGCCTGCCGAGCTCCTGAATTTCGCCGGGCCGGGCCCTAAGCCGGGTACCAAGATGTGCGGCGTGCAGGGTGACTGCGACCAGGTGTTCAGCACCCCGATGTTTCGCGACCTCGAGCGGGCCGACATGCCCTTCGCCAGTATCGCGGCGAGCGTCATGGCGAACACGAGCCTGGGATACGGCGGCCGCACGGTACCGGGCAGGGCGATGCTCGTCTCCGGACAATACTTCTCCGTGCTCGGCTTGGGACCGTCGCTCGGCCGGTTGCTCGGCCCGCAAGACGACGGCGCCCCGGGCTCCGGGGCGGCGGTGGTGCTGAGCTGCGACTACTGGGCGAGCTCGTTCGGCTCGAATCCCCGCGTGCTCGGCAAGACTTTGGCCGTGAACGGCAAATCGCTCGAGATCGTCGGCATAGCGCCGCGAGGCTTTCACGGAACCGCGGTCAGCGAGCGCGTGCACGTCTTCGTGCCGCTCGCGGCCGACTGGTCGACTCCGTCGCGGGACACGAACCGGTTCTTCTATTGGCTCTACGTGTTCGGGCGCCTGAAGCCAGGTGTCGCGGTCGAGGAGGCTCGGGCCGCGATCAACGTCCCGTATCACGCCGCGGTGAACGACGAAGCACCGGCGATGGCGCTCGACGTCCAAAACGCCCCGCCCGAGCAAGGTCGTGCGGCTGTCGAGCAATTTCGGGCCAAGTCCATCGAGCTCCACCCCGGCGCGCAGGGCCAAAGCAGGACGCCGGCGCGAGCACGCATGCCGCTCGCGATTTTTCTCGCCGCCACGGGCACGATTTTGTTGATCGCCTGCATGAACCTGGCGAACTTGATGTTTGCGCGCGGCGCCGCTCGTATCGGCGAAATGGCCGTGCGCACGTCGCTGGGCGCCGCGCGCCATCGTTTGATCGGGCTGCTCGCGATCGAGGCTTTGCTGCTTGCGGCGTTCGCCGCGGTGGTGAGCTTGCCGATCGCGCTCGGAGCCCTGCAAGCCGTCGGCGCGTGGTTGCCGCGGAACCTGGGGAGTGCCCCCGACTTGTCCTTGAGCGCGCGGGCTAGCTCGGTGGCGGTCGGTATCGCCGTAGCGTCGACGATCGTGTTCGCGCTCGCGCCAATGCTCAAGCTGGCCGCCACCGATCCGGCTCGCGCGCTGCAAGCGAGCGGTGCCGGCCGCGCGTTCGGAGGCAAGGGTCTCAGTCGTTTTCGCTTCATCCTATCGACCTCGCAGGTCGGCCTGTCGATGTTGCTGCTCGTCTTCGCCGGGCTGTTCACGCAGAGCCTCGCGAACGTCGCGCGAATCGATCTCGGCCTGCAAACCGAATCGCTGCTCACGTTCATGGTCACGCCGGCGCAGACCGGCTATACCGACGAACGCGCGCAACAACTGTTCGACCGGATAGAGGCGGAGCTCGCGGCGCAGCCAGGCGTGACGGATGCCGCATCCTCGATGATCGAGCTGCTCGGCGGCGGCGGGATACTAGGGGCGGCGTCGGTCGACGGCTCGGAGCAGCGAACGCGCGCGGCCTACAACTACGTCGGCGCCAACTTCCTCCGGACCGTCGGCATTCCGCTGCTTGCGGGGCGGGCGTTGACGGAGGCCGACGTCGCCGACCGGCCGCTCGTCGCGATGATGAACGAGCGCCTCGCCGAGGACTTGGGATTGGGCCGAGATGCGATCGGCGCGCGCGTCCGAATCAGCAGCGGCCCCGAGCCCGTCGAAATCGTCGGGTTGTTTCGCAACTCGGCACTCAACGAGGTGAAGGAGCCGTTCACGGCGCAAATCGTGATGCCGCGCCGGCAAACGACCGGCGTGCCGTCGATGAATTTCTACGTGCGAACGGCACAAAGCCCCGACGCGCTGCTCGCCGCGATCCCGAGCATCGTCGCGCAAGTCGATCCGGACTTGCCGGTGACCGACGTCCGCACGCTCGAGGCGCAGATCCGGAACAATGTCCGAACCGATTGGGTGCTCGCGACGCTCGCCGCCACGCTGGCGGCCGTGGCGACGCTGCTCGCCGCGCTCGGCTTGTACGGCGTGCTGGCGTACACCGTCGCGCAGCGCACCCGCGAGATCGGTCTGCGTCTCGCGCTCGGCGCGGCGCCTGAGCGCGTGCGCCGCATGGTGCTGAAGCAAGCCGCGTTTATGGCGGGGGTGGGAGTGCCGCTGGGACTCGGCGCCGCGCTGCTGCTCGGGCGGCTCGCGTCCGCGCTGCTGTTCGACTTGGCGCCGACGGATCCGCTCGCGTTCGGAGTGGCCGCCGCGCTGCTGGGCGCCGTCGTGCTCGGCGCGAGTTATTGGCCGGCTCGCCGGGCGTCGCGTGTCGACCCTGTCGTGGCGCTGCGTGCCGACTAGGCCGCGCTAGAACAAAGGAGGGATCGGGGGATGCTTTCGAATCTGCTCGCCGACGTCCGCTACAGCCTGCGCAGCCTCGCGCGCCGGCCCGCGTTCGCAGCCGTGATCGTGCTCACCCTCGCGGGCGGCATCGCAATCAACGTGGCGATCTATTCGATCTTCGAGCAGATCTTGCTGCGGCCGCTGCCCGTGCGCGAGCCCGAGCAGCTTGTGAACCTGAGCGCGCCCGGTTTCAAGCGCGGCCACACATCGTGCAACGACGCCGGCGACTGCGACACGATCTTCAGCTATCCGATGTTCCGCGATCTCGAGCGGCTCGACGGGCCGTTCGCCGGTATCGGCGCGCACCGCGCCCAGAACGCGAACTTCGCGTTCGGCGGCCAATCGTCGTACGGCAAGATGCTGCTCGTCTCCGGCAGCTACTTCCCCTTGCTCGGCGTTCAGCCCACGCTCGGCCGCTTGCTCGGCCCCGGCGACGACGCCGTCGTCGGCGAGGCGAGCGTCGCCGTGCTGAGCCACGCGTATTGGAGCAACGCGCTCGGCGCCGATCCTGCGGTGCTCGGCAAGACCATCGTCGTCAACGGCAAGCCGTTCGCCGTAGTCGGCGTCGCGCCGCCGGAGTTTCGCGGCACGACCGTGGGCATGACGCCCGAGGTCTTCGTTCCGATCACGTTCCTCTGGTCCAGTCGACCGTCAGCTACTCCGATCCATCAAGACCGTAGTAGCTACTGGACGTATCTGTTCGCCCGGCTGAAGCCCGGGGTGTCTCTTGAAGAGGCGTCAGCCGCGATCAACCCCGCCTATCGCGCCATCATCAACGACGTCGAGGCGCCGAGCCTCAGCTCGGCGAGCGCGAAAGACCTCGCCGCGTTTCGTGCGAAGGTCGTCGTTCTGGAGCCGGGCGCGCGTGGTCAGAGCAACGTGCGCTCGAATGCGCGCGTGCCGCTCACGGTGCTCGCCGTCGCCACCACGCTCGTGCTCCTGATCGCCTGCGTCAACGTGGCGAACCTCATGCTCGCGCGGGGGGCGGGCCGCACCGGCGAAGTGGCGATCAGGACGTCGCTCGGCGCGGCCCCGCTGCGCATCGCCGCGTTGCTCGTGGTCGAGGCACTGCTGCTCGCCCTGGCGGCGGCGCTCGTGAGCTTGCCGCTCGAGCTAGCCGCGGTGCACGGCATCGTGGCGCTCCTGCCGAGCTTCGCTTCGGCCACGTTCGATGCCGGCCTCGACCGGGTCACGCTGGCGACTACTGCGGCGCTCGCCCTCGCGTCGGTCGTGGCGTTCGGCCTGTCTCCGGCGCTCAAGCTCGCGCGCACGCCGCCCGGGCAAGTGCTCCAGGCGCAGAGCACGCGCTCCACCGGCGGCAAGGCGGCCAAGCGGTTCCGCGCGGCGCTCACCACCGCACAGATCGGCCTGTCCATGACGTTGCTCGTGCTCGCGGGGTGGTTTGCCCAGAGCCTCGCAAATGCCTCCAACGTCGACGTCGGCTTCCGCACCGACTCGCTCGTCACGTTCACGATCTCGCCGGAGCGTAACGGCTACGACCGAACGCGGAGCGCCGCGTTCTTCGACGCCCTCGAGACCGAGCTTGCGGCGCTACCCGGCGTGAGCTCGGTCGCCGCATCCGTGGTTTCGCTGCTCGGCAACTCCACTTGGGGAACCAATGTCGGCGTCGAGGGCTTCGACGCCGCTGCCGCGCCCGACGTCGACGTCTTGATGAACGCCGTGAGCCCGAGCTTCTTCCGTACGCTCGCGATGCCGCTCGTCGCCGGCCGCGAGTTCACGGCAGCCGACAAGCTCGACCGGCCGCAGGTCGCGATCGTGAACCAGCGCTTCGCCGAGCGTTTCGGCTTGGGCGACAACCCGCTGGGCAAGCACATGTCGCAGGGGCAGGGCGGGCCGCTCAACATCGAGATCGTGGGCGTGGTCCGCGACGCGAAATACAGCGAGGTCAAGAACCCGATCTCGGCACAGCTGTTCCTGCCGCGGCTCCAGTCGAACGACGTCGGCACCCTGAGCTTGTATGTGCAGAGCTCGGCGGACCCGGTCGCGCTGCGAGCTGGTATCGAGCAAGTGGTCGGCCGCCTCGACCCGGCGCTGCCGATCATGGACGTGCGCACCATGCGCGAGGTCGTGCGCGAGAACCTGTTCATCGACCGCACCATGAGCGTGCTCGGCGGCTCGCTCGCGGTGCTCGCGACGCTGCTCGCGTCGCTCGGCCTCTACGGCGTGCTTTCTTACAACTTGGCGCAGCGCACGCGCGAGATCGGGTTGCGGCTGGCGCTCGGCGCGGCGCCCGCGCGGCTTCGCGGCATGGTGCTGCGCGAGGTGGCGACGATGGCCGCGATCGGCGGCGCGGTCGGGCTCGCCGCGGCATTGCTGCTGGGGCAGCTTGCACGCTCGCTGTTGTACGGCCTCGCCCCCACCGATCCGGTGGTGCCGGCGATTGCCGTGGCGGTGCTCGGCGCGATCGCGGTCGCAGCCGGCTATCTGCCGGCGCGAAGGGCGTCGCGAGTCGATCCCATGGTCGCGCTGCGCAGTGAGTAACCCAATGCACGGAACTGCGCTCTTATCTTTTTGGTTCGGCGCGAGCGACCTACCGGCGCACCGAGCTTCGCGTGTTCACCCACTCACGGCTTTGCGGTCGGAATGAGCCGGCTCGCGCATACATGAGGTCAATGCAATGAACGCTGCTACTTCTCCCGTGCCGGCCACGTCGATGCTGATCACGCTCGACGATCTCAAGAAGGTGTTCTACACCGACGAGGTCGAGACGCACGCGCTGTCGGGCGTGCACTTCGAGATCAACAAGGGCGACTACCTGTCGATCGCCGGGCCGTCGGGCTGCGGCAAGTCGACGCTGTTGTCGATTCTCGGGCTCCTCGACACGCCGAGCGGCGGCCGGTATCTCCTGAACGGCACGCCGGTCGAGAACCTCGACAACTCGCAGCGCGCTCACATCCGCAACAAGGAGATCGGCTTCATCTTCCAGGCGTTCAACCTGATCGGCGATCTCACGGTATTCGAGAACGTGGAGCTGCCGCTCACGTACCGCGCCGGCATGGGCGCGAAGGAGCGCAAGGAGCGCGTGATCGCGGCGCTCGAGCGCGTACGGATGGCGCATCGTCTGCGGCACTACCCGTCGCAGCTGTCCGGCGGTCAGCAGCAGCGCGTCGCGGTGGCGCGCGCACTCGTCGGCAGCCCCTCGATCCTGCTGGCGGACGAGCCGACGGGTAACTTGGACTCGAAAAACGGCGAAGCGGTGATGGGGCTCCTGACCGAGCTGCACGCTGAAGGCGCGACGATCTGCATCGTCACGCACGACCCGCGCTACGCGGAGTACGCGGATCGAAAGATCCACATGTTCGACGGCCGCGTCGTCGACGAGGAGACGCTGCATCGGCTGCGCGAGGAAGAGGACAAGCGGATCGCCGAGCAGGCGCGCCGCGGCCGGCCGACGATCGTCGAAGACTGAGGGGCGGCGCAGGCACGGCGGCCGGCGTCGGTCCGGCCGAAGCGCTCGCCGCCAAGTAGACCGGCGCAACAACCAAGGAGCAGGACCGAATGGAGACCTTCTCGCGCAGCATTCGTCACCTGTTCCGCGGCCTGCTCAAGGCCCCGGGCTTCAGCGCCACCGTCTTGCTGACGCTCGGCGTGAGCATCGGCGCGGCCGTGGCCGTGTTCAGCGTCGTCAACAGCGTGCTCTTGAAGCCGCTGCCGTATCCCGAGCCCGATCGGCTCGTCGCGCTGTGGCACACGGCGCCCGGCGCGCCGGGCATCACCGACGCGCTCGGCGGCATGCGGATGTCGCCGTCGATGTACTTCACCTACTCGGAGCAAAAGCAGCGCTTCGACAGCGTGGGATTGTTCCAAGACACCGTCGCCACCGTCACCGGTCTCGCTGCGCCCGAGCAGGTTCGCGTCGCGATCGTGTCCCCCGGCGTGCTCGAGACCCTGCGCGTGCCGCCGTTGCTCGGCCGCTGGCTCAGCGACGAAGAGCATGCGCCGGGCCGACCGCCCCGCGTGCTGCTGTCGTACGGCTATTGGCAAGCACGCTTCGGCGGCGACCGCGGCGTGATCGGTCGCAACATCACGGCCAACGGCGTCAGCCGCGAGATCGTCGGCGTGATGCCGAGGGGCTTCCGCGTCGTCGACACCGAGGCCGAGCTCATCGCTCCGTTCGGCTTGGATCGAGCGCGCGTGATCGGGGCGGGCGCGCCGTTCTGCTGCCGCGGCATCGCGAGACTTAAAGCCGGCGTCACCGTCGAGCAAGCGAACGCCGACGTCGAGCGCATGGAGGAGATCTGGCTCGACAGCCTCGGCGGCGCGCGTGCGATTTACAAGGACATCTGGAAGATCGCGCCGGCTCTGCGCCCGCTCAAGCAAGACGTGATCGGCGGCATCGGCAGCGTGCTCTGGGTCGTGCTCGGCACCGTGGGCGTGGTGCTGCTGATTGCCTGCGCGAACGTAACGAACCTGCTGTTGGTGCGCACCGAGAGCCGCGGGCGCGAGCTCGCCGTGCGCGCCGCGCTCGGCGCGGGCTCGTGGCGTGTCGCGCGCGTGCTGCTACTCGAGAGCCTGTCGCTCGGGTTGCTCGGCGGACTGGCCGGCGTCGCGTTCGCGTACGAGGCTCTCGCCGTTCTGCGAGCGATCGGGCCTCCGGGTCTGCCGCGTCTCGACGAGATCGCCCTCGACTGGCAGGCGCTTGGGCTCGCGCTCGTCGTGTCGCTGCTCGCGGGCGTAGTGCTCGGCCTCGCACCTGCGCTCAAGTTCGCGGGCCCGCGGATCGTCGCCGGGTTGCAGGGCGGCGCGCGCGGCTCGAGCGGCAGCCGGCAATCGCATCGCGCACAGAACGCGCTCGTCGTGGCCCAGGTGGCGCTCGCGCTCGTGTTGCTCGTGAGCTCCGGGCTCATGATCCGCACGTTCCAGTCATTGCTCACGGTGGAGCCCGGCTTCGCCAACGCCGCCGAGCTGCAAACCGTGCGGCTCCTGATCCCCTCGGCCGTGGAGCCCGACGCCGAGCGCGCGCTGCGCATGCTGAACAATATCGTGGACGCGTTTGCGGCGATGCCCGGCACGTCGTCCGCGGCATTCATCAGCAGCGGCATGCCGCTCGAAGGCCGAGCGCCGGACTGGGACGTGCTCGACGTCCAGGGCGCTCCCTCGTTCACGCAAGCGAGCGAGAATCCAATCCGCCGCTTCAAGTACTTGTCGCCCGGAGTGTTGCAGACGGCCGGCACGCGACTCGTCGCAGGCCGCGACCTCGAGTGGGCGGACCTCTACGACGATCATCGCGTGGCGATGGTGTCCGAGAACCTCGCGCGCGAGCTTTGGGGGTCGCCCGAGGCTGCGCTCGGCCATCGGATCGCACCGGCGCGCCGCCCGGACGACGACACCTCCTGGCGCGAGGTCGTCGGCGTGGTGCAGGACGTCCGCGACAACGGCCTCGATCAGCCCACGCCGACCATCGTCTATTGGCCGGCGTTGATGAAGGGCTTCTACTCGTTCCAGCCCGTCACGGGGACACGCGCGGCGACGTTCGTCGTGCGCACGCCGCTCGCCGGCACGCAAGCGCTCTTCGAGCAGATGCAGCGCGCCGTCTGGTCCGTGAACCCCGATCTGCCGCTTGCCGACGTGCGCACGATGGCGGACATCTACGACCGCTCGCTCGCGCGCACCTCGTTCACGCTCGTGTTGCTCGCGATCGCGGGCGGCGTCGCGCTCGTGCTCGGCGTCGTGGGCCTCTACGGGGTGCTGTCATATGTCGTGGCGCAACGCCGCCGCGAGATCGCGATCCGGCTCGCGCTCGGCGCGCAGCAACGGGCAGTGACGAGCAGCTTCGTGCGTTACGGCCTCACGCTCGCCGGGATCGGCGTAGTGCTGGGGCTCGCCGGGGCGGCGGGCGTCACGCGCTTGATGACGTCGTTGCTGTTCGAGGTGAAGCCGGTCGACGGGTTGACGTATGCCGTGGTGGCGGTGCTGCTGACGGCGATCGCCGCGCTCGCGAGCTATGTGCCCGCGCGCAAGGCGGCTGGCGTCGATCCCGCGGAAGCCCTGGCGGCCGAAGGATGAAGGTCCTCGCGAGCCTGTGGTCGGACGTGCGCTACGCGCTGCGCACGTTGTGGCGAAGCCCGCCGGCGCGCCGGGCGTCGCGCGTGGCTCCAGCCGACGCGCTCGCGGCGGAGTAGGGCGACGATGCGCAAGCGTTTCGGGTGGAGCAGGAGGGAGCGATGAGGGTGCTCGGCAATCTCTGGGGCGACGTTCGCTATGGGCTACGCACTCTGAGGCTCAGCCCCGGCTTCGCGGCCGCGGCGATCGTGGCGATCGCGGTCGGTATCGGCATCAACAGCGGCATCTTCTCCGTGCTGAACGGCCTCGTGCTGCGCGACCTGCCGGCGCCCGACGCGCAGCAACTTGTTGGCGTTAGTCAGCACGTCGAAGGCGGGGCCGAACGCAGCTCGCACGGCGCGCCGAGTATGTTCTCGGCGGCCGAATACGAACGGTTTCGCGCGGGCACGCAGACGCTCTCCGGCCTGCTCGCGTTCGCGCGGCCCACACCCGTGACGCTCGGCGGCGCTGCGCCGCAACAGATCCCGGGCAGCCTCGTCTCGTGCAACTACTTCGACGTGCTGCTGCAAAAGCCGGCGCTCGGACGCGGATTCGCGGCTGACGCCTGCGGCGCGCAGCAGACGGCTCCGGAGGTGGTGCTCGGCCACGACCTCTGGGTCAGCGCGTTCGCGGCGGATCCCGGCGTAGTAGGCCGAGTTGTCGTGTTGAACCGGCAGAGCTTCGCCGTCGTCGGCGTCGCCCCGGAAGGCTTCGAAGGGGTCGACATCGCCCGCGCGAGCTTCTTCGTGCCGTTATCGGCGCAGAAGCTGCTGCTGCCGAGCGTGGACTATCTTCGCGACGACCACTTGAGCTGGCTCATTGTGGTCGGCCGCCGCGGCGCCGGCGCGAGCGTAGAGGAAGTGCGCGCCGAGCTCGCCGTGATCGCGGCGCGCATCGACCGCGACGAGCCCGGTCGCAAGACCGCGCTCGTGATCGAGCGGGCGACGCCGTTCCCATACCCCGAGCTGCGACCGTACGTGCTCGGCGCCGGCGCGGTCGTGATGGCCGCGTTCGCGCTGGTGCTGCTGATCGCCTGCGCGAACGTCGCGAACCTGCTGCTCGCGCGCGCGTCCACGCGCGGCCGCGAGATCGCGCTGCGCTTGGCGCTCGGAGCGACGCGCGGCCGCTTGGTTCAGCAGCTGCTCACGGAGAGCGTGCTGATCTCGCTCGCGGGCGGCGCGCTCGGCTCGCTGCTCGCGCTCTGGTCCTTCCGCAGCCTCGTCGCGTTCGTGCTGACCGGGCTCCCGGCCGACGCGCCGCCGATGCAGCTCGACTCGCGCCCGGACCTCACCGTGCTCGCGTTCGCCGTCGGCCTCACGTTCGTCACGGGCATCGCCTTCGGGCTCGCGCCGGCGATCCACGCGTCGAATCCGGCGCTCTACGGCGCGATCAAGATGGACGCGTCCGCCGAGCGGGCCAAGCGCTCGCGCGGCGTGCTGGTTGGCCTGCAAGTCGCGGTGTGTCTCGTGCTCACGGTCTGCGCGAGCCTCCTGCTGAGGGGGCTTTACACGACGCAGACTGTCGAGACCGGCTTCAACTACCGCGACGTCGCGGTCGCGTCGTTCAACTTGGAAGGCGCGGGCTACGACGCGCCGAAAGCGGACGCGTTCCAGCGCGCGTTGCTCGAGCGCGTGCACGCACTGCCCGGCGTGACTGCGGCCGCCCAGGCGTCGAGAACACCGCTACGCGCCGACGTGCAGCAGATCC
>DASQOL010000087.1:0-10756 GCA_035644475.1 Gammaproteobacteria bacterium | reverse complement strand
AGCGCGTGTACCAGCCGAGCCGCTGTTGACGCGGCACGAGCGCATCGCCGTGATGCGCGTGCTCCATCGCGCGCTGCGCCACGTCCTCGGACACTCCCACGTCGTGATGCGGACCGAGCACGAGGCACGTTCCCTCGCGCGTGAGCCACTGCGTCAGCGCCTCGATCTCCGCCGCGGAGGCCTCCTGTTGCGTCACGAGATGATCCAGGCCGAACACGAACACCGTGTCGGCGTCTCCCAGCACGCGATCGTCGAGCGGCAGTCGAAATCCCGCTTGGTCCACGCGCTGGAACACGGGCACGACGTGCCCGGTGACCTCGCCGACGAGCTTCTGGAATGGACCCCACGAACGGAAGAACAGCTCGAGCGCGCCCGGGATTCCCTGTTGGAACAGCGTGACGCCCGACCACTCCGCGCCTTCCCAGCCGGGCCACTCCGCGCGCCGGATCTCCGTCATGGTGGCGAACCGATTGTCGAGCTCGGCCACGTCGCGGTTAGCTTCCCCCGGGAAACTCCACGATACGTAGACGCTCACACGCCGTCGTCCCGGAGTCTGCTTACGCGCGGAGTGGATCTGGTTGTAGCTGCGCACCGGACCGCTCGCCTCGGTCGTCGGCACGCGGATCTGCGCTTCTACCATGCTGCCCTCGCCTGCGGTCTCGAGCTCGCTAGGACTCGGGCCGGGATTCACTCTGGCGCAGACGGAGCACCTGGAATGCGCGCGCCATGTCGCTCCTCGTGCGAGCCATTGTCGAGCTCGTGCGGAGCAATCTAGTCTTGCGAGGCGCGTGCCTCTATAGCCCCTTGGGCTATCTTGGAGATGTCAGGACGGGCTCAGCGCGCGCCGCGCTCGTCGCCTCGCCGTTCCGCTATCGCCTTGACGAGGATCGCCTCTGCGGCCGGGAACTCCCGTCCCGTGTTTGCGAGGAACACGCCGCGCGTCATCATGAGCGGCGTCCAACCGAGATCCGTCCTCGCGTCGACGTTCGCGCCGTGATCCACGAGGTACTGCACGATCGACGGCTGATTCGCGAGGATCGCGCCGTGCAGCGCGGTGCTGCCGCTCCAGCGCGGATCGCCGGTGCCGAGCTCGAGCAACTCGGCGATGTTGTGCGGATAGTAAAGGAGTGTGTATTGGGCCTCGCCGATCATCTTGTAGTCGCCGAAACGGGCGGCCGCGTTGATGTCGTTGCCGAGCTCGAGCGCGGACTTCACGGCCTCCAGGCGCTCCGTCTCCGACACGCCGGTGAACGGGCCGGGCGTCTCGCCCTCCCACGTGTCGAGCCCGGCCGCGACCATCAGCGGAGTGATGCCGAACCGGCTCGTGATGTTCGGGTCCGCGCCGCCCGCGGCGAGCACGCGCATGAGCTCGGCGTCGCCGTTCTTGGCCGCGACGTAGAACGCCGTGGCGCCGTTGTAAGTGAGCAAGTGCCGGCCGACCACCATGCTGGGCGGATTGCGCGTGGTGCCGCCCACGGTGTCGAACTTGATCTCGGGCCAGTCCACGCGCACGTTCGGATTCGCGCCGTGCGCGAGCAGCTTCTTCACGAGATCGATGCTCGTGACGTTGCCGGTGGGGCGCGGCGCGACCGGAGGCAAGTCGCCGACGCCGGCGTCGCCGGTGGAGCCGGGCTTGCGCAGCCACGCGATCGTGTGCAGCGGCGAGGCGCGCGCGTCGGGCAGGTTCGGGTCCGCGCCATGGTCGAGCAGCACCGACGCGGCTTCGTAGAACGCGTTCACGACGGCGACGTTGAGCGCGCTCGTGCCGTCTCCCATGAGATCGTTCGCGTTGGCGCCGTGATCGAGCAAGTAACGCAGCGCGCCGATCTGCGCGTCGCGCACGGCGAAGAGCAAAGGCGTGAAGCCCGCCTTCGACCTCGCGTTCACGTTGGCGCCGACGTCGACCAGCGCGGTCATGACGTCGACGTGGCCCTCGCCCGCCGCCCACATGAGCGCGGTCTGGCCGCGGAAGCCTTCGATCTCGTCGACGGTGGCGCCGCGCTCGAGCAGCGCCTTTACCGCGTCGAGCTTGCCGGTGCGCGCGGCCGTCATCAGCGGCGTTTGTCCTTCGCGCGATTTCGCGTTGACGTCGGCGCCGGCCGCGAGCAGGCGCTCGATGCCGGCGCGATCGCCGTTCTGGGCCGCGAGCTCGAGCGGAGTGACGTTGAAGCGCGTCTTCGCGTTGACGTCGGCGCCGGCGAGCAGCAACGCGTCGATCAGTGCCAGGTCGTCGCCTTCGGCGGCGAAATGCAGCGCGGTGGCGCCATCGCCCTCTGTCGCCTTCACGTCGGCGCCGCGGTCGAGCAGCGCGCTCACGGCCGTGCGGTCGTGGCGCTTCACGGCGTCGATGAGCGCGGCCGGCTCGGCCGCGGCCGCGATTCCGCCCGCGGCGAGCAGCGCGAGCGTCGATCCGATCAGTACGCGTGCCATGTTCCGCCCCTACGCGGCCGACGAATCCACGGGCCGCAGCGCCATTCGTACCCCAACCCGCGAGCAGCGTAAAGCCCGGAGGTACGAGGGTCGTACCTCGCTCGCGGCTGAGGGAGCGGTGATCGCTCAGGTCGAGCGCTTACACACCCCCATCGACACGTGGGAAAACGTGAGACTGATCGTCTGCCTGAACGCGCCGACGGCGCCGCTGAGGCCGCGAAGTATCTGTCCAGTGATCGTCGTTCCGTCGTCGGGTGTCACGTCGAAGTTCTGAACGGATCCGACATCGGTAATGAGCTGGCCGTATGGGCTAAGCCTCTCCACCTGGATCCCGAGCATATCTAGCGGGTTGGGCGCGATGCCGTCATAAACTTCTACACGGTCATAGGTCATGCTCGGATCCACCGCCGGTAGGCTGTTGTAGAAAAAGACGGCGTCGTTCGGGTTCCCTGCGGCGGCAAGGGGACGACCATGGATGAAGCTAACCCCCTCCGGGAGGTAGTCGATATTCGTCCAGTCTGGCGGCAGGGGGGGGACGCCTCTGCCTCCGTTTGCGAGAGCGAGGTTGATGATCAGTTTGCCGCTGACGGGATCACCAATCGAATAGGACTGGGGGCATGGGCAACCCTGCTCCTCGATCCCCGATACTGCGCCTTCATATTTGAGAAACAGCAAATCGGCATTGGAAACGACCGGCACACACAGCACCACGGCCGCTAGTAGCTTCCTCATGGACCACCCTCCTTGCGAGAAAAATCCCGCATGTGGCAGCAAAAGCCGTACCAGGGGGCGGCAAGGCACGAAGCCGCGGCTATTCTTAGTCCTCTCGCAGCACCTTGGCCGGCTTACGGCGAGCTGCGCGCAGCGTCTGTCCGCCGATTGCCAGCCAGCCGATGACGAGGACCGACACCAGCGCGTACACGTAATAGCAACGGCGACGCGCGAGCGACCGCTACCAGCCCTCGTCGGGGCCTGGCACATCGCCCAAGAGCAATTCGATATCCGCCTGATCGCGGAGCCGCTTGCTCTTGCGGCGCGCGGGATCCGCGGCGGCCCGTCGCTTCATGGCGATCAGGTCCTCCTTGCGGACGACCATGACGCTGGTCCCGGCGACGTCGATACTCTCCGCCCGCTCGATCATCGCGTCGAAACCCGCGTCGAATGCGAGCTGCACGGGTTCGCCCGTGGTATGTCGAAAGTTCACGCTGTGCTCGAACTCGCCCGTCTTCTTCAGGCCCGCGCGCTCGAGGGCCTCGACGGCGACCTTACGTCCCGCACCCAAGTGAGCCGCCACGTCCACGTCGATCGTGGCGCGAGGAATGCCCGCGTGAATGCCCACCGCCAAACCACCGATCAGCGCGTACCGCACGCCGGCCGCTTCCAGAGCTCGTGCCGTATCGATCAGCGCGCCCAACTTGTCCGGCTCCGGCTGCATGCTCGTCTCCCTTCCGCCAGAGTGCGCGATTAGCCGTCGCTCGCGTGCGCTGAGCCTCGAAATTTCGGCGATCACTGCCGCCCGCGTATCCATGCCGCGAGGATATCAGAGCGTCCCGTTCCAAAGAAAAATGATGATTCGGCGGGCCGACTGTCCGCCCTGGGGCGTGGCCGTCTCCGCCGGGTCACGTGACAATGGACCTGCACGTTGGCCGTCGCGAGTCTGCACTTGGACGCGCGGGCCGGGCGTCGCCGGCACGACGGCGCCGAGCATCGTAGAGGTGACGGAACATGAAGTCTTGGTCTTGGCCCGCCGCGGCGGCGGTTGCATCGTTCGCGGCGTTCGCGGCACCGGTGCGCGCGCAACTCGTCGTCGACCCGGGCTTCAAGAGCGTCGGCCGCGGCTGGCCGCTCAAAGCCGACGCACGTCAGACCCAAGAGGTTGGACCGAATTTCGGCTTCGGGCCGCAGGGCAACCGCAACGAAACCGCCCGCGGCGGCAAGACGCCGGACGGCATCAAGCCGCTGCCGGTCGACGTCTTCACGACCAAGGACTTCTACAAGGACAAGGACCTCTGGAGCGATCCGCGCTACTTCCGCTGCAACAGCACCATCGGCATCGAAGCGAACTCCGGAGCCGTAGGCACTCCGTTGATCGTGAATAACGATCCCGCGACGGCCGCATGGGGCCATTGCGACCGCGACTACCCACGCGACTCGATCGTGAGCCCCTACCCCTTCAAGACGGCGCAAGAGCACTACGAGGCGCTGCTTGCCGAAACCAAAAAACGCGGCGGCCCCACCGAGCACACGTATGCGACCGTGCCGGGCGAGTGGAGCGGAGTGTACGCGCGTCCCGGCTTCATGCCCGGCAACGAGAACTGGTATCGCGGTCATCACAACCAGGTGTCGACGTGGCTGTCGCTGCTGACGCCCGAATATCAGCAGCGCATGGTGCAGCAGACCTACCACGAGGGCCGCGGCGAGGCGCAGTGGCCTTCGCAGTACTGCTGGCCAGAAGGGTTCATGCGCCGCTGGCATGAAGCGGCCGTCTGGGAGCACCAGATCCTCGTCACTCCCAAGCTCGTGCAGATCATCGCGGGCGTGGCGCGCAATTTCATCACCGACATCGAGATCGGCCGCACGTTCAAGACGGACGGCGCGGTGCCGCGGCTCGGCGAAGACGTGCCGCGCTGGTACGGCGAGACCGTCGGCTTCTGGGACAAGGACGCGCTGATCACGTGGACGTCGAACGTCCAGGGCTGGATGGTCCACGGCGCGTTCGAATACTCGAACAAGATGCAGGCGATCGAGATCTACTCGCCGATTCGCGATGCGAGCGGCAAGTTCCAGGGACTGGTCCACGAGGCGATCTTCTACGATCCCGAAGCGCTCGTTCAGCCCGTGCGCGTCATCCGCAAGCTCGTGAAGATCAGCGAGGTGGACAAGGGCGACCCGTACGTATTCATCGAGTGCGTGCCGACGATCTACCCGCTCGAGGGCAAGCCCAGCCCCGTCCGACCCGGCGAAGTCATCCAATACGAGGTGCCCGACATCTACGGCCGGCCGTGGGCGCACATCTGGGAGGAATACTTCGAAAAGGGCATGGAAAAGCCCAACACGGGCGAGGACATCTTCAAGTTCGACTAGCCGGCGCGCGTTACAATGATCGAATGATCGGGCGCGACACTTGAGGTCCATACCCGCGAAACTGCTGCTCACCACCCTGCCGGTTCTGGCGCTCGCCGGAATCGCCGCCGGGTGGTGGACACTGCGGGGGCACGGCGGCCGCGTCGCGACCCGCGATCTCCTCTCGCACTACTGCGTCGACTGCCACAACCCGGTCGACCTCACCGCCGACCTCGCGATCGACCCGAAGAGCATCGACGCCGTCGGCGCCCGCCCGGAGCAGTGGGAGAAAGTCGTCCGCAAGCTCCGCGCCGAGACGATGCCGCCGGACGATCCGCGCCCGGCCCACGAGGGCTACGTGCAAGCCGCCGCGTTCCTCGAGCAAGAGCTCGACGCGAACGCCGCGGCGCGGCCGAACGCCGGCGACGTGCCGCTGTTCCGCCGGCTCACGCGCACCGAGTACCGCAACGCGATCCGCGACCTGCTCGCGCTCGACCATCTGCCGAGCGAGCTCGACTTCGAGCTGCTCCTGCCCGCCGACAACGCGAGCAGCGGCTTCGACAACATTGCGGATCTGCTGTTCGTCTCCCCGGTGGTGCTCGAACGCTACGTCACAGCGGCGCAGAAGCTCGCGCGGCTCGCCGTCGGCGACATGCGGATGCCGGTGACCGTGAACATCCACAAGCTCTCCGAGCAGCTGCCGCAGGACGAGCGCGTCGAAGGGCTGTCGTTCGGCACGCGCGGCGGCCTCGCCACCGAGATGTACTTCCCGCTCGACGCCGACTACACGGTCGACGTCGAGACGGCGTCGGGCACACGCGAGGAGCACGAGATCGAGATCAGCGTCGACGGCGCGCGCGCGGCGGTGCAGAAGATCGGGGTGGCCACGCCGGTTCCGCGGCGCGGGGCGGATCGCGTAACGTTCCGCGTGCCGGTGCCGGCCGGTTCGCATCTCCTCGGCGTTACGTTCGTCGAGCGCTCCGAAGCGCTCGACGAGAACCTCGTGCGCAGCCGCATGCGCAGCCGCGGCACGCTGCCCGCGATGGCGATCGCGACGATCCGCGGGCCGTACTCGCCCACCGGCCCCGGCGACACCCCGAGCCGCCGCCGGATCTTCATCTGCCGGCCGAACGAGGCCGCCACGGAAACGCCGTGCGCGCGCCAGATCCTGACCACGCTCGTGTGGCACGCCTATCGCCGCGCGGCCACGGACGCCGACCTCGCGGACCTCATGCCGTTCTACGAACAGGGGCGAGCCGAAGGCGGGTTCGACGCCGGGATCCAGCTCGCGCTCGAGCGGCTACTGGTGAGCCCACAATTCCTCTACCGCATCGAGCGCGAGCCCACCGCACCCTCCGGCAAGGCGGCGGCGACGCGGGCAGCCGCCGCGCCCGCGATCCGCGCGACGAGCGGCGCATCGTCCGCGGCCGCGCGCCACCGGCCGCCGATCGGAATCGCGCCGGTGAGCGACGTCGAGCTCGCGTCGCGCCTCTCCTTCTTCCTCTGGAGCAGCATCCCCGACGAGGAGCTGCTCCTGGCCGCGGTCGACGGCAAGCTCCGCGACCCGGGCATGCTCCGCGCGCAAGTCGACCGGATGCTCGCCGACCCGCGCGCCGAGTCGATGGTCACGAATTTCGCGGCGCAGTGGCTGTTCCTGCGCGACGTCGAGGCCAAGGAGCCTGACATCTTTCTGTTCCCGGACCACGACGTCACGCTGCGTCGCGCGCTCGAGCGCGAGACCGAGCTGTTCGTCGGCAGCGTGCTCCGCGGCGGCGCCAGCGTGCTCGATCTCTTGACGGCACGCTACACGTTCTTGAACGAACGGCTCGCGAAGCACTACGGCATCCCGAACGTCTACGGCAGCTACTTCCGCCGCGTGGACTTCGACGCGGACAGCCCGCGCGGCGGGCTGCTGTCGCAAGGCAGCATCCTCACGGTCACGTCGTACTCGACCCGCACGTCGCCCGTGCTCCGCGGCAAGTACGTGCTCGACAACCTGCTCGCTTCGCCGCCGCCCCCGCCACCGCCGGTGGTGCCGGCGCTGAAGACCGAGGACGAGACCGCGGGCGGCGCGCCGCTCACGATGCGCGCCGCGATGGTCAAGCACCGCGCCGACCCGATGTGCGCCGGCTGCCACGCGAAGATGGACCCGATCGGCTTCGCGCTCGAGCACTTCGACGCCGTCGGCCGCTGGCGCGACACGGACGTGGCAGGCCCGATCGACGCCAAGAGCACGCTCGTGGACGGCACCACCGTCGACGGGCTCCAAGGCGTACGCGACATGCTGCTGCGCAACCCCGAGCTGTTCGTGCGCGCGTTCACGGAAAAGCTCATGATGTACGCGCTCGGCCGGAACGTGCAGTACTATGATGCGCCAGCGGTTCGAGCGATCGTGCGCGAGGCGGCCAAGCAGAACTTCGCGTTCTCGAGCGTCGTGAGCGGTATCGTCGAAAGCGTGCCGTTTACGAATCGGAACGTTTACGCCGGCCCGGCGCCGACCGTGGCGGCGGCGCGCGAGCCTGGATCTTCCGGAGGGGAGCCATGACGTTCATCACCAAGCGCACGCTGCCGCGGCGCACGTTCCTGCGCGCCGCCGGCACCACGATCGCACTGCCGATGCTCGACGCGATGCTGCCCGCGTTCGGCGCCGACGCGCCGCCGTGGACGCCGCGGCTCGGCTTCATGTACGTCGGCAACGGCATCGTCCACAAGACCTTCAAGCCCGAGACCGTCGGCGCGAACTTCGCGCTGTCGCCGGTGCTCATGCCGCTCGCGTCGCTGCGCAAGCAGCTCACGGTCGTGAGCGGCCTCGACCACAAGCAGGCCGAGAACTTCGGCGACGGCACCGGCGACCACCCGCGCTCGTCGGCCGCCTGGCTCACGGGCGTGCACGCGTGGGATCGCACCCGGCCCGGCGTGGAGGTGAAGCTCGCGACCAGCGCCGATCAGCTCGCCGCCGACGTGCTCGGCAAGACCACGCCCGTGCGCTCGCTCGAGCTCGCGGTCGACACCGCCACGCAGAGCGCTTGCGACGCGGGCGATTGTTTTTACGTGAACACCGTGTCGTGGCGCAACGAGACCACGCCGAACCTCACCGAGAACCACCCGCGGCTCGTGTTCGAGCGCCTGTTCGGCGACGGCGGGTCCGGCGCCGAGCGGCTCGCGCGTAGCCGCAAGACCGTGAGCATCCTGGACTCGGTGCGCGACGAGGCGAAGCGTCTCGCCACGAGCGTGGGCGCCGGCGACCGCACCAAGCTCGACGAGTATTTGGACTCGGTGCGCGAGATCGAGCAGCGCATTCAGGGCGCCGAGCAGAGCGACCATCACGAGATCGCGCTGCCGGATCGCCCCATTGGCATCCCCGCGTCGTTCGACGAGCACACCAAGCTGATGCTCGACCTCGTGCTGCTCGGCTTCAAGACCGACACCACGCGCGTCTTCAGCATGATTCTCGCGCGCGAGGTGAGCAATCGCTCGTACCCGCAGATCGGCGTGCCCGATCAGCATCATCCAGTCTCGCATCACCGCAACGACCCCGGGCTCATCGAGAAGAAAACCAAGATCGACGCGTACCACGTGTCGTTTCTGGCGTACCTCGCCGAGAAGATGCAGGCCACGCCCGAGGGCGACGGCACGTTGCTCGACCAGAGCCTCCTGATGTACGGCGCCGGCATGGGCGACGGCAATCTGCACCGCCACACCGACCTGCCGTGCGTGCTGCTGGGTGGTCTCGGCGGGCGCGTGCAAGCGGGCCGGCACATCGCGTACCCGAGCGGCACGCCGATGACCAACCTGCTCGTCACGCTGCTCGACAAGCTCGGCGTCGACGTCGCCAAGATCGGCGACAGCACGGGGCCGCTCGCGCCGGATTACCTGTCGAACGTCTGACCGCTCGAGCCGTCGCAACGGCGGCTGTCGCCGGGCCCCTCCGCCGCGCGAAGCCTCCGCCGCGCTCGGCGCGCGGCGGAGCGTCCGAGTTTCAGAGCGTCAGCGAGCGTGGATCGCGGTGTAGGTGCCGTGCTCCTCGTCGCCGGGGCCTGCAGCCGCATACAACGTATTCGTCTCCTGGCCGAGCAGTCCGTTACCGAACTGAATGCCCCAGAGCCCATCGATGCGAATGCGCTTTCCGTGCGAGTCGCGCAGCGAGCCCAGGAAGTGGCCGGTAATCGGCGAGAACGCGTTGATCGTGCCATCGCCGAAGTTGCCCACCAGCAGTGCGCCGCCAAAACGACCGAAGCTCGCGGGCGCGAGCGCGAGTCCCCACGGTGCATTGAGCGCGCCGCGCTCGACCACGCGTTTCACCAACACGCCGTTCGGATCGAACTCGTCGACGAAGCCGAGCCCTTGGCCCGCGATCTCGTCCTCGGCGTCCGCGTCTTGTTTCGCATAGGCCACGAACACGTCGCCGTTGACCGTCTGCACGTTGAACGGCGCGAACCCCCGCGGCAGGTGCGGGTCCCTGAAGGCGCCGGGCGGCAGCGTCGCGGGCTTGAATGCACCGTCGAAGACGTCCACGTGGGCGTTGTGGAAGTCCGCGGCGTAGAGCAAGTGCGTCGTGCCGTTGCCGCCGAGCGCCACCCCTTTGTATATCGCACGGCTCGATCCGCCGCCCGCTGAATTGTCGACCGCAACGAAAGTCCTCGCCGTGTTGACGTTCGGCGCCCAGCCGGAGATCTGTCCGCTCTCGGTAACGAAGATGAAACGCGCGGGTCCCATCGCAGCTGCGCCCGTCGCGGTCGTGCCCGTAACGATGAAGTCGGCGCCGGCGCTGAACACGATTCCGGTTGGGCTGCCGTTGGTCGCGCCCGGCCCCGGCGGTATCGTGACGACGAGCGGGTTCCGGTTGCCGTTGCCGTCGTAGAGCGTCGATTTGCCGGTTCCGTTGTCGGCGATCCAGACGACGGCCTGTGGATTGAACGCAACGCCCCAGGCATTGACGAGATTCGGATCCGTGACGTCGGCCGGCACCGAGCCGTCGGACACCAACACGTGAGTCTGATAGAAGTGTTGATTCCATCCTGAGTCAGCGTCGTCGTCATCGTCGTCGTGCGCGAGTGTCAGGGAGGGACTCAGCACGAGGGCCAGACAGCCGAGCAAAACTCTATTCGCAATCGGTGTTGGGGACATGGCGTGACCTCCTTGGTGCGGTAGATTCGGGGGCAACGGAGCCCACAAGTGAGTTCCTCTTGGCGCGGCCGCAGGTTCAAACGGAGCGGCGCCGAGCCCGGCGATACGTTCTCGATCACGCGATCGGTGCGGGGCG
>DASQOL010000086.1:0-26922 GCA_035644475.1 Gammaproteobacteria bacterium | reverse complement strand
GGGCGGCGTCTCGTGCGGCTCGACAATCTCATCACGTTCCGCGAGTCGAGCTCACCGCCGGAGCTCCAGCGCAACAACCGCTACGCCTCCGCGACGGTGTCCGGCACGCTCGCGGCCGGCAAGACCATCGCCGAGGGCATTGCCGCGTTCGAGGCGGTGGCGAAAGCGACGCTCGACGAGCGGTTCACGACGGCGCTATCGGGCGCCGCGCGCGACTTCGTGGAGAGCTCGTCGTCGCTCGGCTGGGTGCTCGGCTTGGCGCTCGTGTTGATCTATCTCGTGCTCGCGGCTCAGTTCGAGAGCTTTCTCGATCCGCTGGTGATTCTGCTCACCGTGCCGCTCGCCCTCGCGGGCGCGCTCGCGTCGCTCTGGTACTTCGATCAGTCGCTCAACATCTTCTCGCAGATCGGTTTGATCATGCTCGTGGGACTCGTCGCGAAGAACGGTATCCTGATCGTCGAGTTCGCCAAGCAGCGGCGGTTGGCCGGCGCGCCGACGGCCGCGATCGCCGTGCAAGAAGCCGCGGCCGCGCGGCTCCGCCCGATCCTGATGACGACGCTCGCGACGGTGCTCGGCGTGCTGCCGATCGCACTTGCGATCGGCGCGGGCGCGGAGAGCCGTGCATCGATGGGCATCGCAGTGATTGGCGGCCTCACCACCGGCAGCGCGCTCACGTTGTTCGTGATCCCGGCGATGTACGTGCTGCTGCACGGCCGGGCGCGCGTGCCGCGCGTCGCCGCCGAGCCGAGCGCGGCGTCGGGTGGCGCCGTGGTGTCCTAGCGGTGGCCGGGTAGGGTCCGGGACCGCGCGTCCGTCCTAGGTATGGACGCGGCCGCTATTGATAGCGTTCGCGATAGCGCGCGATTTCCTCGTCAGGGATGTCGCGCGGATAGCACATCAGCGCGGTCGCGCCCGAGCGCGTGTAGGCCGAGCGGTCGCCGCAGCGCCGCCCCGAGCGGTCCGCGCTGTAGGGGCACGGGCAACTGCGCGGATACGACACGATGGAGTCACGAATGATCATGCTCCAGATGTCCGCCTCGCCCACGGCGCGCGTCTCCGCGAGCGCCGAGAAGGAGGTCAGAGCCAGCAAAAGGCTCGCGAATCCATAGGCCAAACCAATCCGTCCGCGGTACGTCATGCGCGTCTCCAACATCGCCCTCGACAAACCATGGCGGAACAAATCCGCCCCCCTTTGGTGACATTACCAGAGTGGGCGATTTTCGTGCTTGAGTCTTACTCATCCTGCACCAAGATCGAGCGATTCGCGGTGCGACGGCGCGCCTCGCGCGTGTCCGCTCGAAAGTGACACGGACTACGGTCCGCCGCGTCCCGGCGCCGATCGCACGAACTCCGTGCGCTGATCGCGCAGAAACGAGCGGTCGATCTGCTCGGCGTAAAGCTCGATGTCGCCGCGGCTCACGCCGACGCTCGCGAAATGCTCCTTCCAGCGCTCGACGACGACCGCGACCTTGCGCACCTCGGCCGCGGCGTCGTCGCGCTCGAGCGCGAACAGCCTGGACATCGACAGCGCGTTGCTCAGCGTCGAATCCGCCTCGGCCTCGCCGACGCGCATCTGTTGGAAGCCTAGCGCCTGGCCGGAGGGCAGCACGTCGAAGGCCGGAGCGAGCGCGTAGCGTTGCGCTTCGGTGACGAGCAGCGCGTGATTCTTCTCGTGGTCGTCCGTGTTGTCGATCAGGATGTTGAAAACCATTCTGCGGAACAGCTCGCGCATGTCGGCGACGTACGCGTCGCCGTCGGTCACGCCCCGCCGGCGCAGCAGCTGCGCGAGCTCGGGGTAGCCGAACGGCTCCGCCGCCGCGCGCAGCGCGACGTGGGCCGATAGCGCGTGCACGCGGCCGTGCGAGCTGCGGTCGAAGCGCTTGATCGCGACGGCGTGGCCGTCGACGAGGCGTAGCGCCTTCGTCGGCGCAACGCGGATTTCGGCCGCCGCGGCGAGCGTCATCGCCGCGTGCTCGATCAACGGCGTGTCGGCGGGCTCCCCGTCGGCGAACTTCACGACCCACTGCTCGCCGTCGATCGCAATCAATCCCTTCGGCTTCGCGCCGCCCATCGTCGCGCCGGGCGAGATCAGCCGCCGCTGCGGCTCCGCGACGGGCTCGTTCGCCTGCACCTTGCGAATGAGCTCCTGAATCCGCTCGGCGTCGCCGAGCGCGGGCAACGGTCCGAAGCGTCGCGGCAGGTATTCGTCGGCGGAGGTCGACACCCCGAGCGCGCCGAACCGATCGTCGCCCGCGAAGTACAGGTATTCGAGCAGCGACAACCGCGCCGGCTTGTCGACGACGCGGATCACCTGCTCGCCCCAGCGATCGGGCCGAGCGTCGTCGACGGCGCCGGCGGCGGTGCCTTTTTCGGCCGGCAAGAATTCCTGGCCGGTGAGCGGCAGATCCTCGCTGAGCGCGAAGCCGTCGCGGAGCCACGAGTCCGTGTAGCGCAGCGATACGCCCCGCGTGGTGCGGACGAGATTGAGCTCGCCGACCGGCCGCGGGCGCTGCGGTTGCGTGAGCAGCCAGAGGTAGAGACGATCGACCGGCGTGTAGGTCACGCCGGTGGCTTCCGAGCACCGGCGCGCGCTCGTGCGGAAGCTGCGGATCGGGTGGCGCGGCGCTGCAGCGCGTCGCGGACGTCGCTCTCGATTGCACCCAAGTCCGCGGCGGCCGCCGCGAGCTCGGGCAAGCCGTCGGCTCGGCCGATCATCCACAGCGCCGTCACGTAGATACCGGCGCCGACACCGGGGTCGCCGCGCTCCATGCGGATCAGAGTCGGGACGGAGACGCCGAGCCGCTTGGCCCAAGCGCGCTGCGATTCGCGGCGCCGCGCGCGCGCGATCGCGAGGTTTTCGCCTAGCGAGCGCAAGGCCCGGGTGGCGGCCGGGGGCATGGTCGAAAGGGCTTGGGGGGTCTTTGGCACAACAAAGAGTTTATCTATAACGCGATTTTCGTCAATTCTATTTAATCAAAGCTGCTCGGGCGTCGACGGCTGCCCGCCCGTTGGCGGCTCGCGATGTACGAAGCTCCCGCTACAGCGCCGGCAGATCTCAAGGGTGGCGCGGTGTGGTTTCGTGCTATTTAAAGTACGTTAAGTCGCTTAAGGTGCTTTAAATCGAACTTTGACTTGCCAACCCCGTCCTTCGTCGCTATGCTTTTTATAGCACCTTAACCCCGTTAGGATGCTTTAAACCGCACGAGGCAGTAGAGCGATGGCAAGGAAGAACCTGCTGACGTCCAGCCCGCCTTATCCAGTCGAACAGGCAATCCGCCGACTCGGCGCCAACCTGCGCACCGCAAGGCTGCGTCGGAATTTCTCGATCGAGCATGTGGCAGAGAAAATTGGCACAGGCCGCCGTGCCGTGATCGACGCCGAGAAGGGCAAAGCGTCGACGAGCGCCGCCGTCTACATAGCGCTGCTCTGGACCTACGACCTTCTGACGCCGATGGAAGCGATCGCCGATCCGGCCCTGGACAGGGAGGGGAGCGCGCACTCGGCGCAGCGCCAGCGCGCCCGCACCGATGGCTCGCAGGAGCTCGACAGTGACTTCTGAGTGCTTCGTCTACATCGCCTTGCCCGGCGAAACCGAGTTCGTCACGGCAGGGCGATTCCGCATCGATACCGATCGCCACGGCATCGCGACGGGCCGCTTTGTCTACGGAAAGAGCTACCTCGCCCGCGACGACGCAGTGCCGATCGATCCGATCGACCTCAAACTCGCCGCCGGCACGTACGAGACGAGATTGCTCAAAGGCACCTTCGGTGCGCTGCGCGACGCGAGCCCCGACTATTGGGGTCGCCGCGTGATCGAGAAGCACGCGGGCACCGCGCAGCTCGGCGAGATCGACTACATGCTCTACTCGCCGGACGATCGCGCGGGAGCGCTCGGCTTCGGCCTTGGAACCGAGCCCCCTGCTCCGCGGCGCGAATTCAATCGCGCCATCGACCTGCAAAGACTCCAGGATTTCGCGGACAGGATCGTCGCTGACGACGAACTGCCGCAAGATGCCGACGCCCACCAGGCGCAGGAACTGTTGCTCGAAGGTACATCGATGGGCGGCGCACGTCCCAAGTCAGTCGTAGAGGACGACGGCGTGCTGTGGCTTGCCAAATTCAACCGGCCGGACGACAAGTGGAACCATGCACGCGTCGAGCGTGCGATGCTCGAGCTCGCCCGCGCCTGCGGCGTCCACACGGCGGACACAAGACTCGCGACGATCGGGGATCGCGACGCGCTGCTTGTCCAACGTTTCGACCGCGAAAGCGCGAAGAAAGGTTATCGCCGCGCACGCATGCTGAGCGCGCTCACGTTGCTGCGCGCCGAAGACACGCACACCGATCGCTCAAAGTGGTCGTACGTGCTGCTCGCGGAAGAGCTGCGCCGCATCTCGGCGAGGCCCAAAGACGACGCGCCCGAACTATTCAAGCGGATGTGCTTCAACGCGCTCATCAGCAATAGTGACGATCACCCGCGCAACCATGCGGTGATTGCGATGGAAAACGACTGGCGCCTCTCGCCCGCCTACGATTTGCTACCGAACCCGCAGATCAGCATCGAGCGCCGCGACCTGGCGCTCGCCTGCGGCGACATGGGCCGTTACGCCCATGCCGATAACCTGCGCTCCCAAAGCGCGCGCTTCTTCGTCGATAGCGACGAAGCCAAAGCGAGTATCGATACGATGGAGCAAACCGTGAAAAACCGTTGGTACGAAATCGCGCGGCGCGAAGGCGTCTCCGAGAAGGACTGCGAGACGATCCGCGGCGCGTTCGCGTACGAAGGGTTTCGGCTCAAGGTCCCCGGCGGACAGCCGGCGAAACAACTGCCGCGCGGGCGCCGTCCTTTCGGCCTGTAAAGCCTGCGTAAACTCCGCGCGCGCGGTTTTACGCGCCCATGTCTGGAAGGCATCCCAGCGGCCCCCTGAGCATGGCACCCGAAGCTCACAACTACGGGAGACCGCCATGAGTCCAGCTATCCGTCCATATCGTCTTGCGCTGCTCGCCGCTTGTTGCGCGGGCTTGATCAGCGTCGGCGCGAGCGCAGCGCCCGACGGGGCTCGGCGTGACGTCGATCTCGTCATCGCGCTCGACGTGAGCGGGTCGATGGAGGGTCTCATCGACTCGGCCAAGCAACGGCTGTGGGACGTCACGAACGAGCTCGCGCAAGCACGTCCGACGCCTAAATTGCGCGTTGCGATCTTGAGCTACGGCCGGCCGAGCTACGGCGAGCAGTCGGGCTACGTGCGCGTCGATCTGCCGTTCACCGCCGATCTCGACGCCGTCAACGCAACGTTGTTCGCGTTCGAGACGGACGGCGGCGACGAGTATGTCTCGCGCGCGATCCAGACGTCGCTGGACAAGCTCCAATGGAGCCAGAGCGCGGATGCGATGAAGATCGTGTTCGTCGCCGGTAATGAGTCGGCGGAGCAAGATCCACGGCTGACGCTCGCGCAGGCCACCGGCGCCGCCGCCCACCGCCGGATCGTAGTGAACGCGCTGTACTGCGGCGCCGACGGCGATGCGGACGCGGCGGGCTGGCGCCGAGTAGCGCGGAGCACCAACGGCTTCTACGCGAGCATCGACCAGAACGCGGCTGCCGTCGCGAACGTCGCCACGCCATTCGACGCGAAGCTCGCGGCTTTGAACGACGAGCTCAACGCCACCTTCGTCGCGTTCGGCAGCGAGGGTAAGCGCGGCCGGGCGAACCAGCTCGAGCAAGACCGCAACGCGGCAGCCATGAGCCCGGCCACCACGGCGAGCCGCACGGTGGCGAAGGCCGGGGCGCTCTATCGCACCGACTGGGATCTCGTCGACGCCGTGCAGTCCGGCAAGTTGGTCGCTGAAATTGCGCCGGCCGATCTGCCGGCCGAGATGCAGGCGCTCGAGCCCGCGGAGCGCGCGGCGTACATCCGGGAGAAGGCCGAGCGTCGCGTGGAGCTCGAGCGCCAGATCGGCGAGCTCGCAGGCGAGCGCAGCCGCTACATCGCGGCCGAGAGTGAGAAGGCCGGCCCCGCGCGCGGTCTCGACACCGCGATCCTCGAAGGCATCCGCGAGGTAGCCGCGGCCGAAGGGTTCTCGTTCGGCAAGGAATGACGCTCCGGGCGGGCGTGCCGGTGTGCGTCACTCGTGACGCGCCGGCTGACCGCCCGAGCAATTCGCTCCGGCACATCCCGGCATAGAATGGCCGGCTGGCGCGGCGCGAGGGCCCACCATGACTTGGCGCGACGGGTTGGCTCCGCTACGCGAAGCCAACTTCCGTTGGTACTTCCTGTCGCGCTTCGTCAATACGCTCGGCAACATGATGGCCGGCGTCGCGCTCGCGTTCGCCGTGCTCGACATCACGGACTCGGCCACGGCACTCGGCCAAGTGCTCGCCGCTCACACGATCCCGATGGTGGCCTTCCTCCTGTTCGGCGGAGTAATCGCCGACCGCTTCCCGCGCGTACCGATCATCCAGGTGTCCAATCTCGTCTCCGGCGCGACGCAAGCCGCGATCGCGCTGCTGGTGATCGCCGGCACTGCGAGCCTACCCGCGGTGATCGCGCTCAGCGCGGTGCACGGCACGCTTTCGGCGCTGTCGTTTCCGGCGATGGGCGGCCTGATGCCGCAGCTCGTGCCGCGCGACGAGCTGCAAAAGGCGAATGCGCTGATGTCGCTGGTGCGAGGCGGGTTGACGGTGCTCGGCCCCAGCGCGAGCGCCCTGCTCGTGGTTACGGTGGGCGCCGGTTGGGCACTATTTGTCGACGCGCTCACGTGGTTCGCGGCGTCGGCGCTGCTCCTGCGCGTGCGCGTGCCGCGGCGCGAGCAGACCCCGAAGGACCGGCCTGGCACGCTCGCGGAGCTCAGCGAAGGCTGGGAGTACTTCCGGCGCACGACCTGGCTTTGGATCGTGGTGCTCGCGTTCTGCGCGCTGAACGCGATCCAGAGCGGCGCAATGAGCACGCTCGGTCCCGTGGTCGCGAAAGCGACGATCGGCGAGCAAGGCTGGGGGCTCGTGCTGTCGGCACAGTCCGCCGGGATGCTGCTGACGACCATGGTGATGCTGCGGTTTCGTCTCGAGCGCCCGCTGCTCGTCGGCATCCTCGGCATCGCGTTCGCGGGGCTGCCGATGGTGTTGCTCGGCACGTATCCGCACGTCTGGCTCGTGGCGGCGGCCATGCTCGTCGCCGGCGCGGGCATCGAGCTGTTCGCGATGGGCTGGAACCTCGCGCTGCAGGAGAACGTGGAGGAGAAGATGCTGTCGCGCACGTATTCGTACGACGCGCTGGGGTCGTTCGTGGCGATGCCGATTGGACAACTCGCGGCGGGACCGCTCGGTGCCGCGTTCGGCTACACCTGGGTGATGGCGGCGGCGGGAGCCGGCTACGTCGGGATCTGCCTGCTCACCGTGCTCTCGCCGGCGGTGCGCAACCTCGCGCGCCGCACGAGCGTCGACTCCAATGGCCGGCCGGCGCGCGGCGCCGGTTAGCGCACCGCCGAGGCAGCTCGTAACCGGGTCTCGATCGCGAGCAGGAGCGTGCGTGCGGCGAGGCGCGCGCTCGGGTACGCTCTTGGGTGCCGATGGCCACGACGAAAGAACAAGAGCTGGCTCTCTTCCAGCCGTACGCGACGGCGCAGAGCTTTCTGAGCGCGCAGGAGATGGATTGGCTGATCGCCGAGCACGCTCCGCTGCTCGCCGAGGGGAAGGTCAGCGTCGGCAACACGGACGCCACCCTCCGGCGCTCTCGAGTCGCGTTTCTCGGTCAGGGACAAAAGAACGCGTGGCTCTATCAGCGGTTGTGGGCCGCCGTGGAGGTGTGCAATCCCCAGTGCTTCGATGTCGACGTCGCCAGCGTGGAACCGAGCGTTCAGGTCGCGCGTTACGACAGCGCCGACAGCGGCTTCTACGATTGGCACTACGACTTCGGGCCGAGCAGGCCGTTGCGGAAGCTGTCGATCTCGATCCAGCTCACGAGCTCCGAGGACTATGACGGCGGAGACCTCGAGCTGCTGTACGGCAATGCGCCGCAGCAGCTCGACAGAACCCGGGGCGCGTTCATCATTTTTCCGAGCTTCATGCTGCACCGCGTGACTCCGGTGACCCGCGGCACGCGCTGGAGCCTCGTGGCGTGGATCATCGGGAAGCGTTGGCGCTGAGGCCGGCGCCCAGGCTACGTGTGACCGATTCCTGACCAGTGGTGTCAGGAATCGCGTGATATATCGTTGCCTAGTGCGTCGTGCTAGCGTCGTGTCGTCCGGTCCGGTGCTGCAGCACGGCGGCACTCCACTGGACAAAAACCCACTAGTGAAGGAAGCTTGGCCGCATGCTCCCCGCGTCCTTCCATCCCGCCGTCGCCGGCTGGTTCCGCAGCGCTTTCCCCGCGCCCACGAGCGTGCAGCTCAAGGCCTGGGACGCGATCCGCGCGGGCACCAACACGCTGATCAGCGCGCCCACGGGCTCGGGTAAGACACTCGCGGCGTTCCTCGGGGTTATCGACCGGCTCGCGCATCAGGCGGCGGAGGGCACGCTCGCGGACGAGACGCAGATCCTCTACATCTCGCCGCTGAAGGCGCTGTCGAACGACATCGAGAAGAACCTGCGCGCGCCGCTCGAGGGTATCGACCGCGAGCTCGCGGCGCAGCTGCTCGCCGGCGGCCCGATCCGCGCGGCCGTGCGTACCGGCGACACGCCGCAGAGCGAGCGCGCGCGGATGAGGCGGCAGCCGCCACACATCCTGGTCACCACGCCCGAGTCTCTCTATATCTTGCTCACCAGCGGCGCCGGCCGCGACATGCTGAAGACGGTCCGCACGGTGATCGTCGACGAAATCCACGCGGTCGCGGGCAACAAGCGCGGCGCGCATCTCGCGCTGTCGCTCGAGCGGCTCGAGGCGCTCTGCGAGACACCGCCCACGCGCGTCGGTATCTCGGCCACGACCAAGCCCGTGGACCTGCTCACCGCGTTCCTCACGGGCACCGCCAACCGCGATTGCACCGTCGTCGACGAAGGCCACGTGCGCAAGCGCGACCTCGAGCTCGTGCTGCCGTCGTCGCCGCTCGAGGCGATCATGGCGAACGAGATCTGGGTCGAGGAGTACGACCGGCTCGCGGAGCTGATCCGGGCGCACCGCACCACGCTCGTGTTCGTCAACACCCGCCGGCTCGCCGAGCGCGCGGCGCGGCATCTCGCGGACCGGCTCGGCGAGGACGCCGTCACGTCGCACCACGGCAGCCTCGCGAAGGAGCACCGGCTCAAAGCCGAGGCGCGGCTCAAAGCGGGCGAGCTCAAAGCGCTCGTCGCCACGTCGTCGCTCGAGCTCGGCATCGACATCGGCGAGGTCGATCTCGTGTGCCAGATCGGCTCGCCGCGCGTCATCGCCGCGCTGCTGCAGCGCGTCGGCCGCTCGGGCCACGGGCTCGGCCGGATGCCGAAAGGGCGGCTCTTTCCGCTGTCGCGCGACGACTTGGTCGAGTGCGCGGCGCTGCTCGACAGCATTCGCCGCGGCGAGCTCGACGCGATCAAGCCGCGGCCGCAGCCCCTCGACGTGCTGGCCCAGCAGATCGTGGCGGAAGTCGGCATGCAGGAGTGGAAGGTCGACGACCTGTACGCGCGCTTCACGCGTGCGGCGATGTATCGCGACCTGACGCGCGAGACCTTCGTCGCGGTGGCGAAGATGGTCGCGGACGGTTTCACCACGCACCGTGGCCGCCGCAGCGCTCATCTGCACTTCGACCGCGTCAACGACGTGCTGCGCGGCCGGCGCGGCGCGCGGCTCACGGCGATCACGAACGGCGGCGCGATCCCGGACCAGTTCGACTACGACGTCGTGCTCACGCCGAGCGAGCAAAAGGTCGGAACTCTCAACGAGGACTTCGCCTTCGAGAGCATGCCGGGCGACGTGTTCCAGCTCGGCAACACGCAGTACCGGATCCAGAAGGTCGAGTCGGGCAAGGTCTACGTGGCAGACGCGCAGGGCGCGCCGCCGACGATCCCGTTCTGGCTCGGCGAGGGGCTCGGCCGAACCGACGAGCTCTCCGCTTCCGTCGGCCGGCTCAACGACACGCTCGCCGACCTCCTCGACGGCGGCGGGCCCCGGGCGGCCGTCGACTGGCTCACGGCCGAGCTCGGCCTCGCGCTGTCGGCCGCGGAGCAGATCGTCGAGTATCTCGGCGCCGCAAAGGCCGCGCTCGGCGCGCTGCCGAGCGGCAAACGCGTGATCTTCGAGCGGTTCTTCGACGAGACCGGCGACACGCATCTCGTGATCCACTCGCCGTTCGGCTCGCGCGTGAACCGCGCGTGGGGCCTCGCGCTCCGCAAGCGCTTCTGCCGCCGCTTCAACTTCGAGCTGCAGGCGGCCGCGCTCGAGGACTCGATCGTGATCTCGCTAGGCGCGGTGCACAGCTTCGCGCTCGACGAGGTCGCGCGCTATCTCACGAGCGGCACCATTCGCGACGTGCTCACCCAAGCCGTGCTCGACGCGCCGATCTTCGGCGCGTACTGGCGGTGGAACGCCACCGTCGCGCTCGCGGTGCGCCGCTTCCGCAACGGCAAGAAGGCGCCCGCGCAGTTCCAGCGCAACGACGCCGAGGACCTGCTCTCAACCGTGTTCCCCGATCAGCTGGCGTGCGCCGAGAACTTGGCGGGCGGCGACCGCGAGATCCCGGACCATCCGCTCGTCACGCAGACGCTCGCCGACTGCATCACGAGCGCGATGGACGTCGACGGCTGCGCCGCGCTGCTCGCGCGGATCGAGAGGGGCGAGGTGGAGGTTCTGTGCCGCGAGCTCACGACCCCGTCGCCGCTCGCGCAGGAGATCCTCGGCGCGAAACCCTACGCGTTCCTGGACGACGCGCCCGCCGAGGAGCGCCGCACGCTCGCCGTGCAGACGCGCCGGTTCATGACTCCGGAGCAGGCGGCGGACCTCGGCAAGCTCGATCCCGAGGCGATCGAGCGCGTGCGCTACGAGGCGTGGCCGCAGGCACGCAACGCGGACGAGCTGTACGACGCGCTCGTCACGGTTGGCTTCGTGACGGCGGCGGAGGCCGCACGCGAGTGGACGCCGCTGATCGCCGAGCTCGAGGCCGACGGCCGCGCCACGCGCGCCGACGTGCCGGGCGTCGGCGAGATTTGGGTCGGCGCGGAGCGGCTCACCGAGATCACGCTCGCGCTGCAGCGGGCGGTCGTCGCGCGGCGGCTGGCCGCGCTCGACGGCGATGCGAACGACCCCGACGCGGCGCTGCGCGAGCTCGTGCGCAGCCGGCTCGAGGCGCTCGGCCCGGTTACGGCGGAGACACTTGCGCGGCCGTTCGGCCTGAAGGCGCTCGACGTGCTGCCGGCGCTCGCGGCGCTCGAGCAGCAGGGCACGGCGATGCGCGGGTATTTTTCCAGCAGCGCGGGCGCGCGGTCCAGCATGGCAAACGCCGGTTCGAGCAGCGCGCACGCCGGTTCGAGCGCGGCGGTCGCCGCCGACGCGAGCGGCGCGCCCGTCGAGGAATGGTGCGAGCGGCGGCTGCTCGCGCGCATCCACCGCTACACGTTGAAGCGCCTGCGCAGCGAGATCGAGCCCGCCACGCTCGCCGACTACCAGCGATTCCTCTTCCATTGGCAGGGCCTCGGCAAGGAGCGGCGCCAAGGCCGCGAGGCGCTGTCCGCCGTGCTCGGCGAGCTCCAGGGCCTCGCGCTGCCGGCCGCGGTCTGGGAGCGCGAGGTGTTGCCGGCGCGGCTCGCGGACTACGGTCCGTCGCTGCTCGATCAGCTCTGCAGCGCGGGTGAATTCGTCTGGTGGCGGCCGCGGCCGAGCGGCGCCGCGGCGCCGGGCCGCGCGAGCACCGTGGCCACGTCGCCGATCGCGATCGTGCCGCGCGCCGCGTCGCCGCTCTGGCGCGCGCTCGTCGTCGCGCCCGCGAGCGAGGGCTTGTCCGGCGCCGCCGAGCGCGTGCTGCAGGCGCTGCACGAGCGCGGCGCGCTGTTCTTCCTCGAGCTCGTGCAGCGCAGTGGTTTGCTGCGCGTGCAAGTCGAGGAAGCCTTGGGCGAGCTCGTCGCGCGCGGGCTCGTGACTTCCGACTCGTTCCACGGCTTGCGCGCGCTGCTCACGCCGCAGAGCCGGCGCCGCGGTTTCCGCGGCCGCGGCGCGCTGCGCGGCGGCACCACGTTCGATTCGGCCGGACGTTGGGCGCTGATCGAGCCGGCCGACACCACGCCGGCCGTTCGCGCCGAGGCGCTCGAGCAGGCCGCGAAGGTCTTGTTGCGCCGCTACGGCGTGATCTGCCGCAAGCTGTTGCCGCGCGAGGCGCTCGCGCCGACGTGGCGTGAGCTGCTGTCGATCTATCGCAGCGCGGAGGCGCGCGGCGAGATTCGCGGCGGCCGGTTCGTCGAGCCGCTGGGCGGCGAGCAGTTCGCGCTGATCGAGGCCGTGGAGGAGCTGCGGCGCCTGCGTCGCCACAAGGAGACGGACGAATGGGTCGCGCTCGCCGCGGCCGACCCGCTCAATCTCGCGAACGTGCTCGACGAAGGTCAGCGTCCGGCGACAGCGGGCAATCGGCGCCTCGTGTTCCGCAACGGCGAGGCTGTCGCCGCGCAGACGCCCACGGGCGTGGCGTGGCTCGCGCAGCTCGATCCGCCGGCGCAGCGCCAGGCCGCGGCACTGCTCGCGCCCGAGGAGCGCGGCGATCCGCGCCGTCATCAGTACGGCTGGTCGCGGCGCTGAGCCGAGTTTCCGCGTCTCGGTCGCAGGCATATACTTCTGTGGCGTTTTTCACACTTCTCTAGGGGAAATACCACAATGAAACCATATGCTTTGATGCTGGCGCCCGTGTTGGCGCTGGCGGCGGGCGTCGCCGCGGCCCAGGGCGGCGGAGGCGGCACGCCGCCCACGTTCGACGCGATCGACAAGGACAAGAACGGCTCGCTGTCGCTGGCGGAAGTCACCGAGTGGGCCAAGGGTCGTCCGGCTGGGCCGAACGGAGCGCCCGATCCGGCGCAGATCTTGGGCCGCTGGGACGCCGACAAGAACGGCTCGGTGTCCAAGGCCGAGTTCGACAATCGGCCGCGCGGCGGCGGCGGTGGCCCCCCGGGCGGTGGCGGTCCCCCGGGCGGTGGCGGCGGTCCGCCTCCGGCTCGTTGATCCGCGTCCAATCTCGAATCGTTAGCCACGAGCTCGGCCGTCTCACGACGGCCGAGCTCTTTTTCGGTAGTGTGTGGCGGGCGGCCGAGACGGCCGCGCGGCGGGGGACTTGGTATGCGCTTCGGTAATCTCTGGCGTGCCGCGCTCGGCGCGCTCGCGGTCTCCGCGGGGTTCGCCGCGCACGCGCAGAACGCGGCGCCGGCGGCGGTTCGCTCGCCGCGCATCTACGTGCTCGACGGCGGCGTGCTCGGGTCGGACGTCTCCCGCTACGGGCTCACTCCGGAGCAGGTTCAATCGGTGCCGCTCTCGGTTGCCGCCTTCCTGGTCGTGCATCCGCGCGGCGTGCTGCTCTGGGACGCGGGCGCGGTGCCCGACAAGGAGCGCGCGGGCGCCGCACTGGGCGCGAACCACCATCTCGTGCTTGCCGACGGCCAAGAGCGCAACGTCGCACTCGCCGCGCCGCTCCTGTCACAGATCGCGGCGGCCGGGTACAAGCCGTCCGACGTTACCTATCTCGCGTTGTCGCACTACCACTGGGATCACACGGCGAACGCGAACGAGTTCACGGGCGCGACGTGGCTCGCGCGCAAGGTCGAGCGCGACTTCATGTTCGACGCCAAGTCCACGGGGCCGATTCGCCCGGCGACCTACGAAGCGCTGCGCAACGCGCGCACGCAGATCCTCACCGCCGACGAGTACGACGTGTTCGGCGACGGCACCGTGATCATGAAGCTGGCGCCGGGTCACACGCCGGGCCACTCGGTGCTCTACGTCAAGCTCGCGAACACGGGCGGCGTGCTGCTCTCGGGAGACCTCTACCACTATCCCGAGGAGCGCGCGCTCGGCAAGCTGCCGAACTTCGAGGTCGATGCGGAGCAGACCCGCGCGGCGCGCGCCGACGTCGACAAGTTTCTCGAGCGCACCGGCGCAAAGCTCTGGATCCAGCACGACCTCGTCGCGCACCGCAAGCTCAAGAAGGCGCCCGAGTACTACGACTGACGGTCTACTCCGTCGCCGCGCGTCGCGAATCGGCGACCGCGTCACACCGCGACGGATCATCGAATTCGCCGGACGCGCGCGCGTACGCGTCTGCGTTTGCAGACAGGTGGCGCGCTGCGAATCCGTCGGTGAGAATGCCGATCCGCTTTACAACCCACGGCCCGCGTGCCTCTGGACCCCGCGCAGAGCGTAGTGGCACGAAGTTTGCTCGGTAGTTGCCGACGCGCATGGACCGCGCGTCGCTACAGGGATGTCGAACCATGTCCTCCACGAAGCGTTTCGCAGAGTGCCTCCATAGAAGCAAGACGACGGCGCTGGGTTTTCTCGCCTGGCGGCCGCGCAGGCCGAGCGCGTGGGCCGCGCAAAGCACGCACGCCCCGGTCGCTCCCGAGCCGACGCGCGACACTCGGAGCCTGACGAGCGGCGCCTGGTTGCCGCGGCGCCAGGACGACGCGCGCGGCTGACGCCGCGCGCCCCTTCGATTCCGCGACCGCGTTCGCGCTGGCCGCGCGCCGCGCCGAGTACAATGCGCGGGCTTTCGTTTTTGCGGAGGACCGCGTGAAGATCGCCGTTTTGTTCGGTGGCGACAGCATGGAGCGCGACGTTTCGATCGCGAGCGCGTCGCAAGTGGTTGGTGCGCTGCGCGGGCTCGGGCACGACGTCATCTCGGTGGACTCGGGGCGCGGCAAGCTCACGGCCGCCGACGAGAAGCGGCTTTTCACCGGACGCATCGACAAGCTGCCGCCGGACAAGGCGGCGGTCACCGGCCTGCCCACGATCGTCTCCGCCCCCGACCTCGCTAACGTCGACGTCGTGTTTCTCGCGCTGCACGGCGGCAGCGGCGAGAACGGCACGGTGCAGGCGCTGCTCGACCTCGCCGGGATTCCGTACACGGGCAGCGGCTTGCTCGCGAGCGCGCTCGGTTGGGACAAGGACGTCGCGAAGCGGCTGTTCCTCGCGGCCGGCGTGCCGACGCCCGAGTGGCTGATGGCGCCCGCGGCGCTTGACGACGTCAACGAGCGCCTCCGCTTCCCGCTCATCGTCAAACCGAACGGCCAGGGTTCGACCGTTGGCCTCACTCTCGTCGAACGAGCCGAGGACGTCGCGGCCGCCGTCGAGCTCGCGGCGTCGTTCGACAGTGCGGTCATGCTCGAGCGCTACGTCCCGGGCCGCGAGCTCACCGTCGGCATTCTCGACGACGAAGCGCTCGCGGTCGGCGAGATCATCCCCGCGACCGGCCCGATCTTCGACTACGCGGCCAAGTATCAACCGAACGGCGCGCGCGAGATCTTCCCTGCGGACCTGACGCCCGAGCAGACCGCGCGCGCGCAAGACCTCGCGCTCCGCGTGCATCGCGCGCTCAAGCTCGAGAGCTACAGCCGTGTCGACTTCAGGATGGATCCGGACGGCGGCATCTGGTGTCTCGAGGTCAACACGTTGCCGGGGCTCACGGCCGCGAGCCTGCTGCCGCGCGCGGCGGGCGCCGTGGGCATCGGCTTCCCCGAGCTTTGCGAGCGGATCTGCCGCGGCGCGCTCGCGAAGCCGCGGCGCTGATCCGTGGCCGGCCGCGTCAGCGGGCCGGCGGCGACTGCCAGACGCTCACCGCGAACAGCAGCCATGCGACCATGAACGCGACGCCGCCGTAAGGCGCGGCGGACACGATGCCGCTCGGCGCGCCGAACGTGCGCGCGTAGATACTGCCGCAGAACAGCACCGTGCCCGCGACCATGAGCCATGCGGCCGACCAGAGCAGGCGTCCGCCGGCGGCGCGCAAGCCCACCAACGTGATCGCGATGAGCCCGAGGCCGTGGAAGAACTGAAACTGCACGGCTGTCTCGAAGCTGTGCATCGCGCGATCGTCGACCGCGAGCACGTGGCTGCCGACGGCGCCGGCGATGGTCGCGATCAGCAGCGACAGCGCCGCGACGCACAACAGGACCTTGCTCTGGTAGGTGATCGAAGCGCTCCTCGTCGAAACGTGCACCGGAGACGAAGTCTATACGTGTGGCCGGCAATGCACAGCCGCGGACACGGGAAAGGCTGGCCGCGCGTGGAGGGTTCAGCGTAGCGGACGTGACGGCGCCGCGTAGAAGCCGAGAGAACTGTCAACTAAGTGACTTACACGCCCCTCCATTTGTACGACTATTCTTGCGCTGGCACGGGTCGTCCGGCTCAGATTTCAGATGACGAGCCGGAGGAATTCGCCCGTGACACGCTCGCGGCATAACAATGATTCCGGGAGGACACTCAAATGGCGAACAAAAAACTTGTACTTGGCGCGTTCAACCAGGGAGGAGTTCCGACAATCGCTTGTTTCAACCGGGCTACTGTTCCGTTGGGCGTCGATTTCGATGCCCTTATCGCAGCTATGCAAGAGTTCGTCGACCAACGCGTCGCCCCGGTCTGGGGAACACCGGCAAAGCTCGTCAAGACGAGTGGGCTCAAGAAGGGAGCCTGGGCGATGGTCTTCCTGGATGATGCGGATCAGCCTGGAGCGCTTGCGTATCACGAATTGACGCCGGACGGTTTTCCAATTTCGAAAGTCTTCGTAAAGACGACGATCGCGAACCATGACCTCGTGAGCGTCTCGGCTTCGCACGAGCTTGTCGAGATGCTTGTCGACCCGGCGATTAACATGATGACGACCGGCCCTGACGCGAAGGCAATGTACGCGTATGAGAGTGCCGATCCCGTAGAGGCGCTGGACTTCCGGGTGCGCGGCATTCCGATGACCGACTTCGTGTATCCGTCGTATTTCGAGGGCTTTCGCAAGGCCGATTCAGTGAAATTCGACGCGATGGGGAAGGTGCGACGGCCCTTCCAGATCCTGGCAGGCGGCTACCAAATCATTTTCAAGGGCGGTAAGTGGTCGCAGATCTTTGCGTCCAAAGCGAAAGCGAAGGCGTTCAGACGAGAAGATCGACGAGGGCATCGAAGCCAGGAACGCGCTGAGAGAAAGAAGAAGCGCGCGGAACTCACGAAGATTCGCGCGGCGGATCGCCGCGCGGGTGTGTGAACTAATGCGGGACGCTGGGTTGGCGTCGGTGGTTTGAGGCGCCGCCGCCGGTGCTCCATATCTCATCGACAGAGTTTGCGAACTGAGCAAAGCAGAATGGTGGGCCCGGTAGGACTTGAACCTACGACCAAGGGATTCGCTCTACCCGCCGTTTCCGGCGGAAGCGGACTATCTCTTCACCCCCCAAGTCGCCTTGGGTTGGGTGCGGGACGCTCGCGCCTGTTATCAAGAGCACTGAAGCTCTCAGGTAGTCTCTGCACCTTCCGGCGGTGTACCGCCGGCTTGGCTCAGGATTGCCGATCCGCTCGCAAGCGGCGATCTGCGGTTGCGCCGCGATCGACGCCGGCGCGCCGACGCCGGTTTCCCTGAATTCATCCCGTCCACTTCGCGGCTCGTCGCCGCGAAGGCACCTCTCCGATGAGTCCCCTGCTCTAACCAACTGAGCTACAGGCCCACTCGCGGCTATGGTAACACCGGCCCCGCGGCGGCGGCGTTGCCCGCGCGCGCGCCGCGCGGCGACAATCGCGAGCATGGCCCACACGGTCACCGACCGGCACCGAGCGCTCAGCGTCATCGTCGACGCGCTCGAGGCCACGCTGCGACGCATGCGGCTCTGGGAGCAGGAAAGCCCGGACGCCGTGCGGCTCGCGAGCACGCAGCCGTTCTCGTGCGACACGCTGCGGTTTCACCAGTGGCTGCAGTGGCTGCTGATCCCGCGGATGCGGCAGGTCCTCGACGACGGCGGCGCGCTGCCGACCGCGAGCGCGATTCATGCTTACGCCGAGGAGTGCGTGGCCGAGCTCGGCGAGGATCCCGCCGAGCTGTTGTTCCTGATCGGTCATTTCGACGCGCTGATTCGCGGCGAGAGTCCCGGCGCCGCGCACTGAGAGGGGCCGTGCGCCGCGCCGGGGACGGTCGTCGCTCAGGTCGCCGCGCCTTTCACCTCGTCCGGCGTGATTCGCCGGAACGACAGCTTGTACCCCTCGTAGATCGCGATGCCCTGGGATCCCCCCGATTTGCTTCCCCGAGAGGATACGTCAACAGCCCCGCAAAAAAGAGAAGGCCCGCTGCACACGGTGCGCGGGCCTTCGCTCGAACCGTCGTTACTGAACGGTCGTCAGTCGTCGATCAAGAAGCTGCGCAGCTGATCCGAGCGCGACGGGTGACGCAGCTTGCGCAACGCCTTCGCCTCGATCTGCCGGATCCGCTCGCGCGTGACGTCGAACTGCTTGCCGACCTCTTCGAGCGTGTGGTCGGTGTTCATGTCGATGCCGAAGCGCATGCGGAGCACCTTGGCTTCGCGCGGCGTGAGGCCCGCGAGAACCGCGTGCGTGGTCTCCTTCAAACCTTCGTCCGTGGCCGAGTCGATCGGCGAGGACACCGCGGTGTCCTCGATGAAGTCGCCTAGATGCGAGTCCTCGTCGTCGCCGATCGGGGTCTCCATCGAGATCGGCTCCTTCGCGATCTTCAGCACCTTGCGGACCTTGTCCTCGGGCATCTCCATGCGCTGCGCGAGCTCGTCGGGCGTGGGCTCGCGGCCCATCTCTTGGAGCATCTGCCGCGAGATGCGGTTCAGCTTGTTGATCGTCTCGATCATGTGCACCGGGATGCGGATCGTGCGCGCCTGGTCGGCGATCGAGCGCGTGATCGCCTGGCGGATCCACCAGGTGGCGTATGTCGAGAACTTGTAGCCGCGGCGGTATTCGAACTTGTCGACCGCCTTCATCAGGCCGATGTTGCCTTCCTGGATCAGGTCCAAGAACTGCAAGCCGCGGTTCGTGTATTTCTTGGCGATCGAGATCACGAGCCGCAGGTTCGCCTCGACCATCTCCTTCTTCGCGCGGCGCGCTTGCGCCTCGCCGAGCGAGATCTCGCGGTTGATCTCTTTGATGTCGCCGATCGAGAGGTTGATGCCCTGCTCCATTTTCTGCAGGCGCTTCTGCGCGCGCTGCACTTCTTCCTTGAGCTTGTTGAGAGCGGAAGAGTACTTGCGCTTCGAGCGGATGTGCTTGTCGATCCACGCCAGGTTCGTTTCGTTCTTCGGGAAGCTCGCGATGAAATCTTTGCGCTGCATGCCGGCGTCGCGCACGCAGAGCGCCATCACGAGGCGTTCCTGGCCGCGGATCTGGTTCACCATGTCGCGCAGCTGCCCGACCATCAGGTCGAACACCTTCGGCGCGAGCTTGAGCTCCATGAACTCGCCGGTCAGCGACTTCACGGACTTCTTGGTGGCCGCGTGCTTGACCCCGTTCGCGAGCAGCGTCTCGGCGTATTTCTTGTGGAGCCGGCGCAGTCTCTTGAAGCGCGCCGCGACCTCTTCGGGATCCGGGCCGGTGTCGACCGCGGCTTCCTCGTCGTCGGGATCGCCTTCCTCGCGCTCCGCGGCTTGTTCCGCCGCGCGCGCGTTCGGATCCGCGATCTGCTCGTTCGGGTCGATGAAGCCCGTGATCAAATCTTGGAGTCGCGACTCGCCCTTCAGAATCAGATCGTACGTATCGAAGATCAGCTGGCACGTCGGCGGATACTGCACGAGCGCGCTGCGCACTTGATCGAGGCCTTCCTCGATGCGCTTCGCGATCCGGATCTCGCCTTCGCGTGTGAGCAACTCGACCGTGCCCATCTCGCGCATGTACATGCGCACGGGATCGGTGGTGCGGCCGAATTCGGCATCCACGGTGGCGAGCGCAGCGGCGGCCTCGTCCGCGGCGTCTTCGTCGTTCGAGACGGCGGAGTCGGACAGGAGCAACGACTCGGCGTCCGGTGCCTTCTCGTACACCGTGATGCCCATATCGTTGATCATGTTGACGATGTCTTCGATCTGCTCCGGATCGACGATATCGCTCGGCAGGTGATCGTTTACCTCGCTGTAGGTAAGGTAGCCTTGCTCCTTACCTTTCGCGATCAGCAGCTTGAGCTGCGATTGACGTTCGTCTTCCTGCGGCTGCGCTGGGGTTTCCATGGATATTTTAGGTGTCCTCGGGTGGGGAGGGGGAGGGCGCAACTAAAACGGCGCACTATACCTGATCTAAGATCGGCTGGGGTAGATACTAGTTCCTATGTGCGCTGGGTCTCAGTTCTCGATTCCGCCTCGCTAGTCGGTCGTGCCGCCGACGGTATGGGTCCGGATCCGCTCGCTCTCGGCGTTTTGGCGGGCGTCCTTCGCCATGTTCTCCAGGGAGTCCAGGAGCACTGCAAAGGCCGTCTCTTCGTCCTCGATCGCGATCAATGGCCGGGCGCCTACCCGGCGGAGAGCCTCGATATCGGGGTCGTCGTGCATGTTTTCCAGCAATCGTGCGGAGTTCGCCTCTGTGAGACGGGCGGCGATGCCGAACACCCTCCGGATGACGTCGGCGCCGGGCTGATTCAAGGCCGCTAGGTCGGAGACCCCCGCCGCCTTGGCCGCGGCCTGTGGGTAGTGGAGGGCGACGTTCAGCACCTTCTGGACCGCCGTCCCGAGCGCGGACGGGATGGGGGTCGGATTCGCGACCTGGATCGGCGGCGGAGCGGACATCAGCTCGTCCAAGACGGCCGCGTTCAGGTTCAGCGCTGCGCCGAAGGCGTTCATGATCGCGGTGCGGTAGGTTCCCGGTGGCAGCTTCTTCAACAGCGGTTTCGCGAACGCTTCGAAGCGGCCCCTGCCGCCGACATTCGTAAAGTCGACCTTCGCCTGCAACTCTTTAACGAAAAAGTCCGGCAGCGGCAGCGCCCCCGTCGCGAGCGCGCGGAACGCGTCGGCGCCGCGGCTGCGGACGAAGGTGTCGGGATCGTCGCCGTCGGGCAGGAGCAGGAACTTGAGCTCCACGGTCCCGCCGCCGTACGGAAGCGCGGCCTCCATCGCACGCCACGCGGCCGTGCGGCCGGCGCGGTCGCCGTCGAAGCAGAAGATCACGCGGTCGGTGAGGCGCGTGAGACGCTTGATGTTCTCGGCGGTCATCGCGGTGCCGAGCGTCGCGACGGCGTTCTCGACGCCGAATTGCACCAGGCTCGCGACGTCGAGATAGCCCTCGACGACGATGATCTCCTTCGGCTTGCCCGGGTTCTTCTTCGCCTCGAACAGGCCGTAGAGCTCCTGACCCTTGCGGAAGATCGGCGTCTCGGGCGAGTTCAGGTACTTCGGCTCGCCGGCGTCGAGCACGCGGCCGCCGAAGCCGATGATTTGCCCGCGCACGTTGCGGATCGGGAACATGATCCGGTCGCGGAACTTGTCGTAGCGCCGGCCGCTGTCGTTCGCGCTGAGTAGACCCGCCTCGAGCATGCGCGCGATCCGCGCCTCGGACGAGCCGAGCGCGCGCATCACCGTGTCCCACGCCGGCGGGGCGTAACCCATACCGAACCGGCCCGCCGTGGGGCCGTCGATCCCGCGTTTTTTGAGGTACGCGACGGCCTGCGGGTGGTCGCGCAGCGCGGCGCGAAAAATTTGATCCGCTTCGCGCAGCAGCTCGTACAGATCGTCGTTCTCGCCGCGCCGCTCGTCGGCTTCGGCGGCGCCCGTGCGCGGCACTTCCAGGCCGAGCACTTCGGCGAGCGCCTCGACGGCGTCGGGGAAGGGCAGGTTGTCGTAGTTCATGAGAAACCCGATCGCGGTGCCGTGCTCGCCGCAACCGAAGCAGTGATAGGTGCCGCGCGTCGGGCTCACCGTGAACGACGGCGTCTTCTCGCCGTGGAACGGGCAGAGCCCCTTGTAGATGCTGCCGGCCTTCTTGAGTGCGACGCGCGCGCCGACGATCTCGACGATGTCGGCCTTCGCGATCAGGTCGTCGATGAACGGCTGTGGTATCCGGCCGGCCATGGGCGGGGATTATCCGACGCGCCGCCGGGACGGCAAGTGGTCTTTATTCGGGTGTGAGCATCGAACGGACGCGCGCGCTGAGCGAGCCCATGTCGACGCGGCCCGCGGCCCGTTGCTTGATGACGGCCATGACTTTGCCGAGGTCCTTCGTGCTCGAAGCTTTGGCCGCCTCGATCGCTTCGGCGATCAGCGTGTCGAGCTCGCTGTCGTCGAGCGGCTTCGGCAGGTAGGTCTGCAGCACCGCGAGCTCGGCTTCTTCCTTCGCAACGAGGTCCTGCCTGCCGCCTTCGCGGAACTGGGTCAGAGCATCGCGGCCTTGCTTGATCATGCGCTCGATGACGGTCTGGACGCCGGCGTCGTCGAGCGGACGGCGGGTGTCGACCTCGCGTTGTTTCACGCCGGCGAGCGCCATGCGCACGACGCTCAGGCGCGGCTTATCGCCGGCCTTGAGGGCGGCTTGCATGTCTTGCGTGAGTCGGTCCTTGAGCGACATGGCCGAAGCAACCGGGTCAATAGAAGAGCGCTAGTAGAAGAGGGCTAGTAGAGTCTTCGACGCCTTGTGGTGGGGGCTCGCAAGTTGCGCTTCATGTGGCGTTTGACGGCCGCCGCTTTCTTGCGCTTGCGTTCCTGGGTCGGTTTCTCGTAGAACTCACGTCTTCGCAGCTCGGTCAGAACACCGGCCTTCTCGCAAGCGCGTTTGAAGCGGCGCAAAGCTGCGTCGAAGTGCTCGCTCTCTCTTATTCGGACGCCAGGCATCGAATACCCACGAATGGCTTGTGTAAACAAAAATAGGCCGGCTGGGCCGGCAGAAGAGCGGCATATTAGCCGCGGCCGCCAGAGCCTGTAAAGCCTCCGAATGCGTGTCCTCGGAATAGAAACGAGCTGCGACGAGACCGGTGTCGCCCTATACGAGGCGGGCCGCGGCATCCTCGCAGAGCGCCTGTCGAGCCAAGTGGAGATCCATGCGGCCTTCGGGGGGGTGGTGCCGGAGCTGGCCTCGCGGGACCACATCGCCAAGCTCGAGCCGCTGGTCGGCGAGGTGCTCCGCGAGGCGGGACTCGGTTTCGACGGTCTCGACGCCATCGCCTATACGGCGGGCCCGGGTCTCATGGGCGCGCTGCTCGTCGGCGGCTCGTTCGCGGCGTCGCTCGCCTATGCGCTGAAGATCCCGGCGGTGCCCGTGCATCACCTGGAAGGCCACCTGTTGGCCTGCATGCTGGAGGCCGAGACGCCCGACTTCCCCTTCCTGGCGCTACTCGTCTCGGGCGGCCATACGCAGCTGATCGATGTGGCGGGGGTTGGCCGCTATCGGATCATCGGCGAGACGCTCGACGACGCGGCGGGGGAGGCCTTCGACAAAGTCGCGCGCCTGCTCGGCCTGCCATATCCCGGCGGCCCGCAGCTCGCGGCTCTTGCGGCGAGCGGTGACCCCGGCCGGTTCGCTCTCCCGCGCCCGCTCAAGGACCAAGGCCTCGACTTCAGCTTCAGCGGGCTCAAGACCGCCGCGCGGCTCGCGATCGAGGCGAGCCGGCGTCCGGAGAACCGGTTGACCGACGTCGTGCGCGCCGATCTCGCCGCCTCGTTCCAGGCGGCGGTTGTCGACACGCTGACGGCGAAGTGCCGCCGCGGGCTCGAGTCGACCGGACTGCGCCGGCTGATCGTCGCGGGCGGCGTCGGCGCGAACCGCGCGCTCCGCGCGAGCCTCGCGGCGCTCGCTTCCTCGGCCGGGGCGCGCGTGTACTATCCGAAGCCGGCGCTGTGCACCGACAACGGCGCAATGATCGCCTACGCGGGCTCGTGCCGTGTCGGGGCGGCGGCCGCGAGATCCGCGACGATTGTCGCGCGCCCGCGCTGGCCTCTCGACGAGCTCACGCCCCCCGACTCGCTCCCCTGAATCGCCCCCTGAATAGCTAAAGGATCCACGTGGATACCCCGAACGTAGACAGCCGCGCCGTCGACAAGCTTTTCGTGCGCGAGCTCAAGGTCGACACGATCATCGGCTTCTGGGAATGGGAGCGGCGCGTCAAGCAGACCGTGAGCGTCGACCTCGAGATCGCGACCGACGCGCGGGTGGCCGCCCGGGTCGACTCGATCGACGCCGCGTTGAACTACGAGCGGCTGTCGCAGCGTGTGATCGAGGTGGTCAGCGCGGCGCAGTTCAAGCTCGTGGAGACGCTGGCGGAGGCCGTCGCACGCATCGCCGTGCACGAGTTCGGCGCCGCATGGGTCAAGGTGTCGATCGCGAAGCCGGGCGCGATCCCGAGCGCCCGCGACGTGGGCATCGTCATCGAGCGCCGTCCCGCCGACTATGCCTGACGCCCACCGTATCGACGCCCACCATATCGACGTATACGTCGGCCTCGGCAGCAACCTCGACGCCGACCGCCGCCTGCGGGCGGCTGCGGAGGCGCTCGAGGCGGAGTTCGGGCCGCTGCGCCGCTCCGCGGTGTACCGCTCGCCGGCGGTCGGGTGGCCGGCGCCGGATTACTTGAACGCGGCGGTCGCGTTTGCCACGACGCTCCCGCCGGAGGAAGTCAAAACGCGCCTCGTCGCGCTCGAGGACGTGGCCCGCCGCAGCCGCTCGCAACCGCCTCATCCCATGTGCCCGCTCGACCTCGACCTGCTGCTCTACGGCCGGCGCGTAAACGCGCAGCAACGCCTGCCGCACGCGGACGTGCTCAGCCGCGCGCATGTGCTCGCGCCGCTCGCCGACATTGCCCCCGATCTCGTGCACCCGCTCACCGGCGAGCGGATCGAGCACGCGTGGGCCGCGCGGGGGCACGGCGTGGAGCTCACGAAGGTCGGACCCCTCGGCGGCCCGTGATGCGCGGCGCCCGCCAGGGATGGCGGCCGCCCGGCCTCACCAGCCGACGCTGCGGCCGCCGTCGACGGCGATGATCTGCCCGGTCACGTACGGCGCATCGCGGACGAGGAACAGCACGGCCGCCGCGACGTCCTCGGGCTGGCCGCTGCGCTTCAACGCCGTCTGCTTGATGATCGCGGCACGGAGCGCGTCGGACATGCCCTCGTCGGGCCACAAGATCGCGCCCGGCGCCACGCCGTTGACGCGAATGTCGGGCCCCAAGTCCTTCGCGAGCGAGCGGGTGAGCATCGCGACGCCGGCTTTCGCGGCCCCGTAGACCGGATGATCGCGCAGCGGCCGCTGCGCGTGTACGTCGACGATGTTGACGATCACGCCGCGCGCGGCGCGCAGAGCCGGCAACATCGCCTGCGACAGGAACAGCGGCGCCTTGAGGTTGCTGTCGACGAGGTCGTGCCACTGCTCGTCGGTGATCGTGCCGAGCTTGGTCGGATAGAACGTCGACGCGTTGTTGACTAGCACGTCGAGCCGTCCGCCGGTGCGCTCGAGCACGTGCTTCGCCATCTGCTCGAGCGCCTGGACGTCGCGTATGTCCGCTCCCACCGTGAACGCTGAGCCCCGGCGCGCGGCGTCGAGCTCGGCGGCGAGCTCGTCCGCGGCCTCGGAGGAGCTGAAATAATGAATGGCGACGTTGGCGCCGGACGCGTGCAGCGTGCGGGCGATGACCGCTCCGATGCGCTTCGCCGCGCCCGTCACGAGGGCCCACTGTCCCTCGAGGCCGCCGCGTTCGAGATTCGTTTGTCGTTTGGGTTGCGCCAACGTTGCACCGTTCGACCGAGTTCCAAAGGTTACACTATCGCTGACGGTGCTTGCCCGACGCCCAATGAGTTCCGCCAACGATTTTCCCGCGCCCGCCGCCGACGCCCAGCGGGCGAGCGACGCGCTTGCGGCCGAGATTCGCGCCGAGATCGAGCGCGCCGGCGGCTGGCTCGACTTCGCGCGCTACATGCAGCTTGCGCTCTACGCGCCCGGCTCGGGTTACTACAGCGGCGGCAGCACGAAATTCGGCGCGACGGGTGATTTCGTCACGGCGCCCGAGCTGTCGGGCGCGCTCGGCCGCGCGCTCGCGCGCACGCTGGAGCACGAGCTCGGCGGCATCGCGGCCCCGGCGATTCTCGAGCTCGGCGCGGGCAGCGGCGCGCTCGCGGGGCAGATCTTGGACGCGCTCGCCGCGCGCGGCGACACGCGCGCCGTCTACCGGATCCTCGAGCCGAGCGCCGATTTGCGGGATCGTCAGCGGCAAACCTTGCAACGCTTCGGGGAGCGCGTCGCGTGGCTCGAGCGGTTGCCGGAAACGCCGTTCGAGGGTGCGATCGTCGCAAACGAGGTCGCCGACGCTCTGCCCGTCGCGTGTTTCGTGAAGCGCGCGGGCAGGGCGCGCCCGCTCGGCGTCGAGCTGCGCGCCGCACGATTCGCCTGGGCCGAAGGCCCCGACGATCCGGAGCTCGCCGCGGCCGTGGAGTCGATCGAGCTCGAGCTCGACGCGCCGCTCGCCGAGGGCTATCGATCGGAGGTCTGCCGGTTGCTGCCGGCGTGGATCTGGTCGCTCGCGGCGGCGCTCGACCGGGGCGCGATGCTGCTCGTCGACTACGGGCTCACGCGCCGCGAGTACTACCACCCGCAGCGCCGCACGGGCACTCTCGTCTGCCACTATCGGCATCGCGCACACGACGACCCGTTCATCTTTCCCGGCCTCCAGGACATCTCGGCGTGGGTCGATTTCAGCGCGTGCGCGGGCGCGGCGAGCGCGGCGGGTGTCGCCGTGGCGGGCTTCACGACGCAGGCCCAGTTCCTCCTCGCGGGTCTCGCGGCCGAGCCGCCGCTCGCGGCGGAGGACGCCGCGTCATTTCGGGAGCTCGCCGCGCTCAAGACGTTGCTTCTGCCCGGTGAGATGGGCGAGCGCTTCAAGGTTCTGCTGCTGCGCAAGAACGGGGCGCGCGGGCCGTTACCCGGCCGGGATATGCGCCACCGGCTTTGATGGGGGCGGCCGTCCGTGGCGGTCGGCCGGAATCCGCTCCCGGCGGATTCCGGCACTTCCGCCGTCCCTGGCGGTCGGCGGTGCCACGAACGATTCACAGTTTGCGGCCACCGCCGTTGCTACGATTGTTGCGGCGGGGCGAGTGGGAGGAGG
>DASQOL010000085.1:0-7407 GCA_035644475.1 Gammaproteobacteria bacterium | reverse complement strand
ACGTCCTGAACCCAATATGTAGTGGTCGGTGGAGCTAAGTGGATACTCCATATACAATAACAGTATCCGAATCCAACCTATTCCCGGGAGGCTTTCATGGCAGCCAATGCGCTTCGCTGGGCCGCGCCCGCGTCCTCGGACGAGCGTTCCATCGACGACCTCGTCTCATTGATCGTCAACCTCGATCGGCAAATGCGCGGCGACTCGTATCGCATGCTGGTGCTCGTGCGCGAGCTCGACGACCGTTACGGGTGGTCGAAGTGGCCGGTCGCCAGCTGCGCCGAGTGGCTCGCGTGGTACTGCAGCCTGTCGTTGTCCGCGGCGCGCGAGAAGGTGCGTACGGCGCACGCGCTGCGCGCGCTGCCGGCGACCTCGGCGGCGTTCGCGGATGGTCGGCTGTCGTACTCTAAAGTGCGGGCGCTTACGCGGGTTGCGCGCGAGCACGACGAGGACTTGTTGCTCGCGTATGCGCTCAATGCTTCTCAAGCGCAGGTCGAGCAACGGTGCGCGCAGATTCGTAACGTCGCGCCGGAATCGGTGGACGTGGCGCGGCGGGCGTGGGAGCGACGGTCGTTGTGGATATCGAGGAACGTGGCGCGGGGCACGGTATTGATCAGCGTCGAGGTGCCGGCCGAGGAGGGCGAGCTCGTCGCGCAAGCGCTCGATCGCGCCGTCGCCGCCGGCGAGGTTGCGAGCGGGATCGAGCTCGGCGCCGAGCGCGAGAATGCGTCGACGCCCTGGCAGGCGCAGCAGGCGGATGCGCTCATCGCGATCGTGAAGGCGTATGTCGCTGGCGGGTCGGCGGATTCCGACGCGGTCTGCGCGGATCACCATCAAGTGGTGGTCCACGTCGACGCGGCAGCCCTCCATGGAGGGGCGGGACGCTCCGACTTGCCGCTCGAGACGATCAAGCGGCTCACCTGCGACTGTAGCCTGGTCGCCGTCGTCGAGGACGAGCGCGGCACGCCGCTCGACGTCGGTCGCAAGCAGCGCAACGTGTCGACGGCGTTGCGCCGGGCGCTGTGGGCGCGCGACCGCGGCTGCACGTTCCCCGGCTGTCACCGCACCCGCTACGTGGACGGTCACCACATCGAGCACTGGGCAAACCGCGGCGAGACGAGCCTCGACAACATGACGCTGCTCTGCTCGTTCCACCATCGGCTGCTGCACGAGGGCGGGTTCCGGATGCGCAATGACCAGGACGGCGAGATGTACTTCGAGCGGCCGGACGGTCGGGTGATTCCGCGCGGGGGCTATCGCTACGAGGACATGGTCGACGACCCGGGTGCACCGGATTTGGGCGCAGATCCCTCCATGGAGGTGCGCGAGCCGCGCGCTACTTACGGACCGCGTCGCTCTTTTTCTTCAGCCCGTCGTCGACCGCCACGTTCTCGGGTTTCAGCGTGAGGCCGGACGCCTTGGCCTGCTGATCGAGCAAGATCGCGAAGTCGCACTCGGTGTGGCCGGCCTCGACGGCGCGATTCACGATGTCGCGTGTCAGCTGCGTGAGCTCGAGCGGCACTTGTAGCGCCTTCGCGGCCTTGAGCCCGAGATCGAGGTCCTTGCGCAGCAACACCGGCGTGAACGTGGGCGTCCAGTCGAGGTTCACGAGCGCGGGCGTCTTGTAGCGCGAGAACATCGAGCCGACGACGCTGTTGTTGATGAACTCGAGGAACGCGTGCCGCGGCACGCCGCCTTTCTCCGCGAGCACGGTGATCTCGGCCAACGATTGCGCGATCACGCCGAGCAGCAGGTTGTGGCAGATCTTGACCATGCGCGCGAGCTCGCCCTCGCCGACATATGTCGTGCCGACGCCGAGCGCGTCGAGGTACGGCTTGGCGACGTCGAACGCCTCGCGCGGGCCCGATGCGACGATCGTGAGCTTGCCCGCCGCGACGACCTTGGCATTGCCGCTCACCGGCGCCGCGAGCATGTCGGTGCCGAGCTTGGCCGCGGCCGCGCGCACCTTGGCGGAAGCGTCCTCGGAGACGCTCGAGCAGTCGATGATCAGCTTCGGCGACTGCTTCGCGTCAAGCACGCCGTCCGGCCCGAGACATACCGCCACGAGATCGTCGGACGCCGATACCGTGGTGAACACGATGTCGCAGCCGCGCAGCGCCTTCGGCGAGTCGACGATCGTGGCGCCGAATTCGGCGAGAGGCTCGACCTTCGCACGCGTGCGGTTGTAGACGGCCACGCCATTGCCGGCGGCGAGCAGCCGCTTCGCCATCGCGAAGCCCATGCGCCCGCCGGCGCCGATCCAGCCGAGCGAGCGCCGCGCGCCGGTCATGCTAGACCTCGACGACCCAGTGGCCGTTCTCGAGCAGCTTGCGCACGCTGTCCAAGAACGCGGCGGAGTACGCGCCGTCGACGGCGCGATGGTCGAACGACTGCGCGAGGACGCCGACCGGCCGGATCGCGATCGCGTCGCCCTCCGACGTCTCGATCACCACCGGTTTCTTGCGCACGCCGTCGGTCGACAGGATCGCGACCTGCGGCTGGTTGATGATTGGTGCCGTGATCAGCGTGCCGAACGTGCCGGAGTTCGACAGGGTGTAAGTGCCGCTCGCAAAGTCGTCCGGCTTCAAGCGTCCGCTGCGCGAGCGCTGCGAGAGCTCGCTGATCGCGCCCGCGAGCTGCGCGACCGTGAGCGCCTCCGCGTGCTTGATCACCGGCGCGACGAGACCCTCGGCACCCAAGTCGATGGCGATCGCGAGATTCACGTGCTCGTGCAATATCAAGCTATCGCCGTGCACGCTCGAGTTCAGGTTCGGGAAGTCGTGCAGCGCCTCGCACACTGCGTGTGCAATGAACGGCAGGTAGGTGATCGAGTGGCCGTGCTTCGCCTTCCACGCGTCGCGGACCGTCTTGCGCACCGAGTCGACGCGCGCGAAGTCGACCTCCACGGCCTGCAGCACGTGCGGGCTCGTGGCCTTCGACCGCACCATGTGCTCGGCCGTGAGCTTGCGGATCCGCGTGAACGGCAGCGTTTTCGCGCCGGCGGGCGCCGGACCGGCGGCGGGCGAGGGCGCCGGCGCGCGTGCGGCTGGCGCGGCGGACGCGCTGCGCGCCGCGGCGAGATCGGCGACGGGCGGCGCGGTGCGTGCCGCGGGAGCCGCGCCAGCCTGCGGCCCTGCCTTGTTGGACTGGATGAAGTCGAGCACATTGCGCCGCGTGATTCGGCCGTTGCGTCCAGACCCCGGCACGGCCCCAAGATCCAATCGGTACTCCGCGGCTAACCGGCGGACGGCCGGCGACAGCCGCAATTGATCGCTGCGCGCCGCGTGATGCGCGGACGCCGACGAGGCGACGGCCGCCGCGGGCACGGCCGACGGCCCCGACGAGCCCATGCTCGGCTGCGCGGAGCTCATCGACGGCGGCATCGCGGCATACCACGACGGCGGCGCCGCCTCGGCCGCCTTCGCGGCCGGCGGCGGCGTGGCAGCTGCCGGCGCGGCAGCTGTCGCGACTTGGGGCGCGGCCGCGGATTCCGCGGCGCCGCTGTCGATCACGGCCAACACGGTGCCGACGTCCACGGTGGTGCCCACCGGAACGAGGATCTTCGTGATCACGCCGGATGTGGGGGACGGGACCTCCATCGACACCTTGTCGGTTTCGATGTCGAACAGGAGCTCGTCGGCCGCGACCTTGTCGCCGACCTTCTTGTGCCAGTTCGAAACGGTACCCTCGGTGACGGTCTCGCCGAGCTGCGGCATCAATACGTTCATCGCGACCTCGCGGCTAGTCGACGAGCTGGCGCACGCCGGCGACGATCCGCTCGGGATTCGGCAGCTGCGCGTCCTCGAGGTTGTTCGCGGCCGCGAGCGGAATGTGCGGTGTGGTGACGCGGACGATCGGGCCGTCCAGGTCCCAGAACAGCTCCTCGGCCACGATCGACGAGATCTCGGCGCCCCAACCGCAGAGCCGCGGGTTCTCCTCCACGGTGACGAGCCGGCCGGTCTTCGCGACCTCGCGCAGGATCGTTTGCGTGTCGAGCGGCACGAGCGAGCGCAGGTCTACGACCGTCGCGTTGATGCCGTGCTGCTCCTGAAGGATCTCCGCCGCCTTGAGCGCGCGCGGCACCATGAGCGCGAGCGCCACGATCGTGACGTCGCTGCCCTCGCGCACCACGTTCGCCTTGCCGAGCTCGACGATGTGCTCGCCGTCCGGCACTTCGCCCTTGGTCGCGTAGAGCGATTTCTGCTCGAAGAACAGCACCGGATCGTTGTCGCGGATCGCCGCGGCCATCAGGCCTTTCACATCGGCCGGGAACGCCGGCGCGACGACCTTCAAGCCCGGGATCGCCATCGCCCAGTTCTCGACGCTCTGCGAGTGCTGCGCGCCGAAGCGCGCGCCGCCGCCGTTGCCCGACTTGATGACGAGCGGCATCGTGATCTGGCCGTCCGTCATGTAGCGGGCCTTCGCGATTTGATTCACGACGATGTCCCAGCACACCGCGAAGAAGTCGGAGAACATGATCTCGGCGATCGGCCGGAGTCCCGTCATCGCGGCGCCCATCGCGGCGCCCAGGATCGCTTGCTCGGAGATCGGTGTGTCCTTCACGCGCTTCGGACCGAACTCGTCGAGGAGCCCCACGGTGGTCTTGAACACGCCGCCCGCGGCGGCGACGTCCTCGCCCAGGAACACGACGCTCGGATCGCGGCGCATCTCCTGCGCCATGCCCGCGGCGACCGCGTCGCGATAAGTCAGTTGCGCCATGCCGAGCCTCCGTTCGCCCAGACGTCCGTGCTTGCGATCTCGAGCGGCGGCGGCGGTGCGTTGCGCGCGACTTCTGTAGCCGCGTCGATCTTCGCCTTGGTCTCGTCGTCGATCTTCTGCAATTCGCTATCGCTGACGCCCATCTGGGCCAAGCGCGTGCGGTAGCGGGGGAGCGGGTCCTTGTTGAGCCACTCCTTGACCTCTTCGTCCGGCCGGTACTTGCCCGGGTCGGCGCGCGAGTGGCCGCCGTGACGATAGGTTTCGGCCTCGATCAAGCTCGGGCCGCCGCCGCGGCGGGCGAGGTCGAGCGCGCGCTGCGCTGTGCGGTAGACGACGTCGACGTCGTTGCCGTCGATGAGCACGGGCTCGAGACCGTAGGCGCTCGCGCGGTCCGCGGCCGGGCGCTCGACGGCGGTCACGTCGTGGATCGACGTGTACTCCATATATAGGTTGTTCTCGCAGACGAACACCACCGGCAGCTTCCAGATCACGGCGAAGTTGAGCGCCTCGTGGAACGCGCCGATATTCGTGGTGCCGTCGCCGAAGAAGCACACGGCCACCTGCTCGGTGCCGCGGTATTGCGCGGACCAGGCCGCGCCGTTCGCGATCGTGAGGTGCGCGCCGATGATGGCGTACGACCCCAGCATGTTGTGCTTCACGCTCGTCAAGTGCATCGAGCCGCCCTTGCCGCGCATGAGGCCCGACGAGTTGCCCATGAGCTCGCCCAAGATCTCGGTCATCCCGACGCCGCGGACCAGCGTGTGATTGTGGCCGCGATAGGTGCAGAACGTGTAGTCCTCGGGCCGCATTGCGACGCCGAAGCCCGCCGCGATCGCCTCTTGGCCGAGCGCCAAGTGGCTCGTGCCCTTGATCAGGTTCTGCATGAACAGGTCGTAGGCGCGCTTCTCGAGCATCCGGCACTCTTGCATCGTGCGGTAGAGCTTGAGGCGCGTTTCGGGGCTAATGGAACTCTGCGTACCCCGTGCCGCCGGCACCGGGGTCATCGTTGGTGCATCCACTTGCGTTTCCGCCTTCTGAGTCAGTTCTTTGGAGTTCGTCTAGCCTAGCAAGAATCGGCGCGCGTCGGCCAGGGCGTTTGACCCGAATTCCACCGAGGACTAGCGCGCTCTCGAGGCTGCGCCGTCCCTGCCGAAGCCGAACTTGAGCCCGAGCAGCCATTGCTCGCCGCCGAGCTCGGCGCCCGTTTGCTCGGTGGAGAAGCGCCGCCACTCGAGGTAGACGTACGTCTGCTTCACCGGGCCGTCGCCGTAGCCGCCGTGCGTGTCGGCGTCGAGCCGATTCAAGTAGACCTCGAGCCCGACGCGCGCTCCCGCACCGAGCTCCGAGGTGCCGGTACGCTTCTGCTGGCCGTCGATGCGCTCCTCGTAATAGGCGGTCGCGAGCCCCACGCCGACGTATGGCACGAACAGCTGCCCGGGGCGGAACAGCCCGCGGACTTTGACGAACGCCTGCGCCGGCCACAGCGTGTAGTCGACCTGGCCGCCGGGCACGCCTTGGCCCGTGAGGATGCCGACGCCGTCGGCGTGCCCGCGGCCGATCTCCCCGCCCGCTTCGAGCCACGGACGAAACGCATACGCGAAGCCGACCGCCCACGCGGTCATCTTGTCGTCGCCGTAGAAGAGCTCGAACGAGTCCAGGTCCGGCTCGAAGTCGCCGACGTCGACCGCTACGCTCCAGCGCGGCGCCACGAGGGTTGCGGTGGGCACGTCGCTCGCCGGCTGCGCGCCCGCGATGCGGACGCCGGCGCAGAGGGCGGCCGCGGCGACCAGCGCGGCGAGCGACCGGGCGATCGGGCTCATCGCGCCTCCTCGCGCGCACGCTCGCGGCGGCGGCGCACGCGCACGGCCGCGAGCGCGGCGAGCAGGCCCGCGAGAGCGGCTTTCTCGACCGCGTTCGAGCTCACGGCCACGAGCGCCGCCCCCACCGCGGGCGCGAGCGCGGCGCGCACCCAGGGTTTCCATGCGGGACGCGCGTCGAGCTTGCGGCTCAACGCCGGGCTCGCGCGGTAGTAGGCCGCGACCAACGCGCGGCCGGGGCGCGTCGGCAGCAGAAAACGATCGCGGAAGTCGCGGAGGATCGCGACCTCCGCGCGCCGCGCGGAGCCGAACGCCGACGTCGCGATGAAGCAGCCCTCGTCGGGAAGATTCGGCACCGGCGTGGTCGGACCCGGGATCGCGGTGAGCTCGTTCGAGCGCGCGCCCGCGACGACGTCGCCGAGCGGCGCAAGGGTGAGTGCCGACAGCGCGCTCTCGTGCCGGCTCGGCGTGTTGTCGAGCGCGGTGACCGCGATCGAGTACTGCGCCTGCGCGCGCGCGGTCACTGCGAAGCGGTACAGCGTGCCGTCGACGAGCCCGCCGAGCGTCAACGTCGTGACCGCGCCCACGTCGATTCGATTGTCGTCGACGGAGCCGGCGCCGTAGCCGACGCGGTACGCGGTGGCGCCGGCCACCGCGGTCCAGCTGAGCACCGCGGCATTCTGTCGCGGCTCCGCGGACAGGAGCTGCGGGACGCCCGGCGCCGCTACCGTCGGCGTGAGATTGGCGAGCGTGAACGCCGTGACGTTGCCGACGGCGATCGGCGACGGCTGCGTGCCGCCGCCCGCGTCCGTGCCGTCGAGCGGCGGCTCGGCGTCGTTCAACGCGTAGTAGAGCCGATAGCTGCCGGGCA
>DASQOL010000084.1:0-15940 GCA_035644475.1 Gammaproteobacteria bacterium | reverse complement strand
AGACCATTCCGGTGTTGATGCTCACCGCCCGCGATGGCCTCTCCGACCGCGTCACCGCGCTCGACTTGGGCGCCGACGACTACATGACCAAGCCGTTCGAGGTCCCCGAGCTCGTCGCGCGTTGCCGCGCGTTGATCCGGCGCGCCCACGCGGTGGCGAGCTCCCGCGTCACGCTCGGCGAGCTCGAGATCGACATCGTTCACAAGAGGGTAGTGGTCGAGGGTCGCGCGCTCGATCTCACGCAACGCGAGTGGGCGATCTTCGAATGCCTGGTGTTGAACGCCGGGCGGCTGGTCTCGAAGGACAAGCTGCTCGCTTCGATCTCGGATTGGAGCGAGGAGCTGACCGCGAACGCCGTCGAGCAATATGTCTCGAGACTCCGCGGGAAGCTCGGAGCGGCCGCGCAAATCCGCGCGATCCGCGGCATGGGCTATCGCTTCGATGAACGGACGATCTGACCGGTTGCGACCGTCCATCCGCCGCAGGCTGTTCGTCACGTTGTTCCTGCCGGCGGCGGCCGTTCTGATCGCCGGCACCGTGAGCGACTACTTCCTCGCGCTGCCGCCGTATACCGACGCGTTCGACCAGGAGCTCCTCGACGCCGCACTCGTGGTGGCGGCCCACGTGCAGAAAGACCCGACCGGCCGCATGAGCCTGTCCTTGCCGGTGGACGCGCTTGCGGTGCTGCGCGCAGGGTCGCTGGATTCCCTGTTCTTTCGCGTCAGCAAGGCCGACGGCACGTTCATCGCCGGCGATGCCGATCTGCCGACGCCGCCTCGCTCGTCGGGGAGAGGCAGCCGGGTCGACGCCGACTATCGCGGCGCGGACGTTCGCTTGATCGGTCACAACGACCACGTCGGCAACGAGCGAATCACGGTGGCGATCGCCGAGACCACCCATCAACGCGACGCGCTGCGCGAGCGGATACTGTTGACCGCCGTCACCACCGACGTCGTCGTGCTCGGCCTGATTCTCGCGTTGATCTGGTTCAGCGTGCGTATGTCGCTCGGCCCGCTCGCGAAGATCGAGCACCAAGTGGCCGAGCGCTCGCCCGAAGACGTCACGCCGATTTCCATCGGCAGCGTGCCCGCCGAGATTCGCAGCCTGATCGCGGCGCTCAACAGGTCGTTCACGCTGGTATTCGAGAACGCGGCGAGTCAGCGACGGTTTCTCGAGAACGCCGCCCATCAGCTGCGTACGCCGCTCGCCGGAATTCAGGCCCAGCTCGAGCTGATGGCGGCCGACGAGGGAGATCCGGAACGAAAAGACCGCGTGCGCCGAATCCTCGACGGCGCGCGCCGTCTGAGTCACACGACGCAGGGCCTACTCACGCTCGCGCGCGCCGACGCGAGCGCCAATCCCGGCCTGAAGCTCGAGCACGTCGATCTCGCCTCGATCATGGAGACCACGGTCACCGACAGCCTCGCCGCGGCGGAGGGCGCGGGCATCGACCTCGGCGCGCAGCTCGACTCGGCGCCGGTACACGGGATCGATTGGTTGCTCGGCGAGGCAGCGAAGGCATTGGTAGGGAACGCCATCACGCACACCCCGGCGGGAGGCAGCGTGACCGTTCGCTGCGGCGTCCGCGACGACGCGCCTTATCTCGAGGTGAACGACACGGGCGTCGGGATCCCGCCCACCGAACGCGAAAAAGTCGTCGACCGCTTTTTCCGCGCCAGCAACTCGCGCGGCACCGGCAGCGGCCTCGGTCTCGCGATCGCGAAGGATGTCGCGACGCTGCATCGCGCCGACCTGGCGCTCGATCCCGGCCCGAACGGCGTCGGCACGACGGCCCGGATCACGTTTCCGCGCCGGGCTGCACAGACCGGCTAGCCGGCGTCGTTAGTTGGCGCCGTTAGCTGGCACTCAGGGGCTCGGCGCCGCAGCGTGCAACCCGCTCGATCGACGCGGCTTGCCGCTGCCTCAAACGCTCCTCGAGGCTCAACGCTGCGGCGGATAGCACCGGTGGGTGCGCGTCGACGGCAACGGGTCTGCGCAGCGCCTTGACGATCCGTTCGGGCGTGCCGAGATCCGACCATCCGCACGGCGGCACCTGCATCACGCTGAGCGAGCTTTCGCGCCCCTCGGCGATGTCGCGCGAGAAATCGAGCGCCGGCAGCGTGCGGTACAACTCGGCGACTGCCGAGTAACCGGACAACGCTTGCGCGTCGAGCCGCCAAGCCGTGCGCATGCGCTCCACGAGCGCGGCATCCTTGGCGCGCAGCAGGTCGAGCAGCGACAGGGCGTGCGCAACCACGATGAAGGCGTTCCACAGCGCACCGGCCGCGATCAGCGCCGCCGCTTCCCGGCGCGGGGGCTTCTCTACGAATTTACGCACGCCGACCGGAGCGTCGCTCATGCGCTGCGAGGGCACGATATAGCCGAGCTCCGAGTCGGCCTCCTCCGGCGCGACGCCGAGCAAAACCACGTCGGCCTCGCGAGCGCGGAGCGAGCGCAGTGAGCGATGCACCGCGGAGCACAGCGTAGTCTCGTCGCGAACGCAGTGATCCGACGGCAACACGACCACGTTGGCGAGCGGATCGCGATCGAGCACGCACGACAGAGCGAGAAGCATTCCGTTGGCCGTGCCGCGATTCTGCGGCTGCGCGATGACGTTGTGGCGAGGCACGCCGGCGAGTAACGGCGCCCACCAGCGGCGATGCTGCGCCGCGACCACCGTGCAAACTCGCTCGCGATCGGCGACCGTTTCCGCGCGCACCAGCGCCTCCTCCAGCAACGAGGGTCCCGAGCGCAGCGAACAATACTGCTTCGGCACGCTTTGCCCGCCCGCGTCCGCCGTCAAGCTGCGCAACCGCGTACCGTCGCCGCCGGCCAGCACGACGGCCCACGTCTGTCCGATAAGTCTTGGCGGTGCGGTTCGGCGCGCCGCCCGGTGCTCGACGTTGATCATTGGCCCCACTCCATGTGAACGACGTCTGGAGTGTGCCCGCCGACCCTGACGCGTCGCTGACGGTCAGCCCGGGCTGGCGCTTGCTTCCCGCGTTGCCATTTCTTAATGAAAGCCGAGGTCGACGCCGTCCGGGATGGAGAAGTCATAGCCTTTGGTGAAGCCGATCCAGCGGCCGAGCAGCACCACGCTCGCCCACAGCAGGAGCGAGACCGCGCCGGCCACTCGTGCGGCGCGGGGCGGCAGCGCGTTCACGTCCCAGCTCGCCACGCCGCGGAAGGTGACGAGTTGGAACACGGCCATGTTGAGCCCGGCGCAGAGCAGCGCCAGCATCTTGAGCCGAAACGCCGTGTTGAAGAAGTAGGAGTGCGCGCTCGTGGAGAACATCAGCGAGCCGGTCACGACGGCGGCGCCGAACGCGAGCCACGCGAGCGGCAACAATTCCCGCGAGACGCGCGTGAGTGCGCGCGGCGCCTCGCGCAGCTCGAGCAGCCCGAGCAGTCGCAAGTCGACGATCAGGAGCGTGCCGAGCACCGTTACCGCGGCGAGCACGTGAACCGACTCGACGATCGGCATCGCCGCGACCGCGCCGCGCATCCATTCGGCCGGCGTCGAATGCTCGATCGCGCCGAGGAGATCCTCGCTGCTCATGCGCGCAACGACAGACTGCCCCAGATGGCGCGGTCGTAGGCGATCATGCGGCCGAGCATGACGATCGCGAGCCAGAGGAGCACGAGCGCGGCCGCGCCGATGGCCGCCGCCACGGGGAAGCGTTCGCCGGCGGGCGCGCTCCGGAGCCGGCGCCCGGAGAGCACGGTGAGGGTGATACCGGTGACGAGCAGCACCATCTTCAGCCAGTACGAGGTCGACGTGAATTCGCGCACGGGATCGCCGAGCGTTTGCAGGAGACCGGTGGACACCATGACGACGAGGCCGCTCGAGAGCCACGGCGCGAACCGCCGCCACACCGTTTCGAACGGCTCGTCGGCGCGCATCAGCCCCAGGATGCGCAGCGCGATCATCAGGCCGGACACGGACACGACGCCGGCCGTGAGCAGATGCGTGGCCTGGAGCAGCCGGATGAACCAAAACGAGGACTGGATCCACACGCTGGGCGGCGTGCGATTGAGCCATTCGGCGATGTCGCGCAAGCGATTCGCTCCTTTGCTATCCGCTATCGCAGAATGCCGGCTGCAAGTATGCTCGCGTTTCTTGCGTGACGGAGCAGCGCGCCATGGTGACGATTGCATCGAGGTCGACGTTCCGATCCGCGCTGGTGGCAGTGCTGCTGGCGACCGCGTTCGCCGCGCCTATCGCGCACCGCGCGAGCGCCCAAACAGCGTCCGCGGCGCACGCAGCCGACGAAACGGCGATCGCCGAGTTCAATCGGCGTTACGTCAAGGCCATCAACGACGGCGACATCGACACGCTCGCGAGCTTGACGACCGAAGGCCACATGATGATCTCGTCCGGCGGCGCCCCGCTCGTCGGCAAGAAGGCGCTCGTCGACGCGATGACGCGCTTGTTTCAGACCACCGACTTCGACGAGTCGTGGGCGCCGCAAGAGACCGTGGTGTCGGGCGATCTCGCGTACCAGCGAGGCACGTTCGTCGTGGTCTCCAAGCCGAAAGCGGGCGGCGCCGAGTCGCGCGTCACCGGTAACTTCCTGCGCATTTATCGAAAGATCGACGGCGCCTGGTTCATGGTGCGGGATACATTCAACAGCCAGCAGCCGCGCAGCGGGCAATAAACCTCGCCCGCCGACGTTCGGTCGACCTCGGCGGTTCAGGGCCGGCTCAGACCCCGGCGCTGACGATGATGGAGCTCGCGCGCGCCGCTGCACCGCCGAGCGCCGCGAGACGTCGTCTGAATTTCAGATGGCGTCGCCGGTTCGCCTCGACCAGCGGGCGCCAGACGACAGCCGTCAAGCGGTGTTTGATCAGCAGGTGCCAGAACCGGTTCGAGCGCTTGTACAGATACGACATCGCGAGATAGGAAGGCACGGCGCGCCAGTCTTGCGGGCGCCGCCGCCAGATCGATGGGTGCGAGAACAAGCGGTCGTAGCAGAGCTCGTAGCCGGCCGCGAGCTCCTCGGCGGTCATCAGCTTGGGCTCGAAGACGACGTGCGCCGTGTCGTAGAGACGCCAGTCGCGATGAGTGATTCGGCCTTCGCTCTCGAGCTGCGCAAACAGCGGCGTTCCGGGATACGGCGTGAGGATGTGGAACGTGGCGCATTCGAGGCGGTTGCGTTCCACCCACTCGATCGTCCGCTCGAACACGCTCGCGTCATCGTGATCGAAGCCGAGCACGAAGCTGCCGTTCACTTGAATCCCGTTGTCGTGGAAGATGGCGACGCGGCGCGCGTAGTCGTGGGGAGCGGGCGTGCGCTTGCGCGCGTCCTCGAGATTGCCGGCGTTCAGCGATTCGAACCCGATGAACACGCCCACGCAGCCGGCCAGCGCCATCTCGCGGACGAGCGACGGATCGTCGGTGACGTCGATCGTGAGCGCCGCGCTCCAGATGATCCCGAGAGCGCCGAGCTCCCCGCAGAGCTCGCGCAGATAGTCGGGTCGCGATCCCAAGTTGTTGTCGACGAATACGGCGTAGGGCTGGCCGTCCGCGGCGAGCTCGCTGCTCACCTGGCCCACGTCGCGCAACCGGTAAGGCATGTGCAGGCCCGCTGTGGACAGATAACAGAAACCGCAGCGGTTGTGACAGCCGCGCGTGGCGATCACGCTCGACGTCGTGAGAAACGAGTCGCGCGGCAGCAGATCGCGCCGGGGCGGCGGATCGTCGCGGTAGGGTTTGCGAAAGTCGCCGCGATAGACGGGTTGTAACCGGCGCGCCTCGACGTCGGCGAGGATCTGCGGCCAGAGCTGTACGCCCTCGCCGAGCGCGATCGCATCGGCGTGCGCGGCCGCTTCGTCGGGCGCCGTCAAGACGTGCAGCCCGCCGAGCACAACCTTCGCGCCCCACTGCCGATACCACCGTGCGAGGTCGTAGGCGCGCGCCGCGAAGGTGAGGTGCACGGTGATGCCGACGATCTCGGGAAACGGTTCGAGCGGCGGCGGTCCCTGCAACAGGTTCTCGTCCCAGTAGCTCACTTCCCAATTCGCGGGGGTCGCGGCGGCCGTGGCCGTCAATGCAAGCGTCGGCGTGAGCACGTGCTTGCCGAAGCTCGCGTGCGGATCCTTGCGGTAGAACGGGTTGATCAGGAGCGCGTAGCGCCGGCGCAGCGGGCCGGGGATCGCGTCGGGGTCGAGCTTGGGCGCGATCGACATTTCCGCCGGCAGCCAGCGCTTTGCTTTCGTAGTTACAGCAACGTTCATAGCTCTCCTTTCGCCCCGTCCGGGCCGGCCGTTTTCCGAAATAGCCCGGCTGAGACGAGCCACAGCGGCGTGAAGAACGCCGTCGCCATCACGATGTCTCGTGGCCGGCTCGGATCTGCGGCGCCCCATCCGGCGGTAAACGCGATCACTGCGACCAACACCTGAGCGAGCGCCGTGGCAGCCATCGCGCGCGCCATTCCGATCGGCCGGAAGCGTGCGAGCAGGGCGCCGATGAGGGCAACCGCGAGCACCCCGGCGAATATCAAGTTGACGTCGTCGTGCTCGTTACCAATGATGCCGACCGCGCCGTTGGCCCAGGCGAGAGCGAATCCCGTGGCGACCGCCACGGCGACACCGGCACGGTAGGCGATGCCGGCTCTGGTGCGCGCGACGAGCTCGTAGGTGACGGCCGCCCCGATCAGGAGCGCAGCGGCGGCCGCGAAATCGAGCCCATCCCAGACCACCTCATCGGTAAACTGCATGGCGATCAGGGGCAGCAACAGGATGAATCCAATCACAGCGGTCCAGGCCACCATCCGCGGGAAGGCGCCGCGCGGCTCGTCGTCCGCGTTCGTCGTCATGGTCAACCCTCCAGGTGCGCCTTCAGGTGCGATGGAGGCTGCGAGCCTGCTGTGCCTCGCGGGTGAGCGTCATGAGCAAGTCGTGAGGTTCTGCTGAACGATGCTCGGCAGCTTTCGTTTCGACCGTTTCTCGCTCGACCCGGGCAACCGCCAGCTCCGGCGCGACGACGCGCCCGTCGAGCTCAACAGCCGCTATCTCGACGCGCTCGCTCTGCTGGTGCGCGAGCATGGCAAGCTGGTTTCGAAGGAGCGCTTCCTCGCAGAAGTGTGGCGCGGCGCGCCCGTAACCGACGAGGCGCTCACCCAGTGCATCAAATCGTTGCGCAAGCAGCTTGGCGACGATGCCGGCCGCCCGCGCTTTATCGAGACGGTGCCGAAGCACGGCTATCGATTCATCGCGCCGGTGGAACGGGTGGACACCGCGGCCACGCCGCGTGCGCCAAGTCCTGCAGCAAGTGCCGCGCGGCCGCCGCCGGCGGCAGCGCTGCCTGATTCTTGGAGGGAGTTTTTCCTGCTCGGCGGCGCGGGCGTCCTCGGCGGTGGCGTGGCGGGAATGCTCGGGGGACTCTTGTATGGCTTCGCCGGCGCGCCGGAAGCACTGCAACCCGGCATGGGTGCGATCTCCGTGCTGCTCGTGCTCGTCTGCGTCAGCGTTCTGATCGGGTCGCTCGCCGGCGCCGGTGTCGGCTTCGGCGTCGCCGCGGCCGGCTTCGCGTCCAAGCACTTCTCGCAGTGGAGCCTAATCGGGGGCGCGGCGGGCGGGCTCATCGTCGGCGCGGTCGTGAAGCTGATCGGTCTCGACGCGTTCACTCTCTTCCTGGGCCAATCGCCCGGTGACATCACAGGCGCGGCCGAGGGCGCGCTGCTCGGCGGTGCCATCGGCTTCGGCCTCTGGCTCGGAAGCCGCACGGGCGTTCGCGTGCTGCGACGCAGTGTGATCGCGGGCGGCATTGCCGGCGCCGCGGCAGGCGTCCTCGTCTCCGTGCTCGGCGGGCGGCTCATGGGCGGCAGCCTCGAGCTGCTCGCGGAGCGTTTCCCGACCTCGCGTCTCGAGCTCGGTCAGATCGGCGGCTGGTTCGGCGAGAGTGGGTTCGGTCCCCTGACCCAAACCGCCACCAGCGGCCTGGAGGGTGCGGTGTTTGCCGTATGCATGGTCGGCGCGCTGACGCTGGCGAGGCAGAGCCTGAGCCGACGGAGCGAGTAGTCCAGCACGCGTATCGCCCGGCGTGCTGGAAGCGGTAGGTGACTAGAGGCTGCGAGCCCGCTTAGGTACCCGTCGAGCACCGTGGCGTACGGTTAGCACGTCGATTCGGTCCCACCGGATGTGGTAGATGATCCGGTACGGCCCTTCATACGTCTCTGTTGCGGTCGAAGGAGCGCCTTATCCGTCCAGTGCGCCTTCATTCAGCCAGCTCGGGGAGTCCGAACCGGCGGCGAACGTCGTTGTTCTCGGTGACTCGGCCGGCGTCGCTGTCCGTCAAGCCTTCCTCGATGTCCTGGATGATCGAGATTTCGTACGCCAGGTCCTTCCAGCCCGCATCCTCGGGGAGTCGATCGATCAGCGCGTGAGCGCGCTGCTTGAAGTCGGATGCTTTGGCGGTCGTCATGGTTGGTGTCCTCGGATGCCTGTTCCGGTGCGCGCCGGGCCCAGGCGGACGCAGGGAGTATATCCCGCCGCCTGACTTCAGAAACGTTAGTCCATCACACCTGCCTTCTCATATCGTCGCTCCGGACGTTCTGCCGCGTCCATGCGTGTTTTACGGCGAAGTGCTCGGGAAAGGGAGACTGTGGAACGCCTTCATGAACGACGCGCCCTTGAGCTGAAATTTCGCGCAGCCCGCGTCCTTGAGCTTGCGCTTCGGCTCCGAGAACGCAGGGAAGACGATCCCCCACGACGAGTTTCTCGCGAAGACGGCCACGTAATGAACGTTGCTTCCCGACCAGCGGCTCTCGAGCTCCAGGTCTTCCGAGCTCGCGTCCACCGTCTTGACCTGAATCCGGAAGTAGTTGGTCCGAGACGAGCAGGTCGGGGTGGTGACAGTGATCGAACAACGGCGTGAACACCTGCCAATCCGTTGCGTGCCTGCCTTGTGAGGGGTCATGCGCTTGGGCATCGGAGGCGACCTCGAAGACTCCGGCCCAGTAAACTCCAGGTGCCTCGGATGGAGATTCGACGGCGTCGCAAACCGTGCTTTCCGGGCGATCATTCAGCCGGCTAACCATCTCGGATTGCCAACCAGTTCCCGAAATCTGGGCGAAACGGGGAGAAGAAGCGCTCCACGCTCGTCGGTGTGGAAATGCAGCGACGCGGTCCCGGCCCGTGTTCGCGTTCCATCGGCCGGAAATCCTCGCGAACTGACTGTCCGACGCGCGCGTGTCGGGAAATGTTTCCGCGGAATCGTCAAAGGTGGCGCAAGCGGCGCAGGAGTACGTGAAACGCGTCGAGCCGCGTCCAGCAGATGCCGGCGCTCGCGGAGCATCTCCGCTTAGTGCTTCAGGCTAAGCGGGCTCAGTTCGCTAAAGTGACCTCACCGCACGCCTTGATGGCTGACCAGAAGCGTGCCGCGGCATGGCGGTATTTGTCACGTCGAGGTCGTCGCCACTGCGCGGCAGCTCGGCGTGTTATGTTCCGTCTGCCGTATCGCCAGTAAGCAAAGGACGACGGCAGGGGACGACGATGAAGAAGACAAGCGGGGCAACGTTCGTTGGGTCGGTCGTACTGGCCGCGACGTTGAGCATTGCCGATCGCGCCGTCAATGCAGCCGAGTGCGATCGCGCCTGTCTCGAAGCCATGGTCGACCGCTACGTCGACGCGCTCGTCGCCCACGACCCTTCCAAGATCCCGGTCACCCCGAACGTGCGCTTCGTCGAGAACGGCGTGCAACTCCCGCTCGGCTCCGCGCTGTGGAAGACCGCCACCGCGCGCGGCACCTACCGCCACTACTTCGCGGACACCACCGCGGAGCAAGCCGGCTTCATCGGCACGCTGCGGGAGCAGGGGCAGGGCATGATCCTGGTTCTGCGGCTCGCCGTGCAGCAGGGCAAGATCGCCGAGATCGAGCAGCTCGCCATTCGCACGCGCAACGTCGACGAGTACGAGAAGCTCAAGATGGATCCGCTGTGGCTCGCGCCCGTGCCGGCGGCGCAGCGTCTGTCGCGCGAGCGAATCGGCGCGTTGGCGGACCGCTACTACACCGGCATGCAGGGCAACGACCCCAAGGGCGACTACACCTTCTTTCATAAGGACTGCAATCGGGTCGAGCACGGCCGCCAGACCACCAACGCGCCGGCGTCGAACTACGGCCACTCCGACATTCCGAATTTCGTCACGATGGGTTGCGAGGCCCAGTTCCAAACGGGCTTCTTGGGTTTCGTCACGCAGATTCGCGATCGACGCTACGCGGTGATCGACGAGGAGCGCCAAGCGGTGCTCGCGTTCGCCGCGTTCGACCACAACGGCAGCATCCGCAAGATCCCGCTGTCCACCGGCCAGATGTTCAACGTGCCGCCGTACTTCTCCACGCCGCGCACCCTCACGATCGCCGAAGGCTTCAAGATCCTCGACAGCAAGCTGCGCTTGATCGAAGCCACGCTCACGGAGTCGGCGTACGGGATGCGCAACGCGGTCGACCGGCCGTCCGCAGTGCCCGCACGCCGCGCCGGCGAACGGTGCGACGCAGCCTGCGCTCGGCCGCTCATCGATGCGCTGCTCGCGGCGATGATCGCGCACGATCCTGCGAAGGCGCCGCTCGACAAGGACGCGCGCTACACGGAGAACGGCCAGCCGCTCGCCATCGGCGACGGTCTGTGGCGCACGCTCACGGCTCGCGGCGAGCGCGGTCTCTATCTCGTGGGTGACCAAGACGTGGGCGTGTTCTCGAGCACCGTCGAAACGGACATTGCCGGTGAGCTCACGTTGCGCGTTCGGCAGAGCCAAGGCCGGATCACCGAGATCGAAGCGCTGATCGTTCGTCAGGAAATCCCGATGCTCGGCAAGCTCATCGGCACGGGCACGCTGATGGCGCCGCCGCAAATCGCCGACTTCGACGCCGTTCGGTTCGAGAAGACGAGCGACGTGCTCGCGGCCGAAGTTCCCGTGGCGGACCGCATGCCGGCCGTCAAGCTGAGCGAGATCGCACAGAGCTACGTGCACGCGCTGTACGACAAGCCGAAGCCAATCGCCCTCGCGGAGAAGTGCAGCGCGCGGATCAACGGCGTCGACTCCACCGGCAACGCCGAGATCAAGCCGCTGGACGCCCAAACCAAGTTCCACCCCTTCGCATCGAGTTGCCAGCAGCAAATCGACAGTGGCTTCTACAGCCAGGTGAGCCGCTTGCGCGAATCACGCGTGCTCCTCGTCGATGCCGAACGAGGCATCGCCGTGATCGCGAGCGCGATCGATCATCCGGGCGACAGGGACAAGATCGAAGTGAAGGGAGTCGGAGAGATCGCGACGCCCGAAGCGTTCCGCCCGCCGAGCACCTACTATCAAACGGCGTTGCTCAAGGTCCGGAATGGCCGCATCGAGCATGTGGAGGCGATCGAGCGTCCGGTGTTCTACGGCATGAGCCTGGGCTGGTGAGGACACAGGCTGGTGAGGACGCAGGAGTGAGCAGGGCGCTGCGTCACGCCTGCATCGCGATCGCGTTCTCGCTGACGGCGAGCTCGGCGCTCGCGCACCATTCGTTCGCGATGTTCGACCAGTCGACCACGGTCACGCTCGACGGCGCCGTGAAGGACTTCCGCTGGAGCAATCCACACGTCTTCATCCAAGTGCTCGTCAAGAACGAGCGCGGCATAGAAGAGGAGTGGAGCATCGAGATGACGAGCCCGGAGCATTTGGCGCGAGCGGGCTGGCGCCCCTCGACCCTGAAGCCGGGGGACAAGATCACGCTCGACATCCATCCGATGCGCGACGGCATCGCCGGCGGCCAGTATCTGTCGGGCACCGGACCGGGCGGGCCGTTGCTCGGCGGCCGACCCGCGCAGCCGGGCCAGGGAAAATGACCCGACGCGGATCGGCGCGGGCTGCGGCGTTGCTGCTCGGGTGCGCGGCAGCGACGAGCGTGTCGGCAGAGCTCCCCGACTGGAGCGGCCAGTGGGAGACTGAAAGAGCTCCAGTGGTCGCCGCCGCTCAAGCCGGAGGCGCAAGCGGCGATCGACCGGGTGGTCGCGATGCAGCGCAAAGCCATGCAAGCGATGCGCGACGGAATCGACCCGGGCGGCGCCGTCACGGCCTGCACGTTCGGCTTTCCGACGATCATGATCGAGTCGCCGTTGATGTTCGAGATTCTGCCGACGCCCAAGGAGACGGCTCTGATCTTCTCGAGCCGGGAGATCCGCCACGTCTACACCGACGGCCGCTCGCATCCGTCGGAGGGCGACCTGTGGCCGACGCCCTGGGGCGATTCGATTGGGCACTGGGAGGGTGAGACGCTCGCGATCGACACCATCGCGGTGAAATCGGCGTTTCCGGGCAGGGATGGGTCGGCCGTGATCGCGTTCGGCGGCATCGAGGAAGTCCAGATGATCGCGTTCTTGAGCCCCGAGGCGCGCTTCGTCGAGAGGATCCGTATGCTCGACAACGGTCAGCTGGAGAATCGGATGACCATCACCGATCCGGAGAATCTCACAGCGCCTTGGCATCTGGTCCGCACCTACCGGCGGGTCACGCAGATCAACCGCATGGTGCACGAGGACTGCGAGGGCGAGGAGCGCAATCCCATCGTCGACGGCAAGTTCACGCTGACGCCGGCGCCGCCGTAGTCCACCTCGGCGGTCGCGCTTTGTGACAGCGCGCCCCCGAACCCACTACACTGCCGGCTCGAAGCGGAAGGGCCGGCCAAGAAGAATGAGCTTCATCTCCCGTCTCATGCCTCGCGAGGGGCGCTTTTTCATCCTGTTCGACAATCATGCGAAGCTCATCGTGGAGGGGGCGGTGGCGCTGGTAGGCGTCTTGCGCCGCTACGACGTGGAGAAGGACCGAGAGGCGGGGCTCAAGCTCATCGAGGACGCCGAGCACGCGGCCGACCGCATCACGCACGAGACGATGCAGCTGCTGCATAGCACCTTCGTCACGCCCTTCGACCGCGAGGACATTCACCGGCTCATCTCGCGCATGGACGACGTGCTGGATCTCATCCAGGACACGGGCGAATCGCTGGTCCTCTACGACATCCAGAAGGTGACGCCCGAAGCGACGCAGCTCGCGGAGCTGCTGCTCCGTTGCGCCGAGCGCGTGCAGTCAGCCGTGAAGCTCTTGGTCTCGATGGCAGACGGTCCCGCGATGCTCGCGATCTGTCAGGAGATCGACAAGCTCGAGTCCGAAGCCGACAAGGTGATGCGCGGCGCAATCTCGCAGCTATTCCGAAGCGAGACCGATGTGCGCCAGGTGATCAAGCTCAAGGCCGTGTACGAGTCGCTAGAATCGGCGACCGACAAGTGCCAGGACGTCGCGGACGTCATCGAAAGCGTCGTGCTCGAGAACGGCTGACGCCGCCCGCGAATGGACCTCGGCGCAGTCTCCGTGACGCTCGTGCTGCTGGTGCTCCTTGCGCTGGCGTTCGACTTCTTGAACGGCTTCCACGACGCAGCGAATTCCATCGCCACCGTCGTATCCACCGGCGTGCTCAAGCCGTGGCAGGCGGTAATCTGGGCCGCGTTCTTCAACGTTCTCGCCTGGGCGGTCTTCCCTCTGTCGGTCGCCGCGACGGTGGGCAAGGGCATCGTCGATCCCGCGTTCGTCGACAGCCGCGTGATCTTCGGCGCGCTGATCGGCGCCATTTCTTGGAACCTGATCACGTGGTACTACGGCATTCCCTCGAGCTCGTCGCACGCGCTCATCGGCGGCATGATCGGCGCCGCCGTGATCAAGGCCGGCGCGGCGCCGCTGCTCTGGCCGGGAATCTTGAAGACGGCGGCGTTCGTCATCGTGTCGCCGTTGCTCGGCCTGCTGCTCGGCGCCCTGATCATGCTGATGCTGTCCTGGATTTGCTTCAGACAGACGCCGCGGCGCGTCGACCGGTGGTTTCGGCGGCTGCAACTCTTTTCCTCCGCCGCCTACAGCCTAGGGCACGGCGGCAACGATGCGCAGAAGACGATGGGCATCATTTGGCTATTGCTCATCGCCAATGGCGTCACGACCGCGGACCGGTTGCCCACGTGGGTGGTGATGAGCTGCTTCTTCGCGATCGGCATCGGCACGATGTTCGGCGGTTGGCGCATCGTGAAAACCATGGGTCAGCGCATCACGAAACTCCGGCCGGTGGGCGGATTTGCCGCCGAGTGCGCCGGCTCGATCACGTTGTTCACGGCTACGCACTTCGGCATCCCCGTTTCCACCACGCACACCATCACGGGCGCAATCATCGGCGTCGGCACCACCAGGGGCTCGTCGGCCGTGCGCTGGGCCGTGGCGGGCAACATCGTGATCGCGTGGGTCGTTACGATTCCGGCGGCGGGGGCCATCGCGGCGCTGGCGTGGTGGATCGGCGGCGTGCTTCTCTGATCAGCACACTGCCGTTCGGCGTGCGCGCCGCGCGGGCCGTTCATGTCCGCCGTCGGGCGGCCGCGCTCCCGTCCGCTAGCGCAGAGGCTCGTCGAGCGTCGTGAGCGCGGCGCGCGGCACGCGGCCGTTTTCGACCTCGACGCCCTCGGCCCGCAGACAGCGGGCCTGCTCGCGATGCGCGGTCGAGCTCGGCGGGAACACGATCTTGCCGCCGGCGCCGACCACGCGGTGCCACGGCAGATGCATGCCGTCGGGCATGTGCTTGAGCGCGTAGCCCGCCTGCCGCGCGCGGCCCGGCAGTCCCGCCGCCCGTGCCACGTCGCCGTAAGTGGCGGCGCGGCCCCGCGGGATTCGTGCGACGACGTCCCAGATTGCCTCGAGCGCCGGGTTGTCGCCGGCCCCGACGCCGGCACGCCGCGGCGTTTCACTGAGCGGCAAAAGCAACGAGCGCAACGTCTTGCGCTTGACGCGCGTTCCGCGCGCCGGCTTGCGCGCTGCGCGGCTCATTCCGTTCGCGAGTTGGCCCAGTGAGCAGCGCGCCCGCATCGGGATGATCTTGCGTCCGCGGCGCCGTCGGTGGCCGGCGCGCCGGCGATGATCCGCCGCGAGAGAGCCGGGTCGTCGTCGGCGTCCGCATCGAGGGCCGTTGGCTGCATGGGTGCAGCATACGGGCCGTCCTACGTCGCCGAAAATGCCTGCATCGTTACACGCGTCGGCGCGCAGCTCTCTCGGTTTCGGACGTCGAATGGCATGCCGTTGGATCAACGACATGCGCGAATCGACACGAGCTCGCACGTCTTTCGCGCCGACCGTCCCGGGCAGAGCGTGACTGAAACACAGTTAATGTAAATTCGAAACATGGGTACGCAACTCACTGCCCAGTAGGAGAACATCGTCGCCGCTCGCACGGGGCGGTTCCGCAAAACCTGCGTTGGCGGTTGCGTGAAAGTCGGAGTCTGACTTTGGCGACAGATCGCGGAGCAGCGCGACTAGGGCGTAGTCTCCGGCCGGGGTACGAGAGGGCGGGGACAGCGGGCCGCCGCCGTTTTCGGCGGCGATGAAGTGGCAGTCGATGAGCGCCTGGGGAGGAGGCGATCAATGCGATACGTCCATCGTTTGACCGGTCCGCTTCTGGCCGCAGCGCTCGTCGCTTCGTGCGCGACCGTACCCCGCGGCGAGGAGGGCGCCGCTCCAGCTGCGTCGGTCCAGGAGCCTGCGGCGCCCGAGCGTACGTCGCCGGACGCGTCGCCCGTCGCGTCCGCGGTCGTACCGACGCCCGCGCGGATCAGCATTCCCCACACGGCCGTCGTCGTGAGCGCCGACATTCCGGAATACACGCAGATCGTCGCCGAGATCCTGCGGCGCGGCGGTAACGTGACCGTGTACGGGCTGTCGGCGCAGCCGAGCAACGCCACCAACGTGGTCGCCGCGGTCGAGAACGCGAGGCCGGACCGGATCATCGCGGTCGGGCTCCTGGCGGCGGTCGTGGCGCGCGGCGTCGCGGACACGCCGATGGTTTTTTGCCAGGTCTACAACTACCAGGACCATCGCCTGATTTCTGCGAAGTCGAAAGGCGTGGACCTTCTGCCGCCGGTCGACCTCCAGTTGCGCTCAT
>DASQOL010000083.1:0-48124 GCA_035644475.1 Gammaproteobacteria bacterium | reverse complement strand
GCTCTTCGCGTTCCCGAGGGCTCCTGTTCTATCGACTCCTCGAGCAGGCCGTCGTCACCAACCCCGTGACCTACCGGGCGATCGCAAAAACGTCCTGAACCCAATATGTAGTGGTCGGTGGAGCTAAGTGGATACCCCATTTATACGTCCAGTACCGAGCGATTTCCCAATAACTTCCGGTTACTTACGCTCGAAATCAAGCAGCTCGGCTCGCGCGGAATCTCCGGTCACAGGTCCTCGAGCGCCGGGCACTTGGCTGTGATGCGGATGGCGACGCCGTCCTTCGTCTTGCCCTGAAACGACAGCTCGGCGCTCTTGCCGTTCCTGGTGAGCACGAGCGGGCCGGGGCTGTCGCCGGGGATCGAGATCGCGTAGCTCAGCGAGGAGCTCACCGCGGCTTGGCCCTGCGCCGCCGCAAAGCTCACTTGCACGGATCCCCGCTTGGCACCGGCATCGTCAGGATTCGTGACGCCGATGGCGGCCGTGCCGATCTTCTTCGGGTCCCCGCCCGCGTCGAAGTCCTTGTACGAGATAGCGACCGTATTCTGCGTCTTGAGATGGATGCAGAAGATGTTCTCGGACGGCATTTGATACGTCCCGGCCTTCGGCCCTCCGCCGATCACGATCTCCATGCTCTCGGACTCGGCGGAGATCGCGGAGCCGAACACGCTCGCGCAGCCCAGAACGACGAGAATTCGCACGGGATTGATCATGGTCGACTTCCTTGGAGCTGCGTCAGCAGGTGGCTGTTGGGACGCACGCGGCGCACGCCGAGCATACAGCGGCACGAGCTCGATGTATTGCGAGCGAGCGAATCGCGGAACGGCTCACGGTCCGACTCTCCCTTCAGTCGAGCGGATCCTAGCGCAGCGCGCTCGCGAGCTTGCGCCGGAACTCGGCCACGAGCGCCGGCTCCAGACCCGCAAGCGCGAACAGGGCCAGTAGCTGCTCGCGCGCCGCGTTGGCCTGCGCGTCGCGCCCGAGGCGGACGACCTCGAGCAGCTCCTCCATGGCGCCGCGGAAGCGGCGTTTGCCCGTCAGCACACTCGCGAGCTTCATGCGCGCATGGTGATCGAGCGGATCGACCGCGAGCGCTTCGCGCAGCTCCGCTTCGCTGGGCCCGTCTGCGCCCGCTCTCGCGAACGAGATGCCCCGCTCGAGCGTCGTGATGCGCTCGGTGAACGCGACGTCGCGTGGCACCTGCGCGAGGAGCTCGGCGGCGCCGTCGATGTTGCCGGCCGCGAGCGCCGCCTCGGCCGCGCGAAGCATCTCCTCGCCTGGCAATGGGACGAGCTGCCCGAAGAATGCGCGGACTTGCGGCTCGGGAATCGAGCCCATGAACTGAGCCACGGCGCGTCCTTCCTTGAACGCAATGACGTTCGGGATCGAGCGGATATCGAAGGCCTGCGACAGCTCCGTATTCTCATCGGAGTTGATCTTCACGAGCTTGACGCGGCCGCCGAACGCTTGCGCGACTTTGTCGAGAGTCGGTCCGAGCGCGCGGCACGGGCCGCACCACGGAGCCCAAAAGTCGACCACGACCGGAACGGTTTTCGAGGCTTCGAGGACCTCGCGCTCGAAAGTAGCCGTGGTGACGTCCATGGCGGCCCGCCGCGCTCGCCGTCAGTCGACCGAATAGGGGCGAGACAACCGGTGCTGCGGGTTCTTCGCGAGCCAGGCTTGCAGCCGGTCGGTGCGCGCGATCGCCGTCGGGATGAACTCGAGCGCCTTCTGCAAGCGGTCGTTCGGCTCCGCGCAGCTGAAGCGCAAGAACCCGGCGCCGGCTTGGCCGAAGCACTCCCCACCCAAGCACGCGACGCCGAACTCGTCGTCGGCGCCCTGCAGCAGGAAGAGCGCCAAGCCGTGGCTCGTGACGCCGAGCCGGTTGCATATCGGCGCGACGTTCGGGAACACGTAGAACGTGGCCGTCGGGTCGAGCGTGCGGAAGCCGTCGATGCGATTGAGGCCCTCCGTCAGCAGCACCACCTTCTCGCGGAACTTGAGCATCGCCTCGTCGCGCTCCTTGCGGTCGCGCTCGAGCGCCGCGGTGCCGGCGAGCTGCACGATCGGCGGCGTGCACGACAACGTGGTGTTGATCATCTTGCCGATGACCTCGGCCACGTCCACCGACGCGACGGCGAAGCCGAGTCGCCAGCCGCTCATGCTGTACGACTTGCTGAACGTGTACGCGGCCATGGACTGCGCGAGCATGCCGGGCTGAGAGAGCAGCGAGTGGTGCGAGCCCTTCCAGACCATGTGGCAGTACGGCTCGTCGCTGAAGATCGCCACGTCGCGGCCGCGCACGAGGTCGGCGATCGCGCGCAGATCCTCTTCGGTCGTGACGCCGCCGGTCGGGTTGTGCGGCGAGTTCAAGAAGATCGCGCGTGGCGACGGGTCCTGGTCGAGAAACGCCTCGATGTCGGCGATGTCGGGTCGAAACTCGTTCGACTGGCGCAGCGGCTTGAGCACGGCGCGCGCCGCGCGCCGCTCGATGTTCGGCAGGTAGGTCGGAAAATACGGGCTGAACACGAGCACGCCGTCGCCGGGGTTCAAGAAGGCTTCGCAGAAGAACTGCTCGAAGATTTTCGCGCCGGGCCCCGCGACGATGTTCGCGGCCTCGGCCGGGATGCCGAACTCCGCGCGCACGAACTCGGCCGCGGCCTGGCGAAACTCGGGAATGCCCGGCGACGGGCAGTAGTGCGACTGGTTGTTCCTGATCGCCGCCACGCCGCCCGCGCGCGCCGCCGCTGTGCTGTCGAACGGGCTGTCACCGATCTCGAGCTCGACGACGTCCTTGCCCTGGGCCTTCAGCGATCTGGCGATCGCCAGCACGGTGAAAGCGGTTTCGACGCTCAAGGAACGAGCGAATTCACTCAGTTGTGCGGACACGGCTGGACCTTGCTCGGCTTCAAGGGGGTAGGACTCGCGGACCGTTCCGGTCGGGCAGCATCGGCGTCTTGCGGCGGCGGCCGGACCGGGCGCGCAGCATAACACGTCGCCCCCTGCCATAATGTGGCCGCGCAGAACCCTGCCAAGGAGAAGATCAATGATTGGGTACGTCACGATCGGCACGAACGATCTCGCGCGCGCCGGCAAATTCTACGACGCGCTGCTCGCCGAGCTCGGCGGCAAACGCCAAATGGAGAACGAACGCTTCATCTCTTGGTCCGCCGGCGAGCACGGCCCGGGCCTAGGCCTCATCAAGCCGTTCGACGGCAAGTCCGCGTCGGTCGGCAACGGCACCATGGTCGCGCTGGCGTGCGATTCGCTGGAGAAGGTCAAGGCCATCTACGACAAGGCGCTCAAGCTCGGTGGCAAGGACGAAGGTCCGCCCGGCGTTCGCTGGGGCAACTTCTACGTGGCCTACTTCCGCGATCCCGAAGGGAACAAGCTCAACGCGTTCTGCATGCAGGGGTGAGCGCGCGTCTCGGTTGGTATACGGAGCGCGGCGGCGCCCCGCGTGCCGTTCTCTTCCTGGTCTAACTCGGGATGAGACTCGGCGTCATCGTTCGCACTCTCGGCGTGCTGTTCTTGCTGTTCAGCGCGACGTTGTTGCCGCCGATCGCGATCTCGTTCTTCTACGGCGACGGCGAGCTCGAGCGCTTCTCGATCGCGTTCGGGATCTCACTGCTCCTCGGCGTCGCCTTCTGGCTGCCGTTCTACAAGCGCTCCGCCCACATCCGCAGTCGCGACGGGTTCGTGATCGTCGGGCTGATGTGGAGCGCGATGAGCGTGCTCGGCGCCGTGCCGTTCATGCTCGCGCTCGACGCGAGCTTCGCCGACGCATTCTTCGAGTCCGCGTCGGGCTACACGACCACAGGCGCCACCGTGTTCGTTGGGCTCGACCAGATGTCGGAGTCGATCCTGTTCTACCGGCAGGAAATCCAGTGGCTCGGCGGCATCGGCGTGATCGTGCTCGCGATCGCGCTCCTGCCGATGCTCGGCATCGGCGGCATGCAGCTCTACAAGGCAGAAACCCCGGGCGCGTTCAAGGACGAGCGGATCACGCCGCGAATCACCCGCACGGCGCGCAACGTCTGCGGCGTGTACATCCTGCTCACCGCGATCTGCGCGCTTTGCTATTGGCTCGCCGGGATGAGCGTGTTCGACGCGGTGGGCCACAGCTTCAGCACGCTGTCGACGGGCGGCTACTCGCCGCACGACGCGAGCATCGCCTATTTCAATAGCCCGTTGATCGAGGCCGTCGCGATCGTTTTCATGCTGATCGGCGGGATCAGCTTCAACGCGCACTTCGTCGCGTGGCGTACGCTGCAGCTACAGCGCTACGGCCAGGACTCGCAGACGCGCGTGTTCGCGATCATCGTGATCGTCGCGACGGTGGCGACCACCGCCGTGCTCGCGGGCACCGCCGCATATCCCACCGTAACCGAATCGCTGCGCTACGGCCTGTTCGAGGTTGCCACCGCGATCACGACCACGGGCTTCAGTCTCGCCGACTTCTCGCTGTGGCCGCTCGCGCTGCCCGTGCTGCTCACCTTCATCGGCTTCATCGGCGGATGCGCGGGCTCGACGTCGGGCGGCATCAAGGTGATCCGCTTCATGATTCTCGGCAAGCAGGCCGGGGTGCACGTCCATAGGCTGATCCACCCGCAGGCGATTCGCCGGATCAAGATCGACGGGCACGTCGTGCCCGACTCGGTGATCGAGGGCGTCGGCGGATTCTTCGCGATCTACGTGGGCGCGTTCGTAGTGTTCATGACGCTCGCGATGATGGACGGCATGGACCAGGTGTCGGCGTTCGGCGCCGTGGCGGCGTGTCTCAACAACGTGGGCCCCGGCTTGGGCGCCGTCGCGAACAATTTCCTCACGGTGAGCGATCAGAGCAAGATCGTGTTCGCGGTGGCGATGCTGTTCGGCCGGCTCGAGATCTTCACGTTTCTCGTGCTGCTGACGCCTGCGTTCTGGAAACGCTGAGCTCGGCGGGACCGGGCCGAGACCGCTGAATGAGGGCCTCCGTCCGGGCTGGGCCCGCCTTCTGGCAAGTGCCCGAACCGTGAACTATCATCGCTACGGGCCCTTGGGAGCCGAGGGCCGCGACGGCACAACCGCGCTGCTCCGTTCGACGAACCTAGAAAAAGAACATGGCGGACCACGAGCCTCGACAATCGTCGATTGCCCCCCATCGCAAGAACACGCTGATCCTTCCGCCGCCCAAACTCATGTTCCGTGAAGTTTCGGTAGCCACGGACGAGGGCGGCGCGCCGATCGTCGACAAATGGATTTACGTCTTCATCGAGAAATCGGGAGAGCTCTACGCGGAGATCTACGCTGAGAACGAAGATCTCTGGCGAGTCGAGTACAAACCGGAGAAGAAGAGGAAGGCGGTCGAGCGATTCGCCCGTACGGACGGCGACATCACCATCGACCGGAAGCGGTTGCACAACGGTGACTACCTAGTGTTCTTGAGCCCCGTTAGGGCGAGCGACGATGCTCTCGCGCTCCTGAAGAAGCATGTCGGCGAGCTCACGGTGGCGGTGGCCTTGGGCACCAACTCGAAGGGCATCCCGTACGCCTATGTCCACGATGCGTTTCGGGCGGCGGAGTTCCAGCACGAGCAATACCTGTTCGCGTACGAGAAGTGGACGAGCTACGTATCGAACCGAGACCGGCAGGCACGGCTATTCATCGCCGGCACGGTCGACAGTTGGCTCGCGGACGGCGATCCCGCCAACGTCGGCAAGTTCCTGCAGAGCAGGGAGGGTCCAGCCAACGTCGTCAAAGACTACGAGACGTCCGAGAAAGAGACTCGCACGGAAGCCGAGCAGACCCTCGTGCCGGCGCTCGCGCTGATGGATTCCATCGAGCACGGCGCGATCGATCTATCCGCGCAGCAGGGAGGCAAGAAAGAGCTCGCCGTCGGATTGCTTCACTGGGGGATCGTGAGCCAGAACTTGCTCTGCGTCGCGCCGGGCCGTGTTTATGCCAACAAGCTCATGGAGGAAAACAAAGCGCTGCCGGCTGCGGTTCTCCTGGGCGACGCCACTCCGCCGAACCTCTATGGCGCCTACGCTACCTTCAAGAAGGCCTATGAGGCTTCGGCCTACACGGTGTTGCATCTGCTGGCTGCCAGGATCAAACAGTTGCGCAAGAGCGCCGGCGGGGCGCGCGGGGTCAATGAGAAAATCATCCTCTATCTACGCAAGCTCGGTCTGGAGACGGAGCTCAAGGGGAACTACAAGCGGATCCAAGAAAGACTCGAGGCCGGCGACAAGATCACCAAGCGCTTGAAGGGCACGCAACGCAGCAGCGTGATTAGGTCGTACGAGAAGCTCGTGCAGAAAGCCGGGACGCAGATTCCCGACTACGGCAAAGACGCTCAGACGGTCGTCGACACCGCAGACCGGCTCCACGCGAAGCACCTGAACGCCGAGGCCGCCGCATCGTTCGCACAGGTTCTGTTCTATGCGATATCACTGATGGATGCCATCGAGGACTTTCGAAATGCGTTCCCGGAGGACAAGGACAAGCAGATCATCGCGATCGCGGGTGTCGGCGGCGACGTGTACAAATCTGCCGCCGAGCTTGCAGAGAAACTGGGCGCCTCGGGGGTCTTCTTGAAGGTCACCGGCGGTGTCGCGGGACTCGTCTCCGGGATCGTCGACATGCTCGACGCCGAGGACAAGGCCCTCAATGCCGCGATGAACAACAAGGACTATTCGGCCGCCGTCGGCCACAGCATCACGGTCGTCGGCGCTTCGATGACGGCGTTCTCGGGCGGCCTGTTGCTTGCGGAAGGAATCGCCGTCTTGCTTGGCCACGGTGTCGCCGAAGGGGCTCTTCTTGGCGGTCCGTTCGGCGCCATCGTCGGCGCGATCGGGGCCGGGCTGATGGCCCTGGGGATGCTGGTCGTCGCCTTCTTTTCCAAGAACGAGTACCAGACGTTCGCTCGGCACTGCTTTCTCGGCGAGAAGAGCGACACGTCGGTCGATCCCGATTGGGCGACGGTTTCATTCGGCGGCGGCGTAATCATTAACGAGTTCTATGCGCTCTACGACTTGATCTATCGCTACAAGGTCAATTTCCTGACGGTGGCGAGGATCATCCCCGGGTTGCCAGACAGTCGGGACGAATGGTCAGCGGTCAAGTTGATCATTCATCCACAGTACGGATTCGGCAGCGATTCCCGATACCACGTGGACGTGGCGATGGTCCACGATCTCCCCCAGATCGAAAGCAAGTTTGAGGTGAAGGGACTTGTTCTACCGGACGCGCAGACGGCAACGAACGCCGATGGAAAGCTGACCACGTTGGTTCGACGTTGGAATGCCGACGAGGTAGTCAACAACATGCTCGCCCAGAAGCCTAAGCCGAAGGCGGGGCCAGGATTGCCCCAGCATCTGCATTGGTACACCGGACGTTTCACCCTCACCGTTCAGTTGACGGTTGGCGGAATGGCGGTAGGCAAGCCGACGAAGTTGAGCGGAAAGATCGGCGGCACAAGCGATAAACCGATCTCCAGCCCATGGGGGCAGCGGGACTTCGAAGAGCACCACATAGAGTTCGAATGAGCGGGGCTGTCATCGATGCCGAAATACGTCGTCAAACACGGAGACTACTTGGCGCTCATCGCGAGCCGGTTTCGAGTTCCCGATTGGAGAACGATCTATCACCATCCCGAGAATGCGGACTTTCGTCGGAAACGGCCGGATCCGAACGTCATCAAACCCAAAGACGTGATCTTCGTTCCGGATGCTGTCCCGAAAGCCTGCGACTGTGCGACAGACAAGAAACATCGATTCGTCGCGAAACGCCCACCCGACTTGGAGTTCGAGGTCGTGCTGAAGGACGAGAACCGCGAGCTGTTTTCGAACGCGGCATGGACGGTCCGCGCGGACGGTTTGGAGCTGCACGGAAAAACGGGTGCGAGCGGCTCCTTGTCCGTCCGCCTGCCGCACGGCACCCCCCATGCGGAGCTCGTTCTCGATGCCATGCCTTGGGCACGATGGCGGTTGACCGTCGGCGGGCTCGATCCGGTCGGCGACGCGGTCAAGCCGGTAGTCACCGGAATACAGGCGCGGTTGAACAACTTGGGTTTTCCGTGCGGTGATGTCGACGGGGATATTGGACCAAGCACGGAGGCCGCGCTCGCAGAGTTCCAGCGAATCGTGCTGGTTCGCGACAGTCCGACTGGCCGCATCGACTCCGAGACTTTGACGAAGCTCGTCTCCGAGCACGGCGCATGAGACGCCGCTCGGTTACGTTTCCCGAGCCGCGGGCGCCCTAGTTCGGGAGGCGTCGGCGGCGCGGCGCGTCGCACGTTCGAGCTCGTCCGAGCGGATCGCGAACACGGCGATCGCCGCAATCGCGAGCGGCAGGGCGAACACCTTGAAGATCGCGACCATTCCCAACCCGGCGCCGACCAACTGGCCCACGAACCAGGGCGCGATCGCGCCGCCGGGCCGCCCCACGCCCATCGCCCAGCCGATGCCGGTGGTCCGGATCTCGGTGGGGTAGAGCCGCGCGCCGACGGCGTACAAGCCGATGAACCCGCCTTGCAGCACGCCGAGCACGCCGAGCCCCGCGAGCATCACGTTGGTCGACTGCAGATAGACGAACAACAGCAGCACCACGGCCGCGAGGCCGAGGTAAGTAGCGATCGTGCGCCTGAGCCCGAAGCGGTCGGCCACGTAGCCGACCGACGCCATGCCGATGAACAGGCCCGCGTTCAGGATCGTGCCGGACCAATAGGCCTGCGCGTCGGTGAGGCCCTGGTTGCGCATGAGCTGCGGAACCCAGGTCTGGAGGAAATAGAGCGCCGCGAGCGACATGAAGAACGCGACCCACAGCAGCAGCGTCGGTTGGAGGTAGCGGCTCGAGAACAGCGTCGAGAGCGTTTCGAGCGGACCGCCGCGCTTGACGGTGGCCGGCGCCGCAGGCAGCGCGGCGAGCGCCGGATGACCCATTTTGCGCAGCGTCGCGTTGAGCTGCTCGAGCGCGCCCGCGGGCCGCTTGCCGAGCAGGAAGTCCGGCGATTCGGGCAGGAAGCCGAACACGACTACGATGCCGGCAAGCGCGAGCACGCCGCCGAGCGCGAACAACGACTGCCAGCCGAACGCCGGGATCAGCCAGCTCGCCACCACGCCGGTGAGCGCGGCGCCGAGCGTGTAGCCGCCCTGCACGAGCGTGACCGAGAAGTTGCGCGAGCGCAGCGGCGTGAGCTCGGCCGCGAACGCCGCCATCGCCGGCACGACGCCGCCGATGCCGCAGCCCGTGACGAACCGCGCGGCCACGAGCTCGCTCACGGAGCCGCAGGCGGCGGCGCCGAACATGCCGGCTGCGATCAGCGCGAGCGCGACCATCAACACCTTGCGCCGGCCGATCGCGTCGGCGAACGGCGCGGTCACGATCGAGCCCGCCATCATCCCCACGAGCACGGCGCTGCCGACGGCGCCCATCGTCTGCGGGTCGATGCCCCAGTCGCGCGACAGCGTGAGCTGGGCGTTCGCGTACGACAGGATGTCGAGCCCGTCGAGCATGTTCAAGAAAAAGCAGATCGTGACGACGCGCAACTGCAGCGCCGTCATGCGGCCGTGATCGATGACGTGACGAATGTCCACCTTGCGATCGCTCCCCCTGCCCGAGGCGCTGGCACAGTAGCACCGCGGGCCCGAGGCTGGCGAATGTCGGGGCCGGCGCTAGAACCGCCGAGATCCCGCGGGCTCCGGCGGTTGGCAAACGTTCGGAAAACTAGAGCTTTCTCGACGTGTGGGCCGTCCACGCCGCCGTGGTCGGAGCGTTGTGCGTATCAGGGTTGCGCGGTTGCGCGACCAGGTTATTCGAAGGAGATGCACCATGAAGACGTTATTGATCGCGGGCGCGGCGGCGTTGCTCGTTGCCGGCGCGGCCTCCGCGCAGCTGAAGTTCGACAAGGACGGCGACGGCGCGCTGTCGCTCGACGAGTTCCGCGCCGCACGCGACGCGCAGATCGAGCAGCGGTTCGCGCAGCTCGACGTGAATCACGACGGCAAGCTCACGCCCGACGAGCTCCGGGCCGCACCGCATCGATTCGGAGTCGCGTGGCGCGAGCGCGCGGCGAAGATCGACACGAACGGCGACGGCGCGTGGTCGTTCGACGAGCTTCAGGCCGTGCGGCCGGACCTCACCATCGAGCAGTTCAACAGGCTCGACAAGAACGGCGACGGCCTGATCACGAGCGACGAACGGGCGATGCGCGGCCACGGCGGCCACCTCGGCGTGTTGCCGCACGATCGGGTATAGGGAGAATGCGCCGCGGCGCCGACGCTAGCCTTTGGTTTTCACGAGCGATCTGCGCGCCGCGGCCTTCGGGCGGCGACGCGGCGCCGGCTCCGCGGCCTCTTCGGTGAGCGGCACCGCGCCCGGCTCCTCTAGCGCCTCGATGCAGCGCTTGAGATAGCTCTCGAAGCTCGCGACCTCGGCCGCGTCGAGCGAACCGAGCATTTGGTCGAAGATCGCCTGGCCGACGCCGCGCGCGCGCTCGAGCTGCTCGAGCCCTTCGTCCGTGAGCGACCAGCTGTCGGCCCGCAGGCTGTCCGGATGCGGGCGGCGGGCGATGTAGCCGTCTTCCTCGAGCCGCCGGAGTACGGAATTCATGGTCTGGGCCGACACGAACGCGCGCCGCGCGAGCTTGGCACCATTACTACCAGGCTCGCTATACAGCCCGAACAACGCCGCGAAGTGCGCGAACGATAGCTCGATGCCGTTCTTGCGCATGGCCTCGTCCATCGTCTGGCGCAGCGTGTGCTGCAGCGACTTCAGCAAGAAGCCGATGATGTGCTCGGGTCTTTCGAGCTTCATCCAGGACCCGTAAGCTTCAGCGTTCTTTGGCATTCTGCCGGTTGATAGTTATCAGGCAACTGATATCATATCAGCAAACTGATACCTTTCAAGGACGATCGTCGATGGAACTCCGGTCTCGTTCGTCGCGGCTCCGCGCGGTCGCCGCGCTCGTCGTCGTGCTCGTCGCGAGCGCGCTGGTCGCGTCGTGCTCCCGAGGCTCCGCGGGGCGCGGCGACGCCGCGAACGCGGGCGGCGGCAAGCGCGACGCCGTGCTCACCGTCAGCGCGGCGATGCTCGAGCCCGTGGAGCTCGCGCGCACGGTCACCGTGAACGGCTCGATCTATGCGTGGCAGGAAGTGATCATCGCGCCCGAGGTCGGCGGCTATCGCGTGGCCGAGGTCAACGTCGACGTCGGCGATCGCGTGAAGCGCGGCCAGTCGCTCGTCGAGCTGTCGACCGCGCTGCTCGAGGCCGACGTCGCGACCAAGCGGGCGATCCAGAAGCAGCGCGAGGCCGAGCTCGTGAACGCCGAGTCGGCGCTCGAGCGCGGCAAGTCGCTGTCGACCATGAACGTGCTGTCCCAGGCCGACCTCGACAAGCTGAATTCCGACGCGCTCGCCAAGCGCGCCGGCGTGGACTCGGCGCGCGCCGATCTCGAGGCGTCGTCGCTGCGGCTCAAGTTCACGCACGTCACCGCGCCGGACGACGGAGTCGTCACCTCGCGCACGGTTACGGTGGGTCAGATCGCACAGGCCGGCACCGAGATGCTGCGAGTGCTCCGCAACAACCGGATCGAGTGGCGCGGCGAGATCCCCGAGGCGCGGATCACCGAGCTCCGCGCCGGCCAGCCGGCGACGATCACCACGGCCGACGGCAAGTCGTTCAAAGGCACGATCCGCGTCGTCGCGCCCACCATCGCGAGCAGCAATCGCACGGGCCTCGTGTACGTCGACGTGGTCGCCGACGAGCGGCTGCGGCCGGGCATGTTCGCCCGCGGCGAGATCGAGCTCGGCCGCGCGCCGGGGTTCGCCGTGCCGCTGCAGAGCGTCGTGAGCTCCGACGGCTATAGCTACGTGTTCGTGCTCAAGAGCGGCGACACCGTCGAGCGGCGCCGCGTCGAGACGGGGGCGGTGCGCACCGACCAGATCGAGGTGATCGAGGGTATTGAGGCCGGAGAGATGATCGTCGGCAAGGGCGCCGGCTTCCTGAAGGACGGCGACGTCGTCAACGTGAGCTCGGAGTCCGGCTCGTGAACTTCGTAACCTGGTCGATTCGCAATCCCGTCCCGGTGATCGTGCTGTTCATCGGCCTCACGATCGCGGGCCTGATCAGCTTCCCGAAGCTCGGCGTACAGGACCGGCCGGACATCGAGTTCCCGGCGATCAACGTCTCCGTCGGCTACTCGGGCGTCGCGCCCACGCAGATGGAGTCGGAGGTCACCCGCAAGGTGGAGGACGCCGTCGCCACGATCGCGGGCATCGAGCAGATGACCTCCACGGTCAACGAGGGCTCGTCGAGCACCAGCATCGAGTTCCGCTTCGGCACCAACATGTCCCAGGCGCTCGACGACGTGCGCGACGCGCTCAGCCGGATCCGCAGCGACCTGCCGCTCGACGCGAACGAGCCGATCATCTCGCGCAACACCACCGCGGGCGGCGCGCTCGTGACCTGGACCGTAGCGTCCGACAGCATGAGCGACACCGAGCTCTCGTGGTTCGTGGATCTCACCGTCACGCGCGAGCTCTCCGCGGTGCAAGGCGTCGGCCGCGTCACGCGCGTGGGCGGCGTGTCGCGCGAGATCCGCGTGGACCTGGACCCCGACCGCATGGCCGCGCTCGGCGCGACCGCGAGCGACGTGTCACGGCAGCTGCGCCGTATCCAGGCCGAGTACCCGGGCGGCGAGACGCGGCTCGGTGGGCTCGAGCAGACCGTGCGCACCACCGGCATCATCACCTCCGTCTACGACCTCGCGGGCCTGCCGATCTCGCTGCCCGACGGCCGCAGCGTGCGGCTCGACACGATCGCCGACGTCCGCGACCAGGCCGGCGAGCAGCGCGCCGTCGCGCTCCTCGACGGCAAGCCGGTGATCGGCTTCGAGATCGTGCGCACCTGGGGCGCGAGCGCGCTCGACACGGCAAAGGATGCCAAGCTCGTCGTCGACGAGCTCGCGAAAGAGTATCCGAACGTGAAGTTCGCCGAGGCGGTGTCGACGGTCGGCTATATCCAGACGTCGTACGACTCGTCGATGGAGATGCTGGTCGAGGGTGCGATTCTCGCGATCATCGTGGTGTTCATCTTCCTCCGCGATTGGCGCGCGACCGCGGTGTCCGCGATCGCGCTGCCGCTGTCGATCATCCCGACGTTCTGGGCCGTGTGGTATCTCGGCTTTACGCTGAACATCCTCACGCTGCTCGCGCTCACGCTCGTCGTCGGCATCCTCGTCGACGACGCGATCGTGGAAGTGGAGAACATCGTGCGCCACCTGCGCAACGGCAAGCCGCCGCGCGAGGCCGCGATGGACGCCGCGATCGAGATCGGTCTCGCCGTCGTCGCCACCACGCTCACGATCTGCGCCGTGTTCATCCCCGTGGCCTTCATGAGCGGCATCGCGGGGCAGTTTTTCCGGCCGTTCGGCTTCACCGTGACGGTGGCCGTGCTGTTCTCGCTGCTCGTGGCGCGGACGCTGACGCCGATGATGGCCGCGTATTTCCTGAAGCCGCACGACGAGCCGGTCACGACGCCGCGGATCATGACCTGGTATCTCGGCCGGGTGCGCTGGTGTCTCGAGCACCGCTGGAAGACGCTCAGCGCGGCCACGGTGATCATCGGTTCGATGCTCGTGGTGTTCAAGTTCCTGCCCACCGCGTTCTCCCCGGCCGGCGACAATGGCTTCTCGCGGCTCTCCGTGGAGCTTGCGCCGGGCTCGTCGCTCTCCGACACCGTCGCGGTGGCCGAGACCGTGCGCAAGCGGCTCGTCACGCAGCCGGACGTCAAGGCTGTTTACACGGCCATCGGCACGCAGGGCCGCGGCAACGGCTTCAGCGGCGGCGGCGGAGCCGGCAGCGTGCGGCGCGCCGCCCTCACGATCACGATCCAGAACACCACCGGCACGCGCGGCGCGCAGCAGGCGTTCGAGCGCAAGGCGGCGGGGATGCTGCGCGACATCCCGGGTGCGCGGATCCAGTTCGAGGGCTCGGACGCGGACCGCCTCGCCGTGACGCTCGCGGGCGACGACGCATCGGCGCTGAACCGCGCGGCCCAGAACGTGGAGCGCGAGCTTCGGCAGATGCCGGGCATCGGTACGATCACGAGCAGCGCGTCGCTGCAGCAGCCCGAGATCGTGATCCGGCCGCTTTCCGACCGCGCCGCGGAGCTCGGCGTCACGACCGAGACCCTAAGCCTCGTCACCCGCATCGCCACCAGCGGCGACGTGGACACGGGCCTCGCGAAGTTCAACCTCGACAACCGCCAGATCCCGATCCGCGTGCGCTTGAACGACAAGTCGCGGGGCGACCTCGAGCGGATCAAGCTGCTGCCCGTGCCGGGCCGCTTTGGCGCCGTGCCGCTGATGAACGTGGCCGACGTCTCGCTCGGCGCCGGACCCGCGCAGATCACGCGCGTCGATCGCAGCCGCAACATCTCGCTCAACGCGAACTTAAACGGCCTCGCGCTCGGCAATGCGCTCGACGCGATCGACCAGCTGCCGTCCATGCAGTCGCTGCCGGAGGGCGTGAAGCCGCTGCGCACCGGCAACGCGCGCTGGATCACGGAGATCTTCACCCAGTTCGCGCTCGCGATGGCGATCGGCGTGCTCTCGATCTACGCCGTGCTGGTGATGCTGTTCCACAAGTTCATCCAGCCGGTCACGATCTTGACCGCGCTGCCGCCGTCGGCCGCGGGCGCGGCCGTCGCGCTGTGGCTCGGCGGCTACAGCCTCGCGATCAACTCGCTGATCGGTTTGCTGATGCTCATGGGCATCGTGACCAAGAACTCGATCCTGATCGTCGAGTACGCGATCATGGCGCAGCGCGATCAGGGCCTGTCGCGGTTCGATTCGCTCATCGACTCGTGCTCGAAGCGCGCGCGGCCGATCGTCATGACGAGCATCGCGATGATCGCCGGCATGACGCCCGTCGCGATGGGCTGGGCGGGCGATCCGTCGTTCCGCGCGCCGATGGGCGTGGCCGTGATCGGCGGCCTGTTCGTGTCGACGGCGATGAGCCTGTTCATCGTGCCCGCGGTGTTCACGGTGTTCGACGACTTCCAGCAGTGGCTCGGGCGCGTGTTCGGCAAACGGCACGAAGCCGCGTCCGGCGGGACCGGCGCACCCGTTCCCGCAAACGCCACCCAATCCCCCGAAAAATAGGGACATGCTGGATTTTTCGACGCGACGCGCGACGACCCTCACGGGTCGCCGAAAATCCAGCATGTCCCTATTTTTCGGGCGCGCCGCATTCATGACAATCGGTGGCGGGCTTCTCGGGTAGGATTCGGCGGCTGCAGTCATCGCGTCGGGCCGCTCGATGTCGTCATCCACAACCCGCCTGATCGTCGTCCTGTCGGTGGTGTACATCGACATGCTCGGCATCGGGCTCGCGTTTCCGATCCTGCCGAAGCTCGTCGAGCAGTTCCAGAGCGGCGACATTTCGCGCGCGTCGTATATCGTCGGCGCGCTGGCGGCCGCGTACTCGCTGGCGCAGTTCCTGTGCGCGCCGACGATCGGGGCGCTGTCGGACCGGTTCGGTCGCCGGCCGGTGATCCTGCTCGCGCTCGTGGGCATGGCGGTGAACTACCTGCTGCTCGCCTTCGCGCCCTCGCTGTGGCTGTTCGCCGTCGGCCGCATGGTCGCCGGCGCATTCGGCGCCACGTTCTCCGCGGCCGGCGCGTATCTCGCGGACATCACGCCGCCCGAGAAGCGCGCGCAGAGCTTCGGGTTGATCGGCGCCGCGTTCGGGTTCGGCTTCATCACGGGACCCGCGCTCGGCGGACTGCTCGGCGACGTCGACCTACGGCTGCCGTTCCTGGTCGCGGCGGGCTTGAGCTTCGCGGACTTCGCGTTCGCCTACTTCGCGTTGCCCGAGTCGCTAGCGCTTCAGAACCGCAAGCCGTTCGCGTGGCGGCGAGCTAACCCCGTCGGCGCGTTATTGGAGCTCCGCCGCTACGCGTCCGTGCTCGGCCTGATCGCGATCTTCGTGATGGCCGCGTTCGCGAACCGCGTGGCGGAGATGACCTGGGTGCTGTTCACGTCCTACCGCTTCAACTGGAGCACGACGGAGACCGGATTCTCGCTCGCGATGGTCGGCGTGATGTTCGTCGTGGGGCAGGGCGGGCTCGTGCGCGTGCTCGTGCCGAAGCTCGGCGAGCGTCGGGCGATCTTGATGGGTCTCGCGGTGAGCGCCGTCGTGACGACGCTCTACGGCATCGTGCCGCAAGGCTGGATGATCTATCCGGTAATGGTGCTGGCGACGTTCGGCTGGACGATCGCGCAGCCGGCCGTGCAGGCGCTGATGTCGCGGGCGGTGCCGGCAGACGAGCAGGGCCTGCTCCAAGGCGCGCTCGCAAGCATGTTGAACCTCACGTCGATCTTCGGGCCGCCGATTTGGACCGGGCTCTTCGGCTACTTCGTGTCGCCGGCCGCGCCGGTGATCGTGCCGGGCGCCGCGTTCTTCGGGGCCTCGCTCGTCTTCCTCGCGGCGTTCGCGCTCGCCGTGCGTTGGCTCGGTGCCATGACGCCGGCCTCTGTGGACACATGAAATAGACGCCGGACGACGGCCACGTCATCGACGTTCGCGAGATCGACGTCGTCACGCTCAAGGACTACGTCTCGTGAAGGAGCGTCTCTCGACAGCCGCGCAGCGCGACGTCGTGCAGTGAGCGGCCACCAATCGTCCGCGGCGCTCGAGTGATGCCGTTTCCTGCCGCATTAGGTGGTCTGCGAGTTGAGCTATAGTGGCATTCGGCTATTAACTGACGGGGCCGTCGATGCGCGTACTGTTGATTGCCACCGTCTCGGCGATCGTCACCTTGAGCGGCTGCGTCCACCCACAGCCAGAATCACGGCCACACCCGCCTATCGCAGCGCCGACAAGCGAAGTTCCGCCAGCAACTGTCACACACCCCGCACCTATAGCAGCGACGCAGAGCCCTGTGACAGCGGAGACAGGCAACACTGCGACAGTCGCCGCACCAGCACCGCCCAAAGAGAGTGCGGTACCGGCAGCCGGCACGCACCCCACACCCGCGCCATCGACGGTGAGTCCTGTCGCCGCGGACGCAGGCACGAAGCCGCCAGTCGCGGCGCCGGCGTCGCCCAAGGACAAAGCGTCGGTTGCCCAATCCAGCCAACCGCCGGCGGCCGTGAGCCCCCCACCTACGCCGCCCGCGCCGGAAGAATTGTCGACGGCTGCCAAGCCGCCGGTCGCGGCTGCTACGCCGGTGGAAGCGCCGGCCTCGCCGACGTTGGATCTGGCCGGGCTCGAGCAGCGCTTGCGCGAGACGAACGCCATTGGCATCTTGACCAAACTCTCTCTCAAGAATCAGGTCGACGACCTGATCGATCAGTTTCGGGGATTTTACAAGGGACAGATCAAAGTCCCGTTGGAAGAGCTTCGGCAACGGTATGAGCTGCTATTGCTCAAGGTGGTCACTCTTTTGCAGGATGAGGACCAACAGCTGGCCAACGCGATCAATTCCTCGCGGGAAGCGATCTGGGGCGTTCTCGCCGACCCGCAACAGTTCTCGAAAATCTGACTTGCCGCGCCGGAGAAACGATGATGAAACAGCCGCTATCGGTTCTGTCTCTGATGACGCTCGCCGTCGTCGGTAGCGCCCCTCTGCTTGCCGCCGACGACCCCGTGGCGAAAGATCTGAGGGCGACGATCGCCTTGCAGGGATATCCCTGCGATCAGATCGTCAGCTCAAAGCGCAACGCCGACAGCGACTACACGGCGAGTTGCAAAGACGGCAATCGCTATCACGTTTTCGTCAATTCCCAGGGACGGGTGATCGTAGAGAAGCTGTGATCGACGCTCAACGAACGGAGCGATACGATAATTCCTAGGTTGGGGCTCTTCGGTCCTGGTCGTCGCTCGCGGGAGTGAAGTAGCTTTCGGTCTCGAGCACAGCGCCGGTGTTGACGGGCCGGTTCACGCGGCGATCGCTTTCGAACAAGCGTGCCGCGCGCGACGCCGTCGTCTCGAGCGACGAACGCACCAGCTTTTCGAGCTCCGGTTCCAATACGAACGGAAACTCCGTGAAGTCGGCGTATTTGGGATGGGCCGAGCTCGACAACGACGACATCGCCAAGAAGAGCGAGACGAACGTAGCGCTTCTTGCCGGAAATTCTTCTCCCATGACGGCCGCCCGAGCGGCGTCGCGCATGTTGTGAGGCCCCGTGAGCCTGTACGAAGCTTGGTTGAAAGAACAGCACCAGAGCTTCGCCAGCAGGAGCGGGTCCGCGAGAAGCTCGCGCGTGTCGGGAAGGCAGCCGATCTCCTTGGCGATCGAGTCGAGGTACAGCACCTGTGACGGTATGGACTCGACGTGCCGGGGGCTGTATTCCGTGAACCACTCCTCCCATTCCTTCTCTCGCTTGATCCGCTCTCTGACATCGTCAGGCAGGTCGAGCTTGCGGCTGCACAGCAGAGCGAAATAACGCGCTTGCATCTCGGCGCATATCGGGATTCCGCCGGTAAACGGCCTCGTGAAGCCGATCAACGCCAGCCGGCCGTGGCACGCCGGATGAAAGGCGTGCTTGTAGAGATTCCGGACGTTGTTGCCCGGGATCTCGACATCGCGCAGGACCGAGAAATTGGCCTTGAACCCCGTGCAGAGCACGATTGAGTCGAACTCTTCGACGCGGCCGCTCCGGAAGTGGACCATGCGGCCCTCGATGCGCTCTATGCCCGAATCGTCGACACGAATCTTCCCGTTCGCGATGTTCGGGAGGAAGCTCACGTTCTTGCAGTAGATCACCTTGGGGATGTAGGAACCCGTGCCGTTGTTGCACTTTCGGTTCCACTCGTCGATCAACGAGATGTGCTCCTTGCTCAGGTCGGTGCCGAGATCGAGCTTGAGAGGCCACATGGGCTCGCCGAGATTGTTGATGGCATCGGGCGCTTCTTCCGCGGCGCCGTTCGTCGATGGTTGCGTATTGCCGCCGAGCGAGCCCAAGCCGAGAAGAACCAGCCCGGATAGCCGGGCCGCCTCGAGAAATTCCGATCGCGAGGCGTGCTCGTCCTCGAAGAAGCTCGGCATGGCGAACGGCACGTCCGCGGCGCGCACGAAAAATTCGTAGTGACTTGCCCTGAACGTGAGCATGTCGGTCGAATACTTTCCCGCGAACAGGCGCGGCACCAAATACGACCGTGACCGGATCGACAACGTGCATTCGTGCGAGACGTCCGAAATTTCCCTGACGATGTCCGCCCCGGACTCGGTGAGCCCCACGACGAGAACCTTCTTGCCGCGATACTGCTCGTTGTTGCGATACCGCGAGGAGTGAACGACGTCGCCTTGGAAGTTGGCGAGTTGCTCGACGTCCATGTTGGGCTCGCGGAACGGACCCGAGCATATCGCGACGGCGTCGAATAGGTGCTCGGTCGTTGCACCTTCGGAGCGGACCGCTACGAGCCATTCGGAGCCGGCGGGGCGAATGTACGCCACCTCGGAATTGAGGCGCACGTGCCGCTCGAGATCGAATTCGGCGGCGTATCTATGCAGATACTCGAGATAGCCCTTGCGGCCGACGAACCGCCTGTCCTCGACCATGAAGTCGGAGAACGACATCAGCTTCAGCGAGATCGACAAGATCAGGTTGTCGTAGGCTTTCATCTCGCCGTCGTCGTCAGGGTGGCGGTGCCAAATTCCGCCGATGCTGCGGCCCTTGTCGAAACAGACGACTTCGTGGCCTTCGTCCAGAAGCTGCTTGATGGTGGTCAGGCCGGACGGCCCCGCTCCGACGACGCAAACTTTCATTGTTGTTCTCCTCGCGTGCAGTCATCGTGGTCTTGTTCGTTTTCGAAGACAAGTCAGGCGCTCGCGATCGGGACTTCCGCTAGGAGGGCGCCCGCGATTCCCCGATACGGCGGCTCCAACGACCTGGCGCGGATCTTGCTCTCTGCCACGAAGCTCGTTCGAAACGACGGAGGAACGCCGTGCCGACCAGGATTTGGACAGGGATGCTGTTGGTGGTGGTCATTGCGTCGATCCTCGTGCAGCTCGCCGCGCCCGGCTCGCCCGTGGTGGCCGCCGCCGCGGGTTTCCTGCTGGTAGCCTGCGGCACCGTGCTCGTTGCGCGCCTCTCCCACACGCCGGCGGCCTTGCGCATGCTGCGTCTCACGCTGCGAGAAATGCGCGCTGCGCGCCATTCGCCGAACGGTGACGAGCTGCAGCTGCAGTGGTTCCTGCGGGCGGCAAACTTTTTCCGCTACGGCAACATTTGGCCGGCCGAGGAAGCGGCTCGGAATATTCCGGACCCTGTCCTTCGCCGCGGCTGCGAGCTCGTGCTCGACGGCTTTCAGCGTCCCCAGCTCGCGATGGCGCTGCAGCGGCAAATCGCCGAGCAGCGAGAGCGGCTCGTGCGCCCCGTGGAGCTGCTGCGCGCGATGGCAGGTTACGCCCCGTCGCTCGGCATGTTCGGCACGTTGCTCGGTCTGCTCCAGATGCTCTTCGGCACGAGCGGCGGTGACACCAGCCACATGGGCGCAGCGATGGGATTCGCGATGATGACCACGGTGTATGGTCTCGTGCTCGCGAACCTGGTGCTCAAACCGCTCGCGACGAAGCTCGAGCAGCGCAATCGCCGTCACCTCACGCAGAACGTCGTGGCGATGCAGGCCGTGATGCTCTTGTACGAGCGCCAGCACCCGGAATACATCCGCGACGTGATCAACGACGTGCGCGTGCCGCGCGCGTCCGTGCACGACGCGTTCGCCGCCGCAGCGGCTGGGATCACACAGTGATGCTCGGGCACCGCCAGCGTAACGATGACGCCGAATTCATTCCGGCGCTGCTCGATCTCGGCTGGGAGGCGGAAGACCGTGACGATACCTGGCTCGTGTCGTTCGCCGACTTGATCAGCACGACGCTCGCGATGGTTGTGCTGATGTTCGGCCGCACGGCCTTGACGGCACCGGACGCCGCGGCGGCGACGGTGCCGGAGACCGTCGTTGCGGGTGCGCCCGTCGTGTCCGCCGCGCCCGTTGCGGCGCCATCCTTGGCCGCGAGCGAGCCCACACCCGAAAGCCGTCTCGCGGCGCTCGTCACGGCGCGGTTCGCCGGCCGGATCTCGGCCGAGCAAGAACAACGAGGCGTGGTGCTCACGATTCCCGAAGTCGCGCTGTTCGGTTCCGCGCGCGCGGAGCCGCACTCGTCCGCGCTGCCGCTGTTGAATGAGCTCGCGGGCACGTTGCTCGAAGTCGGCGCTGCGCAGATCTCGGTCGAAGGCCACACCGACGATCGGCCCGTGCTCGGCGGCGAATTCCGGTCGAATTGGGACCTGGCCTCCGCGCGAGCGAACATCGTCACCGAGTTCTTCCTAACGCACGGCTTCGCGCCGCAGCGTCTGCACTCCGTGAGCTACGCCGACACGCGCCCCGTTGCGGACAATGGCAGCGCAGACGGTCGCGCCGCGAACCGGCGCGTGGAGCTCGCCATCGAATTTGCCGCAACGCGTTGAACGAGCGGGCAACCGCCGACTCCGTACCGTGCCGTGCCGTGCTAGACGTAACCGGCTTCGAGCCGCAGCACGCCGATCAGCCGTCGCGCTGGTCCGCGATGAACTTGCCGAGCTCGCGAAACTCCTCGGCGCGCACGCTGCCGCGCCGCCACGCGAGCGCGACCGTGCGATAGCTCTTGTCGCCGAGCGGATAGGTCTTCACCTGCGTGCCCTGCAGCAGCGCGGACCCCACGGCCATCTCCGGCAGGAACGTAACACCCAAGTCGGCGTCCACCATCTCGATGAGCGTGAGCAGGCTCGACGCCGACATGCGGCTCAACTTCGGCGTCTCGCGGATCCGGCAGGCCTCGATCGCGTGATCGCGCAAGCAGTGACCTTCGCGCAGCAGCAGCACGCTGCCCGCGTTCAACCGGCTGAAACGGTAGTGCTCCGGGTCGACGAGCTTCGTCCCCGCGCGGGCCGCGAGCCGAAATCGGTCGTCGAAGAGCTCCATCGTCTCGGCGCCGCGGAGGTCGTAGGGCAACGCGAGCAGCACGGCGTCGAGCGTGCCGTCGAGCAGCTGCTCGTTGAGCCGCTCCGTCAAGTCCTCGTGCAGGAACAGCTTGAGCTCGGGATACCGTTTGCGCAGCAGCGGCAGCACGCGCGGCAGCAGGAACGGCGCGACCGTCGGGATGATGCCGAGCTGGAGCGGCCCCGTGAGCGGCCGGCTGCGGCCGCGCGCGACCTCGACGAGCGTCGTCAAGTCCTGGATGCAGAGCTTGGCGAGCACCGCGATCTCTTTGCCGACCGCCGTGATCGTCACGCGCCGGTTGGTGCGGTCCACGAGGTTGGCGTCGAGCAGCGACTCGAGCTCCTGGATCGCGATGCTGAACGCCGATTGCGACACGAAGCATTGCGCCGCGGCGCGGCCGAAGTGCCGCTGCTCGACGAGAGCGACGAAGTAACGCAGCTGCTTGAACGTCGGAAAGTGGGCGGCGCGCGGCGCATCCATCCGCCGCGTCAGTCCTTCGCCTTCTTGCCGAATTTGAAGCGGAACAGCTCGATGTAGCCGACGCGCTGCTGCTCTTGGTTGAGCACCCAGGTGTTCGGAAACGTCACCGGATGCTCCGGATCGTAGACCGGCAGAATGGTTTTTCCGAGGCGGCGCCGCTCGTCGCCGCCCTGGTCGCGCCACTCGCTGCCGAGGTCGGGGAGGCGCCGGCCGCCGATGACGACGATCTCGTCGGGTGCGTCGCTGTGAGCTTCCGCGATCGCCGGAGGGAGCGGCGCGAGCCGCGCGGCGTTCGGCGGCCGGCCGAAGGAGAACGCCGTGAGCGGCTCGCGGGCGCGAGCGGAGCGCGGTGCGATCGGCTCGGTCACGATGATCGGCGTGGGCGCATCACGGCCGGCACTCGGCGGCGCCTTGGCCGGCGGCCGATCGATACGCGGCGGAAGCGGCACGTCGGACGGCTGCCCCAGCGCGGCCCCCGCCGCGAGCAGCAGCAGCGCCGGCGCGATCCCTCTAGCGATGCGGCCCATCACCCAAGCGGTCCCTCCAACGCAACGACTTGAACCAATAGGCCTCCGTGGTCGGCAGCCACGTGTCGGCGTCGCGCGCCACGATCCACGCGTTCAAGAACGCCAGGAAGTCGGCGTCGCCTTTGATCACCGCGAAGCCCGCCTTGCTGACGAGCAGGGGCCGGTCGATCGGCACGTCGATCGTCTGCGGGTTCTCGAGGGCGAGGAAGGTGGGCACCGGCTCGTCCTCGAGATAGGCGTCGACCTCGCCCTTGAGCAGCGCGGTGCTCGCCGCGTCCACCGATTCGAAGGGCTTGAGCTCGGCCCGCGGCAGCAAGCGCTTGGCGAGCTCCTGGGCCACGGAGCCTTCGACGGCCGCGACCTTGTAGGCCGCGCTGTTCAAGTCTTGGAGGTTCGCGACGTTCGCCGTCTTCTTGGAGTGGGTGGCGAGAGCGATGCCGCCTTCGGCGTACGGCGCGCTGAAGTTCACGTGCAGCGCGCGGTCCGGCGTTATCGTGAGGCCCGCGGCGATCACGTCGATCTCGCCCGACTCGAGCGCCGGGATCAGCCGGCCGAGCTCGTAGGGCAGCACCTCGGCCTTGACGCCCATGTCGGCGGCGAGCTGCCGCGCCACGTCGACCTCGAAACCGATGAGGTCGCCGTTCGGCGCGCGCGCGGCCCACGGCGCGAACAGGGTGACCCCGACGCGCAGCGTCCCGGTATTGCGCACGTCCTGCAGCGTGCGGGCCGGCGCCGCATGGGCGACGGAGAGGGCGGCCAACAGAGCCAGGATGGGCGAGGGCGAGATCCGCATGGTCGGTCCGGTTTCCGCTCGGTTTTACATCAGACCCAGGCACGCGGCGTTGGTTCGCCGTGCGGGTTCGGCAGCGTATGATGGACGCTCACCGGCGACACCATCCTACTCGATCCCGATGCCCTCCGACGCGACCCCGCAAGCGACTCGAAACCGCCCCTCGCGTGCGCAACGCATCGCCGTGGCGGGCTTCCTGTTCGCGTTCGGTTTGACGCTCTTGACGGTGCTGCTCACCGGGCTCGCAACGAAGCGGCATTCCGACGGGGCGGCGCACCCGCCGGCGTCGGCCGCGAGCGGCGCGGCGCCGGAGCGCCCCGGGGGGCCGTGAAGGCTTAGTACGAGCGGGCGATCGCGAGCGCGCTTCGGTCTTGCGGATCGAGGCTCGCCGGCTGGCCGGCCACCGAGCGCGTCCAGTCGCGCGCGTTGCCGCGGCAGCCCGTGTCCTGCTCCGCGCACACGACCCACAGGTACTGCGAGTTCGGTGCGCGCGACAGGACGAAGCTGTCCGCGTAGGTGAACGTGCGGGACCCCTGCGGCATCGCCAGAGTGACCCGGCCGCCGGCGCGGCGATCGCTGGCGGCGACGATCACGCTGCCTTGATCCTCGGTGTCGTTGCACACCCAGCGCTCTGCATATCTGCCCGTGCCCCGCGCGCAGCCGTACACGTGCAGCGGCTCGCCGCAGACGTTGATCATGCCCACGTCCACGCTCTCGCCGTAGTTGTACACGGTGTCCTCGCGCATGCACTCGTTGCGCGGCCCCACGGGACGGAGCGTTGCCGCGACCGCGCCGGTGCGCGCGACGTCGGGCTTGAACTCGATGCGTTGCTGCACCGTCTGCGGCGCGCGGTCGGGGACGGCGGGGTAGCGCCAGCGGGCAACCGCGGCAAGCGCGGCGCTGTCGAAGGTGGCGCGCGGCTCGGAGGCGACCACGTGCGCGTTCTCCACCATGCCCGCGGCGTTCACGGTGAACTCCACGTCGACGTGGCCCTGCGCGCCCCGTGCGCGGGCCGCGGCGGGATACTCCGGCTGCGCCGCGAGCAGGGGCTCGAATTTCTTCTCGCCTCCGTCGGCGGCCGGCGCGGCGGCGGGAGCTCGCGGCGCGAGCGGTCGTGCGGCCGGCGAATTCTCGCGGCACACCTGGCAGCTCTGCACGAGGATCTTCGGATTCGTCGTGCGCGCGGGCCAGTCCTGCCGGTCCTCGCCGTCGACCACCACCGAGACGAACGGCTGGCCGTCGACGAAGTAGTCGACGCGCGAGCACTGAGCTTTGTTGGTCTTCACCTCGAGGAAGCTGCCGCGTGCCGCGACCTCGGCGGTGCAGGTGTCGACCACGCTGGTGCAATCGCAGCGTAGATCCTGAGCCGAGGCGGAGCCGGCCGAGCCGAGTGAGCCGAGTATCAGCAACGCAGCGGCGTGGATTTTCATGCTGGGCATTGACGTACTCTCCGCGGTCTTTCTTGGCCGAGACCTCTGCCTGGAATCTTAGCCTAACCGGGAGCGAACGGAATTGCGGCTTTGAGCGTTATGTCGAATCCCAAACGATCGTTCGCCTGGGCGACGGCCGCCGCACGTCACTGGACGAAGCGCATCCGCGTGTAGGAGCGCTGCGGGATCGGCCGATTCATGAAGACGCGCGGCTCGAACCGCCATTTCTCGACGGCCGCCACGGCTTCGCGGCGGAAGTAGTTGTCATGCGAGGCGTCGGCGACCTTGATGTCGTGGGTGCTGCCGTCGACGGCGACCGTGAACTCCACGTCGACCCAGCCCTCGATGTGGCGCTCGAGCGCGCGCGCCGGATACTCCGGGGCGACGTAGGTCGTGATTTTCAGCGCCGAAGCGGGCATCGGCTTTGCCGATTCCATCGCGATCAATTGCTCGGTGAGGTTGTTGCGCGCGGCGCGCACGCCGTTCGGGTCGGCGCCGACGGCCTCGGCCTCGTCGATCCAGATGCGCGCGGCTTCGCTGTCGAGCGCCTCGAGCGACTGGGTGGCGCGCGACAAGAATTCGCTCGTCAGCCGTTGCTGCGCGTGGCGTGTGGCTTCGTGATTCGGATTCGCGGCGACGAGCACGTCGACGAAGTGCTTCGCGCTCTGATCGGTGGGCGTGAGGAGGCGGCTCGCGGCCATGGCCTTCTCGAACGCGGCGCTCGCTTCGACGACCGGGTCGACCACCGGCTTCGGCGGCGGTTGCGGGGCCGCCTCGACTTGCACGATCTTGGGCGGCGGCGGCACGGGCAATTCGGGCTTGAATTCCGGTTGGATCTTCGCGGTCGCCGTCGCGACGGGGAAGATCTTCTCCGCGAGCGCCTTTGCGCCCGGATGCTGCGGCAAGACGGCGCGGACGCGCTCGATGGTGGCGCGCGCGTCGTCGAAGCGGCCTTGATCGAGCGCGGTCTCGCCGCGGCGTACGAGGTCGTCGGCGACCTTCGTGATGCCCTCGATCGCCTCCGCGTTGTTCGGCTCGCTCTTGAGCACTTTGGTATAGAGCGTCCAGGCGCTGTACTCCGCCGGCTCGACGAGCATGCCCGCGTCGTACGCGAGCTTCGCCATGCGCAACGGGTTGTCGAGCCCGTTGTCGATTTGGCCGGATGCCGCGGGCTCCTCGGCGGGCGGCGCGAGGCCCGCCGTGGCAACCGTGATCGTGGGCGCCGGCGTCGTCGACACCTGTTGGGTCTCACCGGATGCCCAGGGGCGCAGGATCACGAGCCACGCGACTCCGACCGTCGCGATCACTCCGCCCGCGACCCAAAGCATCAAGTCGCCTTGGCGCGACGCGCTCTTGCTGCTGCTCTCGGTGCTCATGCGTTACCCCACAGGCGCTTCATGTTCTTCAGCTTGGCGAGCATGTTCTCGACGATGCTGCCGTCGGCAGTCGCGGTCGGGTCCACTTCATGGCGCTTGATGAGCTCCGGGTTCTTCAGGAGCAGGCGGTGGTGCTGCAGCGCCGCCTGCAAGCTGATCGCGCAACGGCCGGCCGACAGCGGTTTGCGCAGGAAACGGAAAATCTGCCCGTGATTGATGAGCCACACCATGTCGAGCACGTCGCGGTGCTGGGAGACCGCGATCGTCACGAGCTGCGGCAGGTGTTCCTTCAAGCGCGCGGTCAGCGACTGGATCGTCGCCTTGTCCTCGGACACGTCGGTAACGAGCACGCCGGGGCGGTGCTCGTCGATGATCTTGATGACATGCACGATGTTGCCGGCGTTGTAAACGGGCAGCCGGCCGCGCACGGCTTTCTGCACCGTGTCGATGACTTCGTTGTCGCTCGAGAACACGACGACGCCGAGTCCCGTGGCCAGTTTCTTGGCCGTTTCCGTCGTGGCGGCAGCCTCCGGGGCTGCGGCGGGCGGAAACTGCGGCGCTTGCATGATGTCGGTGCTCGACGTGCGGTCCGGCCTTTTCGCGGCCTGCGCCGCGGCCGCGCGACTCTGGCTCGTGATTTCCTTGACGGTGTCGCTCTCCATCACGATCTCGAGCGTGTCCTCGGCGCTCAGCGGCTCCGACGCCTCGAACGCCGGCGCCTCGCGCGCCAGCTTCGCCGCGAGCTCGATCGTCTCGCGCAGCTGCTTCGGCGCACAGGGTTTCGTGAGGAACCGGAAGACTTCGCTCTCGTTGATGGAGCCTTCGACCGCGTCGAGGTCGGCGTAGCCGGTGAGCAGGATGCGCACCGTGCGCGGCGACATCGTGCGGACCTTCGACAGCACCTCGACGCCGGTCATCTTCGGCATCCGGTGGTCGGCCACGATCACGTCGATGTCTTTGTCCTTGACGATGTCGAGCGCCTCGGCGCCGTGCGACGCCAGGAACAGATCGAACTGACGGCGGAACATGATCCGCATCGAGTTCAGCACGCGCTGCTCGTCGTCTACGAACAGCAGGCGGGGGCGGGCGGCGTCGACTTGCGCTTCCATTCCGCTAGACGGCCTCCGCCAACGGCTCTACATATTCGTCACTCGGGGCTGCGGCGGGAGCCTCGGCCGTCGGCGCCGCGGTCTGCTTGATCGGCAGCACGACCGTGAACGCGGAGCCCTTGCCGACTTCCGACTCGACGATGAGATCGCCGCGGTGGCTCCGGATGATCTCGTCGACGATCGACAGTCCCAAGCCCGTGCCCGTGCCGACCTCCTTGGTCGTGAAGAACGGGTCGCGGATCTTGCTCAGGTTTTCCTCCGGGATGCCGCAGCCGGTGTCCGCAATGCGGATCGCGATATGCCGCGGGTCGTGGAGCCTGGTCGTGATGACGATCTCTCCATGGTTCTCGATCGCCTGCGCAGCGTTGGTGATGATGTTGAGGAACACCTGGTTGATCTGCGAAGGCGAGCATTGGATCTCGGGGATCTCGCCGTAGAACTTCCGCACGTTGGCTTTGTGTTTGACGATGTTCTTGGCGATGACCAAGGTCTTGTCGAGACCGGCGTTCACGTCGAAGCTCGCCACGGGCGCGCGGTCGAGACGGCTGAAGTCCTTCAAGCTCTGCGCCATCTCCGTCAGGTCGCCGAGTCCCGCGATGCTGTCGCGCGCCAAGTCCTGGGCCTCCTGCAGCGCCGACTCGAGCTCCGCGTCGCGCAGCATCGTCTTGACGTCCTTCAGGGCGCCTACGAACCGCGTCTGGTACTCCGCACGGTCCTTGAAGTCTTCCGACTTGATCGAGAACGCCGCCGCGCAGCTGGTGACGAACTCGCGCATCAACGAGATACGCTCGGCGATGAGCTCGCCGTTGTTCGCGAGATAGAGCAGCGGCGTGTTGATCTCGTGGCTGATGCCGGCCACGAGCTGACCGAGCGACGACATCTTCTCGGCCTGCACCAGCTGCACCTGCGATTCCTTGAGGTCGCTGAGCGTGCCGGCGAGCTCGTTGGTGCGCTCCTGGACGCGCTGCTCGAGCGACTCGTTGAGCGTCGCGAGATCCGTGTTCGCGCGGTTGATCTCGCGGTAGCTGCCGTGCAAGCGCGCGGCCACGAAGCCGACGGCGAGCAGCAGCACCACCGCATAGACCGACAGCATCAAACGCGCCTGGTCGACGCGCGCGGTGGTCGTCTGATACAGGTCGCGGGCGGCGAGCGACAGGTTGGTCGCGTAGGCGACCACAGGCGTGCCGGCGAGCTGCCGCAGCCTGCTCTGAATGTTGGCCTTCTTGGTCAAGATCGTGTCGACGGAGGCGCGCAGGCGGTCCATGTCGGCGGGCATCCCGTCGACGCGCTGATCGCGGCCCAACGCCACGAGCAGGCGGCGCAGCTGGAACTCTTGGACCGAAGGTTTCGGCCCGGCGAAGTCGAGCGTGCCGACGACGAGCTGGAAGGTGTCGGCCGCGGCGCGGTCGAGCTTGAGATCGCGCATCTGCTCGATGACGCGCGTGCCGGATTCTCGCAGGAACGCCACGCTCGTGGAGTAGTCGGTCTCGTCGGTGAGCAGCTCGCCGGCGAGCCCCGCGGAGTCCTCGATGGTTTTCGTGAAACCGTCGAAGCTGTTCTGCAGCCGCTGCTCTTGGCTCGCGCTGCCGCGCAGCTCGAACAACGAGCGCGGCAACAGCTGCGGCTGACCCGCGATTCGCGCGAGCAGCGCGCGAGCGGCTTCTCCCGGAGCTTGCGTCTCGTTCCAGGAATCTTCGAGTGTGGCGACGAGCGTCTTGAAGTCGTCGTTGATGCGCTCGAGGTCGGAAGCGATCGTATACTGGGCTACGTGCACTTCGACCGGCATCGGACGAGATTCGAGCGCTAGAGATATCAGCAATCCCAGCGCTGCAAGCGCCAACACAACTGCGATGGCCGTACGCTTCATAGCAACCGGTTTACGTAATCGAGGGGCACAACACTAGGCAAAAGCGCGAAGTGTTGCAGTGATAGGGGTCACAGTGACCGGGGATCGTCGCTCGTTGGCGACTCTTGTATTATGTTGCGGCGACGTCGACCGCAGCCCCGGAACCGGCTCTTGACTAGTGGCAAACTCCTTGATTAGTCGTTGATAACCATGGCAGGTCTCGAACAGCCAGCAATCACCTCCGCGCATGACTCGGGTCTAGAGCCCGGCGACGAGCGCTCCGAGCAGCGCGACCCCTCGGGCCGTTGGCAAAAGCTGCAGGCGCACTTGCGCGGTCAAGTGGGCAAGGCGATCGGCGACTATCGAATGGTCGAGGACGGCGACGTCGTCATGGTCTGCCTCTCCGGCGGTAAGGATTCCTACACGCTGCTCGACATGCTGCTGAGCCTGCAGCGTCGTGCGCCCGTGAGCTTCGAGCTCGTGGCCGTCAATCTCGACCAGAAGCAGCCCGACTTCCCCGTGGAGGTGCTGCCGCGCTACTTGGACGAGCTCGGCGTGCGCTATCGAATCGTGGAGGAAGACACCTATTCCGTCGTCAAGCGCGTGATCGAGCCCGGCAAAACCATGTGCGGGCTGTGCTCGCGGCTGCGCCGCGGCGTGCTGTACCGCGTGGCGAGCGAGCTCGGCGCGACCAAGGTCGCGCTCGGGCACCACCGCGACGACATCGTCGAGACGCTGTTCTTGAACATGTTCTACGGCGGCCGGATGAAGGCCATGCCGCCGAAGCTCCTCTCCGACGACGGCAAGCACGTCGTCATCCGCCCGCTCGCCTACTGCGCGGAGCACGACATCGCGCGCTACGCGCGCGGCCGCGGCTTCCCGATCATTCCGTGCAAGCTTTGCGGCTCGCAGGACAACATGAAGCGCCGCGAAGTGAAGGCGATGCTCGCGAAGTGGGAGCAGGAAGACCCGGGCCGCAGCGACCGCCTGTTTCGCAGCCTACAGAACGTCACTAAGTCGCATCTCGCTGACCGCGACCTGTTCGATTTCGCGTCGCTGAAGGGATCGGTAGGGTCTGACCCCATTGCAGGGTCTGACCCCATTTCCCGGTAGACGCCGAGGCTAGCGATCCGCCCGCCGGAAATGGGGTCTGACCCTAATTCCGCGGAGTCTGACCCCGGGGTCTGACCCTAATTCCGCGAGACGGAACACCCTTACGCTGACAACGCCTCCGCGCTTTCCGCCTCCGCCGCCGCGGCCGCCGACAGCGAATCGATCGCTTCGAGCAGCTCGCGCGCGCTCGCGAGCCGCTGCGTGGCGTCCTTCGCGAGCATGCGGTCGAGCAGCGCCTGGTACAGCACGAGGCCGCGAGGCAGGCGCGGCACCGGCGCGTTGCAATGCTGCTCGAGGATGGCCTCGGGCGTGTCGCCCGCGTACGGCTTCTCGCCCGTCAACATTTGATAGAGGATCACGCCGAGCGCGTAGAGGTCCGTGCGCTCGTCCGTGCTCGAGCCGCGCGCTTGCTCGGGGCTCATGTAGTACGGCGTGCCGCTGATCGTCCCGCCCCCGTCCGCGCCCTCGCGATTCACGTGCGCCGAGCGCGAGATGCCGAAGTCGATCAACGCGACGGTGCCGTTGTCGCGCAGCATGATGTTCCCAGGCTTGAGATCGCGATGCACGATGCCCGCGCCGTGGATGATCGATAGCGCGTGCGCGATCTCCGCGGTGTTCTTCAGCGCCACGGCGGGGGTCGCGGCGTGCCCGAGCTTGCCGCCGAGGTGGCCGAGCACGAAATACTCCATCGCGATGTAGCAATACTGGCTCGTCACGCGGAAGTCGTAGATCTCGGGTACGGCCGGGTCGTTGATGTCGTACAGCAGCTTGAACTCGTCGACGAAGCGCTCGAAGTTGCGGTCGCGCGAGAGAGACCCGCGGCCGCGGTGCAGCACCTTGAGCACGACTTCCTTGCCGCGCTCGGCGCCGAACGCGACGTGCACCGACACGTTCTCGCGGTTCGCGAGGCAGCGGCGCATGTCGTAGCCGAAGAGTCGCAGCACGCCGGTGACGGTGCCGTCGCGCGTGCCGATCGGCCCCTTGCGATGCAGCATCGCGCGCTGCACCGCGCTCAAGATCTGCTCGCGGCCGAGCAGGGCCTTTGGTATGTAGTCGAACGCGCCCGACTTGATGGCTTGAACGGCCGTGTACTCACTGCCTTTGGTGGTCAGCAGGATCACCGCGGGATTCGCCGGGTCGGCGCTGATCGCGCGCAGCGCGCGCAGGTTCGCACTGTCTGAGCTGCCGTCGGCCGAGAAGTCGCAGCCGACGAGCAGCACGTCGAAGTTACGCAGGCGGTCACTGTCGCTGACGATGTCGGCGAGGCTCGCGCCCATCGACTGGACGGCGGTGCCCTGCCAGCCCTTCACCGCATAGCGGAGCAACGTCGCGCGCAGCTTGGCGTCGGCCTCGAGGATCAGGATTCGAGGCGCGCTGCTGTCCAACGGTTGCATGTCCGGAACCGTAGCAAACACGCGGGCTTAGCGGAGTGATCGCGATCACAGCCGGGTAAGCGTGAACCGGCCGTCTCTGCGTCCTGCGATTGCGGTCAGCGGGCGGCGGCTTCGGCGCGCTCGCGAACGGCCCGGACGAGACGAGGCAGATCGCGTTTCAGCGTGGCGCGCACCAAGAAGCGCGGCACCAGTCCGCCGGGGTCGATCTCCATTCCATAGATGAGCAAGATCTTCCCCGACGGCTGCGGCAAGAGCCACCAGCTGCCTTCCAAGTGCGCGAGCGGGCCGCTCACGCGGTGCACGTCGATGCGGCGGTACGGGTGGTAGTCGAGGCGGAATACGTGCTCGAAGGTCGGCAGGAAGAACGCGGGTTTTACGACTTGGAGGAACAGCTCGCCGCGGCCGTCGTCCACTTTTTCGATCGACCTGCAGCTCACGACGTTCGGCACGTACTGCGGCGCGAGTTGGCACGCGATGAGCACGTCCCAAATGACGGCGGGCGGCGCGTCGATTTCGGTCGCGACTGTGATCGAGGCGGTCAGCGGCCGCTCCGCGCGATCGGAGCGCACGAGCACCTCGCCGGCGGCGAGCGCATCGCGGTCGATCCAGTCGAGATCCGGCGCGTCCTCCGACGTGGCGGCGCGCGCGAGCAGGCAACCGAGCAGCGCCAGGACGAGGGCGAGCGGGCGCCGTGCGGAGCCGCCGGCGTCCCGGTTCCGGGGTCTCGAGCTAAGCGGACGTCTCATCCACGACCGGGTTGCGCAGGACGCCGATGCCTGTGATGTCCACCTCGACGACGTCGCCGGCCTTCATCCACAGCGGCGGCGTGCGGCCCGCGCCGACGCCGCCCGGCGTGCCCGTGACGATCACGTCGCCCGGCTCGAGCTGTGCCCACGTGGAGCAGTACTCGATGAGCTGCGGGATGTCGAAGCAGAGCTCGGCGACGCTTTCGTCCTGCATGACGCTGTCGTTCAAGCGCGTGCGCAGCTGCAGCTTCTTGGGGTCGGGTTGCTCGTCCGTGGTCACGAGCCACGGCCCGAACGAACCGCTCGCGTGGAAGTTCTTGCCCGGCGTGAACTGCCCCGAGTGGCGCTGGTAGTCGCGGATGCTGCCGTCGTTGAAGCAGCTGTACCCCGCGACGTAGTCGAGAGCGCGCGAGCGGCTCACGTGGCGCGCGCGCTTGCCCACGATCACCGCGAGCTCGCCTTCGTAGTCGAAGCTCTTGGAGGCGCGCGGCCGCTCGAGCGCACGGCCGTGACCCACGAGGCTGTCGGCGAAGCGCACGAAGACCACGGGATGCTCGGGGCGCTCCCGGCCCATCTCCTTGATGTGGGGCATGTAGTTGATGCCGATGCAGAGCAGCTTCGCGGCGGCGTCGGGAATCGTGGGTAGGAACGCCACGTCCGCGAGCGCGTGATCGGGTTTTTCGCGCTCGAGCTTGCGAAGCTCCGGCAGCGCGCCCGCGAGCAGCACATCGCGCAGGCCGCGGTATTTTCCGCCCAGACGCTTGCCGGCGTCGACTACGCCGTCTCCCGCCACGATCCCGAAGCCGGGCCGCCCATCGATCTCGAAACTCACCAACCGCATCGTTCTCCCCTAGCGAAAAATAGGGACATGTTGCATTTTCGACCGAGCCTGTAGAGAGCCTGCGCCGGATCGCCGAAAATGCAACATGTCCCTATTTTTCGCGGCCTCGCGACAGTGCCTCGGCGCGCAGGTCGTCAACGGCCTGCGCGAGCGGCAGCGTGGACTGCGCTTGCTGCCCGAAGCGGCGCATGGACACCGTGCCCTCGGCCACCTCGCGCTTGCCGAGAGCGAAAATGACCGGCGTCTTCGCGAGGCTGTGCTCGCGCACCTTGTAGTTGATCTTCTCGTTGCGCACGTCGATCTCTGCGCGCAAGCCGGCTTCGCCGAGGCGCGCACGCACGTCGCCCGCGTACGCGTCGGCGTCGGACGTGATCGTGGCGACGACGACCTGCGTGGGTGCGAGCCAGAACGGCAGCGCGCCGGCGTAGTGCTCGAGCAGCACGCCGATGAACCGCTCGAGCGAGCCGAAGATCGCGCGGTGCAGCATCACCGGCGTGTGCCGGTTGCCGTCCTCGCCGATATACGTGGCGCCGAGGCGATTCGGCAAGTTGAGGTCCACCTGCAGCGTACCGCATTGCCAGTCGCGGCCGATCGCGTCGCGCAGCGCGAACTCGATCTTTGGGCCGTAGAACGCGCCTTCGCCCTTGTTCAGCGTGTACGGAAGGTCGAGCGATTGCATCGCGCTCTGCAGCGCGGCCTCCGCGCGATCCCAGACCGCATCCGCGCCGACGCGCTTCGCGGGCCGGTCGGCGAACTTGATCACGACGTCGTCGAAGCCGAAGTCCTTGTAGATGCTGAGCAGCAGCCGGCAGACGTTGCCCGTCTCCTCGGTGATCTGCTGCTCCGTACAGAAGATGTGCGCGTCGTCCTGCGTGAATGCGCGCACGCGCATCAGGCCGTGCAGCGCGCCCGACGGCTCGTAGCGGTGCACCTTGCCGAACTCGGACACGCGATACGGCAGGTCGCGATAGCTGCGCAGATCGTTCTTGAAGATCTGCACGTGGCCCGGGCAGTTCATCGGCTTCACCGCGAGCACGTGCTCGTCGCGCGTCTCGCTCGTGAACATGTTCTCGCCGAAGGTGTCCCAGTGGCCCGACGCCACCCACAGCGACCGATCCATGAGCTCGGGCGTGTTGACCTCGCGATACCCGGCCGCGAGTTGGCGGCCGCGCAGGTACTCGACGAGCGTGCGGAACAGCGCCCAGCCCTTCGCGTGCCAGAACACCGCGCCGACCGCTTCGTCCTGGAAGTGAAAGAGGTCCATCGAACGGCCGAGCTTGCGGTGGTCGCGCCGCTCGGCCTCGGCGAGCCGGTCCAAATACGCCTTGAGCTCCTTCTCGTCGGACCACGCCGTGCCGTAGATGCGCTGCAGCATCTCGTTGCGCGAGTCGCCGCGCCAATAGGCGCCGGCGAGCTTGGTGAGCTTGAAGCCTTTGCCGAGCCTGCCCGTGGACGGCAGGTGTGGGCCGCGGCAGAGATCGATGAAGCCGCCCTGGCGATAGAGGCTGATGTCCTCGGCCGCCGGGATTGCGCCGATGATCTCGGCCTTGTACTTCTCGCCCAGAGCGAGGAAGAACTCCACGGCGGCGTCGCGCTTCCAGACTTCGCGCTTGATCTCCTCGTTGCGTTGCACGATCTCGTGCATCCGCGCCTCGATCTTCTCGAGGTCCTCGGGTGTGAAAGGCTCCTTGCGGGCAAAGTCGTAGTAGAAGCCGTTTTCGATCGCCGGGCCGATCGTGACTTGCGTCTCCGGGTAGAGCTCCTTGACGGCCTCGGCCATCACGTGGGCCGCGTCGTGACGCAGGAGCTCGAGGCCGTCGGGCGACGTGCGCGTGACGATCTCGACGTTCGCGTCGGCCTCGATCGCCCGACTGAGATCGCGGAGCGCGCCGTCGACGCGCACGGCAACCGCGTCGCGCTCGAGCCGCGGGCCTATGCTGCGCGCGACCGCGGCGCCGTCGACGCCGGCGTCGTAGGTTCTCTTGGACCCATCGGGTAACGTGATGATCGGCATTGCGAAGCTCGGACGAAGTCTGCGGATGTCGGCGAGGCATTGTACGATAACAGGCGCCATGAGCTCGCTCGAGATCCACATGTTCCCGTGCCTCGCCGACAACTACGGCTACCTGCTGCACGACGCGGACGCCGAGGTAACCGCGGCCGTGGACACCCCCGACGCGGACGTGATCCTGCGCGAGCTCGACACGAAGGGCTGGAAGCTCACGCACATCCTGAACACGCACCATCACCCCGACCACGCGGGCGGCAACCTCGCGCTCAAGCGCGAGACCGGCTGCACGATCGTCGGTCCGCGCGCCGACGCGCAGCGAATCCCCGGCATGGACGAAGGCGTGGGCGACGGTGACGTCGTGGCGCTCGGCGGACACCGCGCCGAGGTCTACGACACGCCGGGACACACGCGCGGCCACATCGTCTATTTCTTCCGCGGCGACGAGGTCGCATTCGTCGGCGACACGCTGTTCGCGATCGGCTGTGGCCGGCTGTTCGAGGGCACGCCGGCGCAGATGTGGAGCTCGTTCGGCAAGATCCTGCGTTGGCCGGACGCGACGCGGATCTACTGTGCCCACGAGTACACGCAGGCGAACGCGCGCTTCGCGCTGACGGTGGAGCCCAAGAACGCGGCGCTCGTCGAACGGGCGGCTGAGGTGGCGCGTTTGCGCGCGCTCGGCCGGCCCACGATTCCGACGACGCTCGCCGCGGAGAAGGCCACCAACCCGTTCCTTCGCGCGGCGAGCCGCGAGCTGCGCGAAAACGTCGGCCTATCCGGCGCGACGGACGTCGAGGTGTTTGCGAAAACGCGGGCGCTGAAGGACGCGTTCTAACCCGGTGTCAGACACCAGACGTGCCAGGCGTGCTGCGCGTGCCTCGCGGGCGTCAGGCGCTCGGCCGCAGCTGCGTGCGGCCTTGCATCATCAGTCCGGCGCCGCGCTCGGACACGTGCGCGAGCACCGCCTTGCGGCGATGCAGACGCACTGTGTCGCCGAGATTTACGGCGAACACCAGATTGACCACGGTCCCTGCCGGCAGGCCAAGGGCTTTGATCTCGAGGAAGACACCCATGGCTGATAGATTTCTTGCCCGACAACGATGCAAACGGCCGCCTGGTACCGACAGGTAGACCGTGGTCGCAACTTTGTTTCTTTCCAGTAGACGGCGCTCCATCTGGCGCGTCCCTTCTTTTGTTGTTGGATGGAAGACACGCTCAGGATGCCCGGACGGCGGGGGAAATCCAAGCCCCTCGGCGAACGGGCACGGCGTCCGGTTTCGATGCGCGAGGCGGGCGGTCCGCGCCCGGCGATTATGTCGCGCGCTGCGCGCTGCGCGGAGAGACCAGATTCGGTGAATTCTCTAGTAAAAACAGATACCTGGGCGCTGAAGGACGGCGCTTGCGACTACTCTTTCTTATCTTTGCGCCGAATGCAGAGCTCCGGCGGGGCCGCGATGCCCATCTTGACGCGCCGGCCATTGCCGCCGAGCAGCGTGATCTCGATCGGCCCCTTCGCGAACAAGTCGTTGAGGGTGAGGTTGCCGTTCGCCCCGTCGGCGAGCTTGATCACGATGGCCTCGTCCGAGCGCCTGCTGACGACGAGCATGGTGCGATTCCCGCTACGCGCTGCCCAAGCGCCGGGGGCTGTTCGAGGCCGACGCGAGCCCGTTCGGGTCGTAGCACCCCGGGTCCGCCGAGCCACGCAACGCCTTCAGCGCGATCCGCACTTGCTCGCTCCGAGCCTTGACCAGCGCGCCGTTGCGCTGATTCTGCGTCTTGCACTCGGCGACGAGCGTGAGCAGCGTGCGCCAGCTGGCGTCGGGGGTGGAGGGGTCGCCGGTGTGGGTCACGTGCGTCTCGATCGCCGTCGCGAGCGTCCGCCGCTCGGTCTCGAGCGCCTCGAGCGCCGCCACGAGCCGAGCCTTGTCGGCGCCCGCCCTGTTCAAGAGCTCGGCGTCGCCGTCGAGCAAGGCGCGATTCTCCTCGCCGAGCGCGCGCAGCATCTCTTCGGCGCAGCGGATCTGCTCGTTCAGCACGGCGATCAGGCCTTGGCTCAGATGTTCCACGTCGGCCGTTCCAGGTCGTCGCTCAAAGCTCAGGCGAGCAGCTCGCGATCGAAGCGCAGCATGTTGTCGGCGACGCGTTGGTCGTCGATCTCGTAGCTGCCGGAGGCGAGCGCGTCCTTGATGGCGCGGACACGATCGACGTCGACGGCCGGCGCGTTCTGCACGATCTCCTCGAGCTTGCTCAGGAGAAGGCCGGAGCGGGTCAGGTTGACCTGGTCCGATGTGCTCGGCGCACTGGTGGCCGAGCTGTCGGCGGACGACGAGCCGCCGGCGCGCTTGGTCGCGTCCGTGCGCCGCGTTCCGGCGGCGTCCGTGGGGCGGAAGCCCTGGCCATTGATCCTTTCTGTCATAACGTGTCTCCGGCGCCCGTTGGCGCCTCGGTGGGTTATCGGCCTGTCGGCCGAGAACTTTAGGGCGTATCCATTAGGGGCCTATTCGTACTTCCCCTGATGGTCCGACCACTCCTGAGACGATCCGCCCCGAGCGACTACGCACTCGGACGTGATCGTTGAGCTTGGCTGGCTCGAGGGCCACGCCGTCGGACCTCACGAGCACGCTACCGCTGCCCGATACGAGCGTGACGACCGCGCCGCGCTCCACGACCGTCGGGTGCTCCACCGCGGCCGGCACGACCACCGTTCCGGCGGCCAGCGTGCGGCGCGCCGTGAGGCCGACGGTCTGCGCCGTGGCGCTGAAGTATTCGTAGGGCAGTGTGGCCGAGCGCCGCGCCTCGAGCGCGACGTCGTCGGCGTCGAGCACCTCGCCGGCCTGCACGGCGCGCCGCGTGACGACGACGGGAACCTGCTCGACCGCCCGCACCGGCACGAACAGGCGCCACGTTTCCGGCACGCGGCAGCTCACTGCCACGACGCCTTGGCCGCCGCGCAGCTCGCGCTCGAGCGCCGCGTCGAGCGGCGCCCCGCACTGCGGCAGCTTGAGCCGATCGTCGACGCCGACGGCCTCGACGGTCGCGCCGCGGTCGCCGCCGAGCGTGCGCAGCACGAGCTCGCGCGCCGCCTCACGAATGCTGTCGGGCGTCTGCCACGACGGCTCGCCCGCGGCCTCGCGCGTCAACGACCCGACCACGAGCGTCAAAATGCCGACGACGCCGGCGCGCGCAACGGCGCGCACGCCCAAGCAAATCGCGGTGCAGACGGCCCTCTCGAACATCATCGCCGGACAACTGCAAGACATATGCCACCGCGATGCGCCGTCATTTTTTCGGGCGTGCGATGCGCGCAAACGGCTGCGGCCGTACCTCACTTGTGTGATGCCTCCGCCGCGGCGGTAGCGACGAGCCGAGCCACAGCGCCGAGAGCCGCGGAGCCCGGGCGCGCAGCGCACGGGTGCGAGCGCAGCGAGCACTCAAAACGCGGCGGCACACGGCGCGGTGATGCGAAAACGAGGAGCGACCGCGTTTTGAGCCCCGGCGAACGCGCCGTGGCGAGGGAACCGGCCGCAGGCCGGCGAAGTCGCGTGCCGCGGCGGAGGCATCACACAAGTGAGGTACGGCCGCAGCCACCCGCGACGTCACGCGGCCAAAGGTGAGCCACCGCGCCGGCAACGTGTCGCCGCTGCGAGCGGCAAGAAACTGCCGCTGCGCTCCGTGCGCACCGGAGCGAAACCGAGCGAATCCGCGGGTCGAGCGCATTGGCACGCTTGTTGCTCAAGGTGGTTCGCGGCCCGATGCGCCGCGTGGGAGACGGACGACGATGGATTCGATACTGGGCATACACGAGAGCGCGCTGCTGTACCGCGCCCGCCGCATGGATGTGCTGGCCGAGAATCTCGCGAACTCCGACACGCCGCAGTACAAGGCGCGCGACATGGAGTTCTCGTCGGTGCTGGATGGAGTCGGCGCGGACGCCCGGCTGAAAGTCACGGATCCGCGGCACATCGCTTCGAATCCGATCGACAACCGTGCCGCGCTGAAGTATCGGATTCCGCACCAGCCGTCGCTCGACGGCAATACGGTCGAAGCCGACCTCGAGCTCGCGCGTTACGCCGAGAACGCGGTGAGCTATCAAGCGAGCCTGCTGTTCGCAAGCGGCCGCATCCAGACACTGCGCACGGCGCTCGCGGGTACGCGCTCATGAGCGCCTTCAGCACGTTCGATATCGCCGGCACCGCGCTCTCCGCGCAGTCGCTCCGTTTGAACTTGACCGCGAGCAACCTCGCGAACATGCACGACGTCGCGGGCAATCCCGCCGACGTCTATCGCTCGCGCCAGGCGCTGTTTCGCGCCGCCGGTGGATTCGGCGACGCGCTCGCGGGCGTCGACGTGCTCGGCGTCACCGAGAGCATCGCGCCGCCGATCGAGCGCTACGACCCGGGCAACCCGCAGGCGAACAAGGACGGCATGGTCTATGCGGCGAACGTGAACGCAATGGAAGAGATGGCGAACATGATCTCCGCCTCGCGCTCGTATCAGAGCAACCTCGAGGTCATCAACACGGCCAAGGCCCTGATGCTCAGGACCTTGGCTCTCGGTCAGGGCTAAAGGAGCGGAGTGAACAATGGTTTCCGCAGTCAACGGTTTGGATTTGGGCCAGCTCGGTCTCTCGCCGCCACAGGCGGAGAAGAAGAAAGAGCTCGGCCAGGATGAGTTCTTGAATCTCATGGTCACGCAGCTCAAGAACCAGGATCCGTTCAAGCCGCTCGAGAGCGGCGAGTTCCTGGGCCAGCTCGCGCAGTTCGGCACGGTGTCGGGTCTCGCGGGCATTCAGAAGTCGTTCGACGGCCTCGCGGGCTCGCTCGTGTCGAATCAGGCGCTGCAGGCCGCGGGCCTCGTCGGCCGCACGGCGCTTGTGGAGAGCGACCGCGGTGCGATCGCGGCCGGCGGCTCGCTCGACGGCGCGGTCGACGTGCCCGCGTCGACAGGCGGCGTGGGTATCGAGATCCGCAACGCGGCCGGCCAGGTGGTGCGCCATCTGCAGCTCGGACCGCAGCCGGCGGGCCTCACGCGCTTCCACTGGGACGGGCTGGACGACTCCGGCGCGCCCGCGGCGGCCGGCGGCTACCAGCTCGTAGCCGGCTATCAGAAGGACAACACCGCCGCCGCGGCAACGACCCTGGTCGACGCTCCCGTCGACAGCGTGGTGTTCGGCGCCGACGGCTTCACCGTGCAGCTGCGCGGCATCGGCGACCTGCCGTTCTCGGCGGTACGCGAAATTCGCAACGACTTGCCTTAACCACTTAATCCGAGGATCAAGCCATGCCATTTGCAGTTGCATTGAGCGGACTCAACGCCGCGTCGTCCGACCTGAACGTCACGGCCAACAACATCGCGAACGCGAACACCACGGGCTTCAAGGCGTCGCGTGCGGAATTCTCCGACGTGTTCGCCGTCGGCGCGCAGGCCATCGGCAACGGCGTGCGTCTCGGCGCCGTCTCGCAGGAGTTCTCGCAGGGCGGCGTCGACTTCACCGATCGCGGCCTCGACCTCGCGATCAGCGGCGAAGGGTTTTTTACGCTTGGCGACGGCGGCGTGATCTCGTATTCCCGCGTGGGCTCGTTCGGCGTGGACCGCGACGGCTTCGTCACCAACAACCAGGCGCAGCGCCTGCAGATCTTCCCGGTGACGAGCACGGGCACGTTCAACACAGGCACGCTCCAGGACTTGCAATTGGCCACCACGGACTCGGCTCCGCAGGCCACCACGCGCGCGGACTTCGGCATCAATCTGCCGGCGAACGCCACGCCGCCGGCCGTCGCGACGTTCGACCGGACCAACGCGTCGACCTTCAATCACTCGACGGCGGTCACCGTGTACGACTCGCTCGGCGCGTCGCACACGTTCACGGCGTACTTCGCGAAGACGGCCACTCCGAACCAATGGAACGCGCACTTCTTCCTCGACAACGGCGCCGAGATCGCTCAAGCGGGCGGTCCTCCGCCGCCGCCGTGGGTGGTGTCGTACTCGAACGCCGGCGTGCTCACCGCGCCCGTGGGCGGCGCGTTCACGCTGCCGGCCGTGAACCCGGGCAACGGCGCCGCGCCGATCGCGCTCGCCGCCGATCTGTTGGGCTCCACGCAGTACGGCGGCGCGTTCGGCGTGAACTCGCTGTCGCAGAACGGCTTCACGTCCGGCCGGCTGTCGAGCATCGACGTGGACTCGAGCGGCGTGATCTTCGCGCGCTTCACCAACGGCCGCTCGGACCCGCTCGGCCAGGTCGCACTGTCGAACTTTGCGAACCCGCAGGGCCTGCGCCAGCTCGGCGACACGTCGTGGGGCGAGACCTTCAGCTCCGGCGACGCGGTGCGCGGCTCGGCCGGCACCGGCAGCTTCGGCCTGATCCAGGCCGGCGCGCTCGAGTCGTCGAACGTGGATTTGACCGAGCAGCTCGTCAACATGATCACCGCGCAGCGCAACTTCCAGGCGAACGCGCAGATGATCTCGACGGCCGACCAGGTCACGCAAACGATCATCAACATCCGCTGATCGTTAACCCAAGTAACGGGACGCGAGCATGGATCGACTTCTATACGTGGCGATGACGGGCGCGAAGCAGCTGATGCAGGCGCAGACCGTCGTCGCGCACAACCTCGCGAACGTGAGCACCACAGGCTTTCGGGCCGACCTCGCGCGGTTCGAAGCCGCGCCCGTCGAAGGCCCGGGTTATCCGAGCCGCATCAACACCGTCGCGAGCGGCTTGGGCTTCGACCGCTCGCAGGGCACGCTCGTGCAAACGGGCGGCCAGCTCGATGTCGCGATCGACGGGCCCGGTTGGCTGGCCGTGCAGACGAAGGACGGCGCCCAGGCGTACACGCGCGGCGGCAGCTTGAACGTGAACGAGCTCGGCCTGCTCGAGACGGAGCGGGGCGACCTCGTGCTCGGCGACAACGGGCCCGTCGCGATTCCGCCGAACACCGGGGTCACGATCGCGCCCGATGGCACCGTGTCGATCGTGCCGCAGGGTCAGGGCCCCAATACGCTCGCGCAGATCGGGCGCCTCAAGCTCGTGAACCCCGATCCGTCGAAGCTCGAGAAGCGGACCGACGGTCTCGTGCGCGTGGCCGGTGGCGGCAAGCCGCCGGAAGCCGACGCGAACGTGCGCGTCGCGTCGGGCTTCATCGAGACGAGCAACGTCAACATGGCGTCGTCGATGGTCGACATGATCGAGTACGCGCGGCAGTTCGAAGTCGCCTTGCGCATGATGCACGTCGCCGACGAGAACGAGTCGCGCGCCGCGAATATCGCCAGCTTGAGCTAGGAGCGAATCAATGGAATCACTTTGGGTAGCGAAGACGGGCCTCGAGGCGCAGCAAACGCGCATGACCGTCGTCGCGCAGAATCTCGCGAACGTCAACACCACCGGCTACAAGCGCGGCCGCGCGATGTTCGAGGATCTGCTCTATCAGAACGTGACGCAGGTCGGCGGGCTCACGTCGCAGCAGACGCAATCCCCCACGGGCTTGAACCTCGGCACCGGCGTGCGTGTGGTCGCCACCGACAAGCAGTTCTCGCAAGGCAATCTCGTCACGACCAACAATCCGTTCGACGTCGCGGTCGAGGGTCGCGGCTTCTTCCAGGTGTTGTTGCCCGACGGCACGCAGGCCTACACGCGCGACGGCACGTTCCAGCTCGACCCGCAAGGCCAGCTGGTGAACTCGAGCGGCTACGCGGTGCAGCCCGCCGTCACTATCCCGACGAGCGCGCAGGCGGTGACGGTCGGCGTCGACGGCGTGGTCTCGGCGGTGCTGCCGGGGCAAGCCGACCCGATCCAGGTCGGCACGCTGCAGCTCACCGACTTCGTCAACCCCGGCGGTCTGCAGCCGCGCGGCCAGAACCTCTTCATGGAGACCGTCGCGAGCGGTCCGCCGCAGCCCGGAACCCCGGGCTTGAACGGCCTGGGCACGCTCGAACAGGGCACGCTCGAGACCTCGAACGTCAATGTGGTCGAGGAGCTCGTGAGCATGATCGAGACGCAGCGCGCCTATGAAATGAACTCGCGCGCGATCGAGACCAGCGACCAGATGCTCCAGCACCTGACGAACAGCCTCTAGGAGCCGATTCGTGAAAAGACTTCTATCGATGCTCGTTACTGCCGTTCTGCTGCAAGCCTGCGCGGGCGCTCCGCGTCAGCCCGATCCGGTCGCCGACGACTTCGGGCCGGTGCTGCCGAGCGGGACGTTCGGCGAAGTGGCGCCCGGCACGGTCTACAACCCGGCCGCGAGCTTCGATTTGTTCATGGATCTGCGCGCGCGCCAGGTCGGCGACATCCTCACGGTGCTGCTCGTGGAGCGGACCAACGCCACGAAGGAGTCGAGCACGTCGACCGAGAAGGGCACGAGCGTCGACACCGGCATCCCGGTCTTCGCCGGCAAGCCGATCACCCACAACGGCAACCCCCTCCATAGCGAGCTCGACAGCTCCAACTCGTTCGACGGCAAGGCCGACTCGAGCCAGAGCAATCGGCTCGACGGCAGCATCACCGTGACGGTTGCGGGCCGGTTGCCGAACGGCAACTTGCTCGTCCGCGGCGAGAAGCAGATCACGATCAACCAGGGCCAGGAATACGTGCGGCTCCAAGGCATCGTGCGCCCGGTCGACATCGGGCCGCAAAACACGGTGGCGTCGACCAAGGTCGGCGACGCACGGATCACCTACAGCGGCAAGGGCGCGCTCGCCGATGCGAACCACCCGGGCTGGCTCTCGCGGTTCTTCAATTCGCCATGGTTCCCCTTCTGACGGGGGCCCGGAAAGCCAACATGTCCCTATTTTTCAGGTCTCGCACAGTCGCCGCGCTCGTCGCGGCGTTCGTCTTGTTGCCGGCCGGCGTTCACGCCGAGCGGATCAAGGATCTCGCGACCGTCGCCGGCGTGCGCGGCAACCAGCTCGTCGGCTACGGGCTCGTGGTGGGCTTGGCCGGCACGGGCGACCAGACGAGCCAAACGCCGTTCACGATCCAGTCGATCAAGAACATGCTGGCCCAGCTCGGCGTGCTCGTGCCGGACAACGTCAACCCGCAGCTGCGCAACGTCGCGGCCGTGACCGTGCAGGCCACGTTGCCGCCGTTCTCGAAGCCGGGCCAGACGATCGACGTCACGGTGTCCTCGATCGGCAACGCGCAGAGCCTGCGCGGCGGCAGCCTGATCATGGCGCCGCTGCGCGGCGCGGACGGCAACGTCTACGCGATGGCGCAGGGCAACCTCGTGGTCGGCGGCTTCGGCGTGCAGGGCGACGACGGCTCGAAGGTGACGGTCAACGTGCCGAGCACGGGCCGCGTGCCGAACGGCGCGACCGTGGAGCGTACCGTGCCGTCCACGCTCGGCACGGCCGACGCGCTCGTGCTGAACTTGAACACGCCCGACTTCACGACGGCCGCGCGGCTTGCGGACGCGATCAACGCGTCGGTGGGGGGCGGCGTCGCGACGACGATCGACCCCATCTCGATCCGCGTGCAAGCGCCGGCCGACGACGCGCAGCGCGTGGCCTACATCTCGCACCTCGAGAACCTCGAAGTGGAGCCCGCGGAGGCCGCGGCCAAGGTCATCGTCAACTCGCGCACCGGCACCGTGGTGATCGGCGCGAACGTGCGAGTGACGGCGGCGGCGGTCGCCCACGGCTCGCTAGTCGTCAAGATCACCGAGACCGCCCTCGTGAGCCAGCCCAACGCGTTCTCGACGCGCGGTCAGACCGCGGTCGTGAACCAGTCGGACATCGACGTGCAGCAGGGCGACGCCCGGATGTTCGTGTTCGAGCCCGGCGCCACGCTGAACGCCATCGTCGAGGCCGTGAACCAGGTCGGCGCGGCTCCGGGCGACCTCGTGGCGATCCTCGAGGCGCTGCGGGAAGCGGGCGCGCTGCGCGCGCAGCTCATCGTGATCTGATATGACCAACACCGTACCGAGCGCCGTCGACATGCAGGGGCTCGCCGAGCTCAAGCAGCGCGCCGCGCACGAAGACCCGAAGGCGCTCGCGCAAGCCGCGGTGCAGTTCGAGGCGCTGTTCATTGGCATGATGCTCAAGAGCGCGCGCGACGCGAGCTTGGGATCGGGCATCTTGGACGGCCAGGAGTCGAAGCAGTACCTCGAGCTCATGGACCAGCAGGTGGCGCTCGAGCTCGCGCAGCACGGCGGGTTCGGCTTCGGCAAGCTCATCGTCGACCAGCTCGGCGGCGACTCGGCGCCGTCGACCGACGGAGGCGCCGGGGGCGCAGGAGCGCGTCCGGGGGCGGGGGCGTTCGCGTTGCCGCATGTCTCTCGCGCCCACGCGTCGCCCGTCGCGCCCCCCCTTGCGGCGAGCTCGGCCGAGGCGACCGCGCCGCCCGCCGCCGACGGCACTCCCGAATCCTTCGTCGCGCGCTTTCTCGACGACGCCACCGCGGCCGCGAACGCGCTCGGCGTCGAGCCCCGCCTGCTGCTCGCGCAGGCGGCGCTCGAGACCGGTTGGGGCGCGGCCGCCCCGGCGCATGCGGACGGCAAGCCGTCCAACAACTTGTTCGGCATCAAGGCGGGCTCGTCGTGGCGCGGCGCGCGGGTCGCGCAATGGACGATCGAGCACGAGGACGGCGTGGCGGCGCGCAAGCGCGAGGATTTCCGCGCGTACGGCAATGCGGCGGACAGCTTCGCCGACTACGTGCACCTCATCGGGAGCTCGCCGCGTTACGCCGCCGCGCTCGATCAAGCGCAGGACGCGGAAGGGTTCGCGCGCGCGGTGACGGCCGCGGGCTACGCGACCGACCCGGATTATGCAGAAAAGTGGTTGGCGGTTTATCACGGCGACACCCTTGGCGGGGCGCTCGACGGGCTCAAGCCTGCGGCCGCCGAGCCGACAGAGGTTACAGAGGAACCGACGCCATGACGTTTGAGACTCGGCGCCACCGCGCATGACGGATCTACTGCGAATCGGCTTGTCCTCGTTGCTCGCGCAACAGCGCGCGCTCGCCACCACGTCGAACAACATCGCGAACGCGAACACGCAGGGTTACAGCCGGCAGCGCGTCGACCTCGCCGAGCGCAGCGCGCAGCGCTTGGGCAACGACTGGGTGGGCACCGGCGTGCAAGCCGGTGGCACGACACGCATCACCGACGACATCATCGCCGACCAGCTGCGGATTGCGGCCGGCGGCTTCCACCGCGCCGACGCATTCGTCGGCATGGCGCAGTCGCTCGACGATCTGCTCGCAAGCGACCAGACGGGACTGGCCTCGACGCTGCAGTCGTTCAGCAACGCCGTGCAAGGTATCGCCAACGAGCCGTCGTCGACGCCCGCGCGTCAAGCGCTGTTGAGCGACGCGCGCAACCTGATCTCGCGCTTCGCGATGATGGACCAGCGCATGACCGAGCTCGGCGGCGAGGTGACTTCGCGGCTCACGGCCACCACCACCGAGATCAACTCGCTCGGCACCGGCATCGCCGACATCAACCACAAGATCTTGGACGCGGGCGGCGCGTCGAGCCCGGAGCTAATGGACCAGCGCGATCGCATGCTCGAGCGACTGTCCGAGCTCGTTCAAGTCGACACCGCGGTGCAGCGCGACGGCACGCTCAGCGTGTTCGTCGGCAGCGGTCAGGTACTCGTGCTCGGCACGCAGTCGTCGCAGCTCGCGGTGACGCCCGGCACCCTCGACGCCACGCAACCGCAAATCGTGATGCGCGGCACGGGGCCGGACCTCGCCATCACGCAATTCCTCACGGGCGGCGAGCTCGGCGGGCTGCTCGACTTCAACCGCGAGCTGCTCCAGCCCACGCGCTCCGAGCTCGGCCGGCTCGCCGTCGGCCTCGCCGACACCGTGAACACGATGCACCGCAACGGCATGGATCTCGACGGCCAGCTCGGCGGCAACTTCTTCGCCGTGCCGGCGCCGCAGACGGCGGCCGCTACCACCAACGCCGGCACCGGCACCGTGGCGGCGACCATCACGGGCGTGGCCGCGCTCCAGTCGACAAACTATCGGCTCACCTGGAACGGCACGGCCTACGCGCTGCAGCGCGCGGACAACGGCGCGGTGGTCGCGATGACCGGCGCGGGCACCGGCGCGAGCCCATTCGTGGCCGACGGCCTGAGCATCGTGGTCGGCGGCACGCCGACCGCCGGCGACCAGTTCCTGATTCGGCCGCTCGATCACGTGGCGGGCAACATGCAGCTGCTCGTAACGAACGTGTCCGACGTCGCCGCGGCGTCGCCGACACGCACGCGGGCGAACCTCGCCAACAGCGGCACGGGCTCGATCTCGGCCGGGCAGGTGACCGACGCCGCTAACCCGGCGCTGCTCACCACCGCCACGATTCAGTTCATCAACGCGACCACCTACAGCGTGAACGGCGCCGGCGCGTTTGCCTACACGCCCGGCGGCAACATCGACGTCAACGGCACTCGCGTGCAGATCGCGGGAGCGCCCAATGCCGGCGACCAATTCGTGATTCAGTCGAACGCCGGCGGCGTCGGCGACAATCGCAACGCGTTGCGGATCGCCGCCGCGCTC
>DASQOL010000082.1:0-29875 GCA_035644475.1 Gammaproteobacteria bacterium | reverse complement strand
GGTTCCCTCGCCACGGCGCGTTCGCCGGGGTTCAGAACGCGGTCGCTTGCTGGTCGCGCACGTAGTGACGGCGTGCCGCCGCGTTCTGAATGCTCGCCTGCGGCTCGCCCCCGGGCGCTGCGCGCCCGGGCTCCGCGGCTCACGGCGCTGTGGCTCGGCTCGTCGCTACTGCCGCAGCGGAGGTGCACACGCCTTCGAGGTGCGGCCGCAGCCGTCACGGGCAGCGCGCGGCCAAAGCGAGACACGAGCGCAGCGGGTTCGGGGGGAGAGGGTTTCCTCTATACTTTCGCGCCGTTGGGTTGAAGGTCGGGCGGCGCGGCTCCACAGACGCACGATGAAGCTGAACTTCACCAAGATGAATGGGCTCGGCAACGACTTCATGGTCGTGGAGTGGCCGGCCGGGCGGGCTGCGCCCGACGCCGAGCTGGTCCGCCGCTGGTCGGACCGGCGGCTCGGGGTCGGCTTCGACCAGCTGTTGCTGCTCGCGCCGGACCCGCCTGCGGGTGGCGACGCGGCCTACCGCGTGTTCAATGCGGACGGCGGCGAGGTGGAGCAGTGCGGCAACGGTGCGCGCTGCCTCGCCGGGTTCCTTGCGCCGCGGTTCGGGCACGAGCTCACCCTGGTGAGCCCCGCGGGCGCGATCGCGGCGCGCGTGCTCTCCGCCGACACGGTGAGCGTGAATCTGGGCGAGCCCGACTTCCGTCCGGCGGCGTTGCCGTTCACGGCGCCGGAGCAGCGGCAGCGCTATCGCGTCGAAATCGGCGCCGAGACCGTCGAGCTCGGCGCGGTCTCGATGGGCAACCCGCACGCCGTGATCGCCGTCGACTCCGTGGACCGCGCGCCGGTCGGCGTGCTCGGCCCGAAGCTCGAGAGGCACCCGAGCTTCCCGCGCGGCGTCAATGTCGGGTTCATGCAGCGCGAGAGCGACCGGCGCATTCGGTTGCGCGTGTTCGAGCGCGGTGCCGGCGAGACGCTTGCGTGCGGCACCGGCGCCGCCGCCGCGGTCGCGGTGGGCCGTCTCTGGGGAGAGCTCGCCGACGAGGTCGACGTGAGCCTGCCCGGCGGCGTGCTCAAAGTGATTTGGCATGGACCTGGCTCGGCGCTGTGGCAAACTGGAGCCGTGAGCGCGGTCTACGAGGGTCGAATCGAGCTATGAGCCAACAGAAGATCGGAGCGGCGGTCGGCACTACGGCTGCCGACGCCTTTCCCGAAGACGCGATCGCCGATCACCTCAAGAGCCATCCCGACTTCTTCGAGCGCCACCCGTTGCTGTTGCTCTCGCTCAACCTGCCGCACCGCACCGGCGGCTCGGCGATCTCGCTCGTCGAGCGGCAGGTCGCGATGCTTCGACAGCGCAACAGCCAGCTCGAGCGCCAATTCAAGGATCTCGTCGCCGTCGCGAAGCAGAACGACGCGCTCGTCGAGAAGATTCTCAAGCTCGGCGTGAAGCTCATGCACGCGGTGGAGTTGCCGCGGCGCTTGGAGCTCCTCGAGACGAGTCTGCGCGAGGACTTCGGCGCCGAGCGCGCGGTGCTCGTGCTGTTCGCCGAGACCACGCCGCCGAGCGCCGAGCGCCCGGGGTTCGTGCGCCGCTTGCCGCAGGACGATGAGCTGGTCAAGCCGTTCGCCGCGTTCTTGCGCGGCGCGCGGCCGAAGTGTGGTCCGTTGCGCGACCGGCAGAAGAACGTGTTCGAGCGCGACGCCGAGTCGCTGAGCTCGGCCGCGATGGTGCCGCTCGGCGAGGACGCGAGCCTCGGCTTCCTCGTGATCGGCAGCCGCGACCCCGATCACTTCCACCCGGGCAAGCGCCTGGACTTTCTCGGGCGTCTCGGCGAGCTCCTGTCGGTGGCGCTCGAGGGCGGCTGACGTGGGTGGGCACAAGGAGCTCGCGGCGTTTCTCGAGCGCCTGAAGAGCGAGCGGCGGCTCTCGCCGCACACGATCAGCGCTTACCAACGCGACTTGAACGCGCTGCTCGGCTTCTGCGAGCGCGAAGGCGTGGCGTCGTTCGCGGCGCTCGACTCGCACGTCGTGCGGCGCTTCGCGGCCGAGAGCCACCGGCGCGGGTTGGGCGCACGCAGCGTCGCGCGCCGCTTGTCCGCGGTCCGAACATTTCTCGAGTATCTCGTCGAGATGGGCGAGGTCGCCTCCAACGCCGGGGTTCACGTCCAGGCCCCGAAGCCGCCGCGCCGGCTGCCCGCCACGCTCGATGCCGACCAAGTCGCGAGCCTGCTCGCGATCAGCGGCGACGATTTCCTCACGTTGCGCGACCGCGCGATGCTCGAGCTCTTCTATTCGTCCGGGTTGCGGCTCGCGGAGCTCGTGGGACTCGACCTCTACGACGTCGACACGGCCGATCGCACCGTGCGCGTCACCGGCAAGGGCTCGAAGACGCGCGTGGTGCCCGTGGGCAAGCAGGCGCTCACTGCGCTCCACGATTGGCTGCAGGTACGGCCCGAGGTCGCGAAGCTCGGCGAGCAGGCGTTGTTCTTGACGCGCAAGGGCGAACGCATCAGCCACCGCGGCGTGCAGGCGCGCGTGAACTACTGGGCGCGGCGTCAGGGCGCGCCGACCGGCGTGTACCCGCACATGCTGCGGCATTCGTTCGCCACGCACCTGCTCGAGTCGAGCGGCGACTTACGCGCCGTGCAGGAAATGCTCGGCCACGCGAGCCTGTCGACGACGCAGATTTACACGCATCTCGACTTCCAGCATCTCGCCCAGGTCTACGATCAAGCGCACCCGCGCGCGCGCAAGCGCCGCCGCGACTGAGCGCGCGCCCGCGCGCGGCGAAGGTCACCCTCTTGATAGACCGACCGATCGGCAGATGAATTCTTTTCACGGCACCACCATCCTCTGCGTGCGCCGGCGCGGCAAGGTCGCGCTCGGCGGGGACGGCCAGGTCACGCTCGGCAATCAGGTCGTGAAGGGCAACGCGCGCAAGGTGCGGCGGCTGCACGACGGTAAAGTGCTCGCGGGCTTCGCGGGCGGCACGGCCGACGCGTTCACGCTGTTCGAGTACTTCGAGGCCAAGCTCCAGAAGCACGGCAACCTGACGCGCGCCGCGATCGAGCTCGCGAAGGATTGGCGCACGGACCGCATGCTGCGGCGGCTCGAGGCGCTGCTGATCGTCGCCGACGCGTCGCAGTCGCTGCTGATCTCGGGCACGGGCGACGTGATCGAGCCCGAGCGCGACTTGCTCGCGATCGGCTCCGGCGGCGCATACGCGCAAGCCGCGGCGCGCGCGCTGCTCGAGAACACCGACTTCGACGCGCGCGGCATCGTCGAAAGAGCGCTCAACATCGCCGCCGACATCTGCATCTACACGAACCGCGAGCTCACGATCGAGGAGCTCTAACGATGTCGATGACGCCGCGCGAGATCGTCGAGGAGCTCGACAAGCACATCATCGGCCAGAACGAGGCGAAGCGCGCCGTCGCGATCGCGCTGCGCAACCGCTGGCGGCGCGCGCAGGTGGAAGAGCCGCTGCGCGGCGAGATCACGCCGAAGAACATCTTGATGATCGGGCCCACGGGCGTCGGCAAGACCGAGATCGCCCGCCGGCTCGCGAAGCTCGCGAACGCGCCGTTCATCAAGGTCGAGGCGACGAAGTTCACGGAGGTGGGCTACGTCGGCCGCGACGTCGACTCCATCGTCCGTGACCTCGTCGACATGGCCGTGAAGATGACCCGCGAGGACGCGGTGGCACGCGTCGCGAACCGCGCGGCTGACGCGGCCGAGGACCGGCTGCTCGACGCGCTGTTGCCGGGCTCGCGGACGGCGAGCGACGACGGTCGCGACACACGCCAGAAGTTCCGCAAGATGCTGCGCGAGGGCGAGCTCGCCGATCGCGAGATCGAGCTCGACGTGCAGGCCGCGCCCGTCGGAGTCGAGATCATGGCGCCGCCCGGCATGGAGGACATGACCAACCAGCTCCAGGGCCTGTTCCAGAACCTGGCGCAAAACCGCACGCGCCACCGCAAGCTCAAGGTCAAGGACGCCGCGAAGCTGTTGCAAGAGGAAGAAGCCGCGAAGCTCATCAACCAGGAGGACGTGAAGCTGCAAGCGGTGCGCGCCGTGGAGGAGAACGGCATCGTGTTCATCGACGAGATCGACAAGATCGCGCGCCGCGCCGAGATGCACGGCGCGGACGTCTCGCGCGAGGGCGTACAGCGCGACCTCCTGCCGCTCGTCGAAGGCTGCACGGTGAGCACGCGCTACGGCATGGTTCGCACCGACCACGTGCTGTTCATCGCGTCGGGCGCGTTCAGCGTCGCGAAGCCGTCGGACCTGATTCCGGAGCTCCAGGGCCGCTTCCCGATCCGCGTCGAGCTGTCGGCGCTCGGCATCGACGACTTCGTGCGGATTCTCACCGAGCCCTCCGCGTCGCTCACCGAGCAGTACCGGAGCCTGCTCGCGACCGAGCGCGTGGAGCTGAAATTCGAGCAGAGCGGCGTGCGCCGGCTCGCCGAGGTGGCGTTCCAGGTCAACGACCGCAGCGAGAACATCGGCGCGCGCCGGCTGCACACGGTGCTCGAGCGGTTGCTCGAGACGGTGTCGTTCGAGGCCGCCGACCGCGGCGGCACGACCGTCGTCGTCGACGCGGCCTACGTCGACGCGCACTTGCAGGCGCTCGTGCAGGACGAAGACCTGAGCCGTTACATCCTCTGAGGCGCCACGCGCGCAGCCTCGGGGCGAAAATCCCTGGCGCATTCTTGCAAGACAGCGGGACCGCTTCGCCGGCACGATGGGCCGGAAGCGCAGGGAATCACTGCTGACCGAGATCACCACGCGTGCGAAGCCGACGCTCAGGCAGCGTTCAGGAAGGGTCGGTCTCGACCGACGGCGAGCTCGTGTCCCTCGAGCACCGCCCGTCGGACTCGCCGCTTGTGGAGCGAGTGTGGACGGCGCGGAGCGAGCGCGCCGGCCAGTTCCATTCCATCGCCGAAGGGCTTTCTGAAATCGTGGTCACGCGGCTTCGACGACAGGTTTTCCTCACGCTGCGCGGCCCCGAGACGAAGGCGACGACGGCCGACTGTCCGGCGGGCGGTGACTGGCTCGGTATTCGGCTCAAACCCGGAGCATTTCTTCCGCTGTTCCCGCCCGCGATGCTGCGCAATCGCCGGGATCTCACGCTGCCGGGAGCGGGGACGCGATCGTTCTGGCTGGACGGCTCCGCCTGGGAGTACCCCACGTTCGAGAACGCGGACACGTTCGTTGCGCGGCTCGTCGACAAGGGCCTCATCGCCTGCGATCGCTCGGTGGATGCGGCCGTCCGTGGCGAGCGGAACGCGCTGTCGCGCCGCTCGGCACAGCGCCGCTTCGCCGCTGCTACCGGCATCAGCTACGCGACATTCCGAACGATCAAACGCGCGCGACACGCGGCGAGCTTGTTGCGGCGGGGTGTGCCGATTGTCGAAGTCGTCGATCTCGCCGGGTACTTCGATCAGCCGCATCTGAACCGGTCGCTGAAGTATCTGATCGGCCAGACGCCGGTGGAGATCGCGCAGGGCGGCAAGCAGTTGGGATACCTATACGAAACGGAGCCTTTGCTCGAGCAGTGAGCAAGGATGCGAAATCATGGCAAGACGCCTCATCAATTCGACCTTCATCACGCTGGACGGCGCGGTTGGGAATCCCCACCTCTGGCCGAGTCTGGGAGGTGCGGCCTCGCAACTGAGCCTAGAGATCCAGATGGAGTTGATCGAAGCTTGCGACGCGGTGCTGATGGGCCGGCGCACGTACGAAAGCTTCGCGGCCGCGTGGCCGACACGGTCCGGTGACCCCTACTCGGATCGGATCAACGCGATTCGAAAATACGTCGCTTCCACGACGCTACGCGATCCGGCCTGGAACAACACGGTGGTGATCGGCGGCGACTTCGCGGAGGAGGTTCGTCGGATCAAACAGCAACCGGGCAAGGACATCGTCCAGTACGGTTTCGGCTCGGTGTCGTTCGCCTTGATGGAACGGGGACTGATCGACGAGCTCAGGCTTTGGGTTCATCCGCTGATCCTCGGCAGGAACGGGCCCAAGGAGCCCCACTTCCTTGCCTGTCCGGCGTCTCGGCTGGAGCCGCTCACGTCGCGAACGCTGCCCAACGGGATCGTGGTGCTCGCCTACCGGGTGGTCAAGCAGGCGGACTGAAAGCGGTGCGCGGCGGCTGGCCAGGCAGTATTCTCGCCACGAGCAGCCGCCACGACAGGCGCGTTAGTTCTGATTCGGGCTCGCGGTCTCGATCTTCTCCATCGCGTCGCTGACCGTGAAGCTCGCGGCCTTGGCGCGCGGCGGGAACTCCTTGAAGGTTTCGAGCATCTTCCCCACGATCGCCTGCGCCGGAACCAGCATGAACATGCGGCGCGCCACCCAGTCGCCGTAGTAGATGCTCGTCGTTGCACGTTCGAAAGGATCGGCGCGCAGGTTCGTTACGATCGGCGCGCGCAGCTTCGTGAAGTCGCCCTGCCAGACTCCGAGCGGGGTTTGCGGATCGATCTCGGTGTTCTGCGACGCGAACGTGACTTTCCAGTCGCGCACGCGCAGCGCCATCAGGTCGCCGTCGTCGCTCCAATACATGAACGCTTCGCGCGGCGATTTCTTCTCCTCGCCCTTGAAGAACGGAATCAGATTGTGGCCGTCGAGGTGCACCTTGAACGACTTGGCGCCGAGCTTGCCGCCCTTCATGAGCCGGTCCACGACGTCCGCGTCGCCCGCGGCCGCGCCGAGCGTCGGCAGGAAGTCCTCGTGCGCGCAGAGGTCGTTGATCACGGTGCCGGGCTCGATCACACCGGGCCAGCGGATCACGCACGGCACGCGGAAGCCGCCTTCCCAGTTGGTCGCTTTTTCGCCCTTGAAAGGCGTCGAGCCGCCGTCCGGCCAGGTGAAGACCTCGGCGCCGTTGTCGGTGGTGTAGACGACGATGGTGTTGTCGGCGACGCCGAGGTCGTCCACGAGCTTCAGGAGCTCGCCGACGTGCCCGTCGTGCTCCACCATGCCGTCGGGATAGAGGCCGAGGCCGGTCTTGCCCTCCGACTCCTTCTTCAAGTGCGTGAACACGTGCATGCGCGTGGAGTTGAAGTAGCAGAACCATGGGTTCCCCGCGTCGTTGCCGCGCTTGATGAAGTCCTTGGCCGCGCCCAGGAATTCCTCGTCGATCGTCTCCATGCGCTTCTTGTTCAGCGCACCCGTGTTGTCGATCTTCTGGCCGCCCTTGCCGTCCACCTTGCACTTGAGCACGCCGCGCGGGCCGAATTTCTCGCGAAACTTCGGGTCCTTCGGATAGTCGGGATTCTCCGGCTCCTCCTCGGCGTTCAGGTGATAGAGATTGCCGAAGAACTCGTCGAAGCCGTGCATCGTCGGCAGGTGCTCGTCGCGGTCGCCCAGGTGGTTCTTGCCGAACTGCCCCGTCGCGTAGCCCTGCGCCTTGAGCACCTCGGCGATGCACGGGTCGTCCGGACCCAAGCCGAGCTTCGCACCCGGCAGGCCCACCTTCGTGAGCCCGGTGCGGATCGGCGATTGGCCCGTGAGGAATGCCGCGCGCCCCGCCGTGCAGCTCTGCTGCCCGTACCAGTCGGTGAACTTGGCGCCCTCCTTGGCGATGCGGTCGATGTTGGGCGTGCGATAGCCCATGAGTCCGTCGTTGTAGCAGCTGGCGTTGAACCAGCCGATGTCGTCGCCCATGATGAAGAGGATGTTCGGCTTCGCGGACTTGTTGGCCATCTCTCGCTCCTTACCCGTGTGAACGTCGGGCTCGAGAGCCCGGCCGGTGGAGCGAAAAATGTAAGCGTGGGGAAGCGGCCGGAGCCATGGGACCAAGGGGCCGGGTCGGTGCTTGCTATTGGCGTCGGACTCGATGGACGGTACGAGCGCGAATAGTATTCTCGGGGTGGTCCACTCAGCGCGACGTCGACCCGTCGCAGAGGTTCAAGGTGTCAGAGCTGCAGATTCCGCCGCCGACCGATATCAAGTATCACAAGCGCTCGCGCGAGCTCGAGGTGCGGTTTGCCGACGGCATGAGCGCGCGCCTGAGCGCCGAATACTTGCGCGTGCACTCGCCGTCGGCCGAGGTGAAGGGTCACTCCGCCGGCGAAGGCATCCTGGTCACCGCCAAGGAGAACGTCGCCATCGCGCAGATCGAGCCCGTGGGCCAGTACGCCGTACGGCTCGTGTTCGACGACGGCCACAACACCGGGCTCTTTACCTGGCCCGTGCTCTACGAGCTCTGCGCCGAGCGCGACCGGAAGTGGGCGCGATACCTGGAGCGGCTCGCACAGGCCGGCAAGACGCGGGTTCCCCCGACACCTCCCGAGCCCAAGCTCGCGCTGTAAAGCCGGCGCCAGCTTTGCGGCGCAGGAGCGCCACGGCGCGGTTCCCGCCAGCGCGTGTATGAGGCGCGGGAAGGCCCGAAGTGTCAGCTTCTCGATAGTTCACGCCCCTGCTCTCGGCTAGCATACGGGCGACCCACCCGCCACCGGCGGGTACGCGGACAACGACGATGAAGGCGGCTACGGGTTCTGGAACGTCGGGCACGCCGCGCGTGCAGAACGCGTTTCTCTATCTCGCTCTGTTCGCTCTCGCGGTGTTTGTCGCGGCCGCGTGGGCCGCTTGGCGATACGCGCCGCTGCGCGACCCTTACGAGCCGGCGTCGCAAAGATCGTTTGGCCAATGGCTCGTGTCGCCGCTCGAGCGCAACGCTTTCATGCGGCTGCCCGTTGTCGGCCGGGACCTGGTCAGCGTGTTCGCGCTGCGCGGCACGCAGCACATTTGGGCGACGGGCGACGACGGACTGATCCTGCATAGTCCGGACGGCGGCGAGACCTGGGAGCGGCAAGACAACATCGATTGGACGCCCGCGCGGGGGGCTCCGGCCGCAGCAGCCGCCGCGAGCGCCCGGCCGGCGTTTTCGTTAGGGCTCATCGCCGCGGCCGAGGCGGCGAAGCGGCCGGATTCTCCCTACGAGATCGCCGAGGCCCAGCGAGCGCTCGCGCGCCTCGGGTACTACACCGGCCCCGCCGACGGCCTGTCGGGTGCGAGGACCACCGACGCCGTACGGCGCTACCAGCTGGAGCGCAAGCTCACCGTGGACGGCGAGGTGACGGCGGAGCTGCTCGACTTGCTGCGGAAGGAAACCGGCGGTAGCTCGAACGTCACGCAGAGCGACGCGGTCCAAGCCGCGCCGCAGGCGACGCCCGACGTCGTGAAGCCCGCAACCGAGCCGGACGACGCCGCAACGGGGGCAACCGAGATCGTGCCGGCGGATGCGCGCCTCGTGCACGCGATCGCGTTCGGCGACGCGCAGACGGGCGTTGCGGTCAACGGGGCCCATGTGCTCGTCACCGCAGACGGCGGCCGCAGCTGGCGCCTCGTCGACCCCTCGCCACGCCGGCTGTTTCTGCTGGACGTCGCGTTCGTAACCGCCGAGCGTGGCGTCGCCGTGGGCAAGGCCGGCGCGATCTTCGTAACGCGGGATGGCGGTAAGACCTGGACTTCGCGGCCCTTCGGAGCGTATCAGGGCGCAGTCACGGATCTCGTCTCCGTCGCATTCGATGACGGCGAGTTCGGACTGGCCGTCTCGAGCAACGGAACCGTTCTCGCGACGAGCGACGGCGGAGACAGGTGGGCGCAGGTTTACGCGGTGAAGGACAGCCTCGTCGAGGTCGCGTTCGCCGGCGCGGGCCGCTTCGTCGCGATCGGCGAAGACGACGTATGGATCAGCAGCGACGGCGGCTCAAGCTGGTCCTCGCAACCGCAAACCGACGAGCCCGTCACCTGGGTAGCGTTCGAGCCGGCGACGGGCCGTGGTATCAGCGGCGGCCTGCGCGTCACTGCCGACGGCGGCGCGAATTGGGCGAGCTCGGATACGGCGCCGTCGGGGGATTACGCGGCGGGTGCGTTCCTCGATGCCCGGCATGCCGTGATCGTCGGTCTCTATGGGCAGATCGCCGTCACGCGCGATGGCGGCAGCACCTGGAGCGTGCCGGCGCGCTCGCTCGAGCCGCTGGCCGTAGCTTTTGCGAACGAGTCCGACGGAGTCGCTGTCGGCCAGAACGGCGTTACGTGGTTCACTAACGACGGCGGAGAAGTCTGGTCGATCGGCGCGACCGGCACGAGCACGACGCTTCGATCCGTCGCCTTTGCGGGCGCGCGCGCGATCGCCGTCGGCGACCTTGGCACTGTCCTGACGTCGGACGATCGCGGCGCCACTTGGACCACGCGCGAAAGCGGATCGGATCAGGCGCTGGTCGGCGTGGCGGTCGACGGAGCGCGCGCCATCGCCGTTCGCGACGACGGTACGGTGCTCACGTCGAACGACGCCGGCACGTCGTGGACGATCGACGATGCCAACTCGAAAGGCGATATCCGCGAATTCGTCAGCTCGCAACTCTCGGCGGGCTTTGCGGAGACCGGCAGTCCCGGCGAGCTCGAGAAAATCCTCGCGGAAAACGGTGCGCTCAACATCGCAAACTATGCTGCGCTGGCGCTCGGGCCTGGCGCCGTCTTCCGCGACCTGGGATCCGAGTCGGCGATTGTGAGCTGGCCCGGCGACCGACAGTCGCTGAGGCGTTTCCCGGCGCCGGCCGGCGTGACGTCGGCGGCCTTCCTGGATTCGCAGCGCATCGTGGCTGTCACCGGCGACAGCCTGCAGTTGACGAAGAACGGCGGCCAGTCGTGGGACGAACGGCTCGGTCGCAAGAAGCTCGGGGAGGTCACGGCCGCGAGCAAGGATCGCGCCGTCGCCGTCGGCGACAACACTTTCTTCGTCACGCAAGACGGTGGCGACACGTGGCACGGCATCGAGTACTCGCGCCGCCCGTCGCCGCTGTTCTGGCTCTTGTCCGGCATCGCGCTGCTGCTCGGCGTGGCCGCCGCGATCCGTGCGTGGGTGAGCGTGCCGACCGAGGAGCGGCCGGCGTCGGTCGCGGATTTCATCGCTTCGGATCGTCCGCTGCGCTCGGGCGAGCGCGACGCGCTCGGGCTCGCGGAGATTGCCGCCGGCATCTCGCGATTTCTGCGCAACCGCGCAACCGAGCCGCCGCTGACCATCGCGATCAGCGGCGAGTGGGGCAGCGGCAAGAGCTCGCTGATGCGACTCCTGTTCGACGACTTGCGCTCACGCGGCTTTCGGCCGGTGTGGTTCAACGCCTGGCACCACCAACGCGGCGAGCAGCTGCTCGCATCGATGTACGCGAACATCCGCGCGCAGGGGTTGCCGTCGTGGCTCACGCCCGAAGGCTGGGGCTTCCGCTTGAATCTCGCGGTGTCGCGCTTCGCGAGCTACTGGCTCCGGTTGAGCGTGACGCTGCTGCTCGTGGTGTTCGTGGTGGTCTATTTGCTGAATCACGACGGCTGGCAGGCGATCTTCAAATCGGAGGGCTTTTTCGAGCTCGATACCAAGAAGTCGCTCGACAACGTCATCAAGATCGTTCCGGCGCTCGCCGCGTTGATTCCCGCTCTCGTCGCGGCCTATCGAGCGTTGCGTGCGTTCGGTCTGAATCCGAAGAGCTTGCTCGGCACGGTTTCGACGACGTCGGACGGCGCGCTCACGACGCAGCCCGGAGTGCGCTATCGGTTTGCCGCGGAGTTCGCCGAAGTCACGGCCGCGCTCAAGCCCCATCACCTCGTGCTCTTCATTGACGACTTGGATCGCTGCGACAAGGATCACGTGCTCGAGGTGCTCGAGACCGTGAATTTTCTCGTGACGGCCGGGGAGTGCTACGTCGTGCTCGGCATGTCGCGCCGCTGGGTCGAGACGTGCGTGGGTCTCGCGTTCAAGGATCTCGCGGCGGAGAGACCGGACGAGAGCCGCGAGCACGCCGGAGAAGGCGGCAAGACGGACGAGCGCGACGAGCGCCGCCGCTTTGCTCGCCAGTACCTCGAGAAGCTCATCAATATCGAGGTGCCGATTCCGCAAGTCACCGACAGCGCGTCCGCCGCGCTGCTGGTGCCGGACAAGGCCGAGCCGCTGCCGTGGACCGTTCGCTTCGCGAGCGGTTGCGCCTCAGTGGCGCGCGTGGCGCTGCTGCCGTCGCTGCTCGTGTTGATCGTAGCGCTCGGGGTTTTCGCGGGCCGGCACCTTCCGGCGCTGTGGGTGGCCGAGGGAAAGGACGGCGCTGCGGCGGCGACCGCCGCGCCGAATGCCGCGGTCCAGGCCGCAGCGCCCGCTGCCGGTGGCGCGGCCCCGCCTCGTCAAACCAAGGCTGCGCGCGGCGCGCCGACCGGTCCCGCGTACGCGGCCGGCGCCACCGACTCCGCGACGGCCGCGTGGCACGCCGCGATCGCTTCCGCGGGAATCGCCGGCCTGCTCGCGCTGATCCTCGTGTTGGTGGTGCGCCGCGGGCGCGCGCAGACGAGCGATTCGAAGACCTTCACGGAAGCGCTGCGTGTCATGCGCCCGTGGATCGTGCTCGGGCATCCGACGCCGCGGTTGCTGAAGCGGTATCTGAACCACGTTCGGTTCGTCGCGATGCGTCAGCGCGGCGAAGACGAGCCGCAGAGCCTGCTCGATCGGGTCCTCACCGCCGTTGCCCGCCGCCTCGGGGTCGCGCCGCCGCCGGTCGCGGCGCCGCCCGCCTCCTCAGCCCTCGCCGAGCCGCAGCTCGTGGCGCTGAGCGCGCTGCATCAGTCGCATCCCGACTGGCAGAAAGACCCAGCATGGTTGACGAGGAGCTACGGAGCGCTACGCGGCGCCAACTACACCGACGTCGTCGAAGCCGACCGCGAGGATCCGTCCGGCAGGGCGCGCATCGTGAAAGCGCTGAAGGAAGCGGTCGACACCTACAACGCCTCGCCCGACTTCGAGAATTACAGGGTCTTCAAAGACGAGCACGCGGATCGCGTCGCGATCAGCCGGCTCCTCGAGCTTATGGCGGGGGTTAGCCTGAGCGCAGGCGCGCAGCCTCCGCCGGACCGTGACGCGCCGTCCCTCGAGACCGACAAGTCCGCGTGATGGGCGTGCCGAAAGATCGCCTCAGGCCGGATTGCCCGCGACGTCGACCCGCCCGCGGTTGCCCGGGGCTAGCGTCGCCTCGTTGACGTCCTTGCCGAGCAGCATCGCGCCGATGCGCTTCGACTCCGCCATCACCACGACGAAGAACGCGTTGCCCTTGGTGCGCCACCACGGAATGTGCGGCCGGTCTTGAACAGCCACTCGGTGGCGAGCATCAGAAAGAACGTGATGGGGATCAGGAGCCCGATGGCGTCTTCAGCGGTCATGGGTACGCGCCTCCGTGCTCGGCTTGAATGGGCGCCCCGATCCGACCGGGCGCGAAAGCACCGAGCGGTTGTGGCGTGGAGATTACGCCAACGGCGGTCGACGTTGGTATAAGCGTCCGCGCGCTCCTCAGCGGCCGCTCCAGCGTGCGAAGCCCGCGGCTGCGAAGTCTTCGTCGAATCCAAGCACCCGGCTGCATCCCGTGGCCTCCATGACCGCGAAGCCGACAGCGTCCGTATATGTGATGGGCCTCGGGGCGAGTCGCTCGAGCCAGTGGCGCGCCGCCGCGTGATCTTCCTCGGTGGCGAAGTGAATCGTTACGCTCGGGCTCGTCCCGATCCCGTCGAGCCCTCGCAGCGCCGGTTGGAGGCCCGCTCGGAACAAGGTGAGGCGATGGACCTCTGCGATGACGAGGTTCGTCGTAATGAGCCGGATCCGCCGTTCGATCGCGGCGCGAAACAGCCGATCGGCTTCGGCGTGATATTGGTCGCGCCGGCTGCGCAGCGCGATCCACGCGCCGCTATCAACGAACAGTCGTCCGAGGGGGCGTTCGGCCGGCTTTGCGCGGTCGTCGGCTGCGCGTGCGGTACGTGGCGGTCGGTTCGGCAATGAACGTCTCGTCGAGGTGGCGGTGGAAGTCGCGGCTGAGATCGGGTGGCAAGCCGTCGATGTCGCCGCTGAGATCAAGCACCGGGTCGCTCGAGGCTTGTCTCGTGAGCGCACGGACGGCGGCGCGGATCGCGTGCGATTTGGTCCAGCCGCGCTCGCGCGCGAAGGCCTCGAGACGTTCGAGGTCTCCCTCGTCCAGATATACCTGCAGCGGTCGTGCCATGACCATGACGACAGACGCTACGCGGTCATGACACGCCCGTCAATGACTTCATGAACGAGCCGGGATGCAGACCCTACGTAGTCGCGAACGCTGGACCCGCCGGCTCGAGCTCGTCGGCGAGCTCGATTGCGGCGGGTTCCGCGGCCGTGCCGACTATCGTGTGGGCGCTCGGGCGGAGCTCCGCGCCGAGCGCGTGCTTCAGGGTCGAGACGAGGTCGCGCAGTGCGCCGCCGTAGAGCGCGATCTCCGCGTCCTGCTTCGCGAGCGCGTCGTCGCCGTCGTTCGCGGGCGCCTCGTCCATGCCGAGCAGCTCGATCTTCGTGAGCACGCCGTTCGCGTCGAGCACGCCGTGCAGCATGTTGCCGAGCTCGAATGCGAGATGCGTGATCTCCATGCCGTCGCGCAAACAGCGCTGCACGGTGGAGTGCGCGAGATCCACGTTCTGCCAGCGCACCGTGCTCTTGCCGTCCTTGCGGTCGCGCATTCGACATTCGCGCGCGAGCACGAACTCGCGCGGCCCTTCGCCCACGAACGTGCGGGTCAAGAGCTCGCCGAACGGCCGCGTGAAGTCGAGCTGCTTAGCCTCGACGCCGCCGAGCGCGACGCGCAGTTGCTCGAGAAAGCGCTCGGCCCGCGCCGGCGCCGCGCTGCCGATGGCGAGCACGCGCTCGGACGCGAGGTACAGCGCCGTCGTACGCTCGGACTTGAGCAGCGCCTTCGGCAGGAGCTCGTCGCGCGTCTGCTCCTTGAGCTGGCGCCTGGTGCGCCGCCCGGGCTTCTCCTGCATGCGGGCGACGTATTCCGCAATCCGAACCTCCACCGCCTCGTTGAGAGCGGCGGCGGGAAGCACCCGCACCTGGCTGCGCAGGCGCAGCAGGTCGGTTCCGGCCACGCGGCGCGCGAAGCCGTGCTCGTCGCCCACGGGCGGCTCGAAGCCCGAGCTGCGCTCGGTGAACGGCCCGCACGGCTTGAAGGCCGCGCCGGCGAGCTTCTCCGACAAGGCCTGCTCGGTGTCGAGCCACGGGCTCGCGAGCGAATAGAAACGTACGCTCCGAAACATCGGTCGCTTTCGAGAAGGGAGGGGGCGGCAGTATCCGGTTTCGGGCGCCGGCTGTCACGACTTGCAAACGCCGCGGCACTATACTTGGCGCCATGCAGCCAGCGCGAAAGCGGGAGACCGGCGGTGCCGACTGAGCCGCGCGACGACCGAACCGCCGACTTCGGCTACGAGCGCGTCTCTTGGACGGACAAGAAGCGCCGTGTGCGCGGCGTGTTCGACTCCGTCGCCCCGAGCTACGACCTCATGAACGACGTCATGTCGGGCGGGATGCACCGGCTGTGGAAGCGTTTCGCGCTCGGCCACACGGGTCTGCGGCCCGGCCAGCAGGCGCTCGACGTCGCGGCCGGCAGCGGCGATCTTGCGGTCGGCCTCGCGCGGCGTGTCGGACGCGGCGGCCGCGTGATGGTCACCGACATCAACGCGAAGATGCTTGCCGAAGGTCGCGACCGGTTACTGAACGCCGGCGTCGCCGGCAACGTCGACTACGCGTTGGCCGACGCGGAGTCGCTGCCGTTTCGCGACCAATCGTTCCACTGCGTGACCATCGGCTTCGGTCTGCGCAACGTCACCGACCAAGAGCGCGCGCTCGCGTCGATGTTCCGCGTGCTCAAGCCCGGCGGCCGGCTCGCCGTGCTCGAGTTCTCGAAGGCGCACTTGGGCGCGCTCGAGCCCCTCTACGAGCTCTACTCGTTCCAGGTGCTACCGCAGCTCGGTGCTGCGCTCGCCCGCGACGCGGACAGCTACCGCTATCTCGCCGAGTCGATCCGCAAGCACCCGGACCAGGACACGCTGAAGGCGATGATGGAGCGGCAAGGCTTCGAGCGCTGCGAGTACTTCAATCTCGCGGCCGGCATCGTCGCGCTCCACTTGGGCTACCGGCTCTAGAGAACGCCGCGCATGACGACGAGCTCGGCCGGTCGAGGGGAAGGCGCGCGCGGGGGCGGCGGCGCGCGGCCGCTCGACGCCATGCTCGCGTTCGCCGAGCGGGCGCTCAACAGGCAGATTGCCGAGTCCACCGCCGCGCTCGACTTGCTCGACGAGCTCGCGGGCTCGAGCTTCGCCGTCCACGTGGAGGGGCTCTCGATCACCTGCGTGCTGCGCGCCGAGCCCGAGCGCGTCGCGCTCGGCACCGACGCGAGCGGCGCGACGGCCACGCTGCGCGCGCGGCCGATCGACCTGTTGCGCCTCGTCGGCGCCGACGGGCTCGCCCAAGTCAGAGGCACGCAGGCCGAGATTTCGGGCGACCTCCAGGTCGCCGAGCGCTTCGCGAAGCTGCTGAAGCTCGCGCGCCCGGACCTCGAGGAAGAGCTCTCGCGCTGGATCGGCGACATCCCGGCGCACGCGCTCGGGCGCGCGGCGCACGGCGCGGGCGCGTGGCTCAAGCGCGCGGCGCAAGCGCTGCGGATGAATACCGCGGAGTACCTGCAAGAGGAGAGCCGCGCGCTGCCGGCCCCGCTCGAGGCGCAGGGGTTCTACGACGACGTCGAGAGACTACGCGACGACGTGGAGCGCGCCGCGGCGCGCCTCGCGCGGCTCGAGCGGCGTTGATGCAGAGCTTGCGCCGCCTGCGGCTCTTGCTGCGCCTGCTCGCAATCCGCCGCGCGCTCGTGCGCCACGGTCTCGACGAGATCGTGTGGCGCGCGCACCTGTTCCGGCCGCTCGCGTGGATGCGCAGGATCGTGCCGCGCCGGAGGCAGACGCTGCCGCTCGGCGCGCGCCTGCGCCTCGCGCTCGAGGAGCTCGGGCCGATCTTCGTGAAGTTCGGGCAAGCGCTGTCGGTGCGGCCGGACCTCGTCGGCCCCGAAGTGGCAGAGGAGCTCACCAAGCTCCAGGACGCGGTGCCGCCGTTCCCGGCCGAGCAGGCCGTCGAGATGCTCGAGCGCGCGTTCGGCCGGCCCGTGAGCGCGCTGTTCGCGGAGTTCGACCGCGCGCCGCTCGCCGCAGCGTCGATCGCGCAGGTGCACGCCGCCAAGCTCGCGGACGGCTCGTCGGTGGTGGTGAAGATCTTGCGGCCGAACGTGGCTGCGCTGATCAGCCGCGACGTCGACGTGCTCTACGCCGTCGCGAGGCTCGCCGAGCGCTACTGGCCCGAGGCGCGCCGGCTGCACCCGATCGAGGTGGTGGCCGAGTTCGAGAAGACGCTCGCCAACGAGCTCGACCTCATGCGCGAGGCCGCGAACGGCGCGCAGCTCAAGCGCAACTTCGCGGGCTCCGACCTGCTGTACGTGCCGGCCGTGCACTGGGACTGGTGCCGGCCGAACGTGCTCACCACGGAGCGGATCTTCGGCATCCAGATCGACGACCTCGCAGGTCTGCGCAACGCGAACACCGACATCCAGCGGCTCGCGGAGAACGGCGTCGAGATCTTCTTCACGCAGGTGTTCCGGCACAACTTCTTTCACGCCGACATGCACCCCGGCAACATCTTCGTCGACGTGACGAATCCGGACCGGCCGAAGTACGTGGCCGTAGACTTCGGCATCGTCGGCACGCTCGATACGCGCGACCAGCACTATCTCGCCGAGAACTTCGTCGCGTTCTTCCGCCGCGACTACCGCCGCGTCGCCGCCTTGCACGTCGACTCGGGCTGGGTTCCGCCCGGGACGCGCATCAACGATCTCGAGGCTGCGGTGCGCTCGGTCTGCGAGCCGATCTTCAACAAGCCGCTCAAGGACATCTCGTTCGGCTTCGTGCTGCTGCGCCTCTTCCAGGTTGCGCGCCAGTTCAACATGGAAGTGCAGCCGCAGCTCGTGCTGCTGCAAAAGACGCTGCTCCAGGTCGAGGGTCTGGGGCGGCTGCTCTATCCCGAGCTCGATCTCTGGAAGACGGCGCAACCTGTGCTCGAGGACTGGCTCAAGCAGCGCCGCGATCCGCGCACGCAGTTGAAGGCCCTCGTCGCCGCGTGGCCGGACATCAGCGAGGACCTGGGCGTGTTGCCGCGGCTGCTGCACCGCGCGGTGCGCCGCGCGGAGACGGACGACGTGGCGGCGCAGCGCGGCCGGCGTGTCACAGTGGTGCGCAAGGAACGCGGCGTGCAGCGCGCGATCGCGGGCGGTGCGTTGCTGATCGCGGGCGCGCTCTGGGTCGGGCTCGCGGCGCAGCCGGGGTGGATCGGGTGGCTCGGCGCGGCCGCCGGCTTGGTGTTGCTGTTCGCGAGGGCGGAGACCTGAAGAGTGCTCGAGTCTTTGCCCCTGTTCCTTTTCAGTGTGGGCTATGATCTCCGCATGGCCACGAACCTTGCAAGCAGCAATCCGTATCTGCGCGATCCGCGCACGCGGAAGAAATCTGTGCGGATGGCCGCGGCCAGCTCGTCGGCCGTGGAGGGTATCCGCCGGCCGTTCGCGGAACCGACCAAGCCTCTCACGGCGCGTCCCCGTAAGCGCCCAAAGTCCGCCTGATTGCTTTGGCGAACAGTGCTTCCATCGGCAAGTAGTCGCCGATATGGGCGGCATGGATGGCACTGACGTACGCGCGCTTACCGCGCCCGGCGAATACATCGAAGTGCAGCGAGGGCAGCCCCGCCTGCACCGCCATTAGGTACGCGAGAAGGCGCGCGCAGCGCCCGTTACCATCGCGAAAGGGATGGATCAGGACGAGCTCTGCATGCGTGCGCGCGAGTGCTCGCGTCAGTCGCTTTTGGTCCATGCCTTCGCACGGCGTCTCGGAGAGCAGCTCAACCTTTTCAAAGCTGTCCATCAAGCGCGGCACTCGGTCCGCGGCCGCAAACACGAACCCGCCCTTGCCGACGTTGACCGTTCGATACTCACCCGCCCAGGCGTAGATGCCGCCGAGCCATTGTCGGTGCATCTCGCGGACGTCGCGAGCGATAAACCTATGCGTCAGCGTGTACCGGTCGAGCAACGCGTTCTGCGTGGTGACCAGCGCGTCCGACTCGGCCCGCTCCATGTCGCGCACGCGTACGATTCCCCGGAGATTGCGTGGCACGCGTCGTCGCGAGCCGGGTTCGTACTCTGCCTGCGCGCCTCGGGCGGCATAGCGATCGATTCCGCTCAAGCCCCACCGAAAGCAGCGGCCAGAATGCGCTGCGGCAGCCGAATGCGTACATTGGAAACTCGCATGCGAAGCCGTCAATCGTCGTCGTTGATCACGACCTCGAGACGCTTCACGGGGATCTCCGCCCCCTCGCCGGCGCGCGCGCGCACCACGACGAAGAAGGTCTCCGGCCCCTCGGCGTTGTGATCGCCGACGATCGGGATGTGAATCGTGCGGTTCTGCTCGCCGCGCGCGAATTTCTCATCCAGCACGCCGAGGTTTACGTAGTCGACCCCGGCCTTGGCGGTGCCTTCCTCGGTCCACCAGCTGACGGACGATGCGCGACTGCGGTCGCCGTACCGGAGTATCAGCACGGCCGCGCTCGCCGCGGACTCGGAAACCTCGACGCGGTCGAGCCCGAGTTCGAACGTCTCGGGCTCGGGCGGGGGAGGCGGCGGCTCCGGCGGAGCGACGGGCGCCGGTGCGGCTGCCGGCCCAGCTGCCGGCTCGGGCTGCGGCTCGTTCGCCGCGAGCGACGGTCCGGCGGCCGGCGGGTCGGACCGTGCCTGCGCTGCGCTCGGCTCGACTGCCGCGGCGTCTTCCGCAGGCTCGGCATCGAGGCTCGTGGGGACGCGGGTGCCGACGACGGCGGGGGCCTCGACGTTCGACACTCCCGCGTCGCCGCCCGCCCCCGGCGCGGCCGGGTCCCCCGGCGCGGGACGCTTCGCGAACAGGCTCGTGAGCGCCGACGCGTCGACCCTGATGCCGAGCAGCGTTTCGCGATTCCAGTACGCGGCGACCAGCGCCACGACTACCAAGCCGAGGGCGCCGTAGCGCGCGAGCCTGCGCAGCGGATCCGGGCGGTCACGCTCCCGCAGGCGCCGGGCGTGGCGTCGTACGTCGCTCGGGTCGACGGCCAAGGTCTCGTCACGGCGGCGGCTCGGCGGAGGTGCAGGCCTGCGTTCGTCCATGTGCGGATTCTAAGGCGAAGACGGTGCCCGAAACTGTGGTGTCAGACACGCCGGATGCCCGACACCTGGTGCCTCACACCGGGCTAGTTCGCCGCGCGTGCCCCGTGCGACTGCAAGATCCAGCTCATCGCGTCGTCGACGTCGGCGATCAGCTTGTCGTGCGCGCCGCCGAAGCGGTGATTCTTCGCCTCGACCTCGTACAGCCGCAGAGTTGCCGTATCGGGCCCGAGCAATTGGCGCGATTCGGCCGCGGGAACGTAGGGGTCGCTCGTCGACTGGATCACCGCCACCGGCGTCGATCCCAACAACTTCAGCGCGGGGTAGATCTGAACCCGCCCTTTCTTGTCGACCTGGATGTCCGGCGCGCGCTCGGCCGGCGGCGCGCGCAGGTAGTCCACCTCGCGCGTGAGCGCCAGCGCGATGGCGCCGCCGACGCCGTCGCGAAGCTCGGGATGCAGCGCCGCGAACGCGACCAGCGTCGCGCCGCGCGAGAAGCCCATCACGATCACGGGCGTCGAGTCGGGCAGGCCGAGGTCGTCCTTGGCGTCGGCGAACGCGGCCTTCACGCGTTCCGCGGCTTGCGCCGTGCTCATCTTCTCGCCCGCGCGCTTCACCGGCTTCAAGGCCTCGGGCGAATCGATTCCCGCGACCGAAAAGCCCTCGGCGGCGAGATGCGCGAAGACCTCGGAGCTCACGCCTCGCCAGCCGCCGTCGCCCGTCGCGAACACGACGAGATACTCGGGGTGCTTGGGCTGCGTAGGGCGCCCGTAGACCAAATGGATCTTGCGCGGCCCGGCCTTGAGCGGCTCTTTGATGATGTCGTATTCGCCGGGTTGCGACTTCAGCCCGGCGCACGCGGAGCACGCGATCGCGAGCAGGCACAACGGCAGAAGCTTGATCGTGAGCATGAGCTGAATTTACCTGCCGCTCCGTGAAGGGAAATAGGTAAGAAGGCCGATGCAGCCGACGGGGGAACGTTTCACGCCGATGCGAATTGGATCGCGTGCGGACGCTGAAAGTTCGCTTCTAGTTCGCGGCTTGAATGGCTCGACGCCATCGAAGCTTACCCGAGCTTCGGCAGGCGGCCAGTCTCCGATCCAGGCGAATGCCTAGCCGGTCCTCGAAAAATAGAACCGTGACTTCTAATCTTCATGGAACGGGCGCCGTCGTCACGGTCCGCTGCACGTGCTTGTTCGGCGCTTGGCACTACGACACTTTTCTGCGCTTAGCGATGAGATCACGGACTTGCGGCACCAAATCATTTGGCACCTCCATGAAGGTCTGATCGCCATGCTCAGCTGCCGCTTCGTCTTCTGCGACGGCTTGATCTTCCGTCTGCGTGCCGTAGTGCTCGAGCACGCGCTTGACGCGCTCTTCATTCCAGCCATCAGGAAACTTGCTGCGTTTGCTCATCGCTTTGTGCGCTTGCGGCGCCGATACGCTAGGAGTGGTTTACCCGTGAGATCGTAGGCGGTAATGACGAATACACCGCCCACCTCTGGAACGTAGATTACTCGCAAGTACCGGCCTGCTGAAGTCTGGCCAATTGCGATCCGGGCCCCTTCGGCGCCCAGGCGATCTTCGCCGGGCCGCGCCAGCACCGCCTCAACGTCAGACTCCGTGACGCGGTGGTTATGTATATGAGGCGCGCCCGTTTGCGGATCGATGTAGTAGCGGATGTTCAATTCGAGCGATGGCCTCTGGCTGGCGCCGAACGCCGCAGTTCAGCGGCCGCACGTTGCCCTAACCAGCGCGGCGCGAGTGCACAATGCAATGACGCGTTTGCGCCGCGCTCGCGATGCCGTATCACGGTCTGCTGCAACTGCTTGTTCGGCGGCTGCGCTAAACGTAGCTCTTGGTCTTACTCGAATCGTTGCCACGACGCCCCCGATGATTTTGCCGAACGCTGAATAGACAGAATCCGGATCGACGGAATCGTAACTTACTAGATTCCGTCTATCCCAGTAACGAGTGCCCGAGCGACTCGAGGCCGACCGCGCCGTCCCGGCGAGTCAGTTGATCTTGGTCTCGCCGCCGAGCTTCACCATCGCGATGTCGATCTCGGTGACCACGCTCGCGATCAGCGACCGGTCGGTGCCGCGCACCACGAGCGTCGCGCCGAGCCGGCCGTCGCGGTTGAACGGGTAGCTGCCGATCTCCACCTGGGGGTGAGCGTTCTGGATCCCCTCGAGCGCCGCCGCGAAATCGCCTTCGCGCAAGTAGACGTCCACGCTCGACGATTGGATCGGCGCGCCCTTCGTGAGCATCGGCACCGCGCTCGTGAACATCGCGCGCGCGATGCTCGGGATGCCCGCGAGCACGAATACGTTCTCGATCCTGAATCCCGGTGCGTTGCTCACGGGATTGTCGACGAGCTCGGCGCCGCGCGGCACCTTGGCCATCTTGAGGCGTGCCTCGTTGAGCGGCCGACCGCCGCGCTTCAACCGCTCGACGGCCTCCGGATCGAGCACGAGCTCCACGCCGAACGCGCGCGCGACGCACTCGGCCGTGATGTCGTCGTGCGTCGGTCCGATGCCGCCGGTCGTGAACACGTAGGTGAAGCTCTCGCGGCACGCGTTCAGGTGCCGCACGATCGCCGCGGGATCGTCGCGCACGACGCGAGCTTCCTCGAGCTTGATGCCGAGCTTCGCGAGCTCGGTCGCGAGGAATTGCAGGTTCGCGTCCTGGGTCTTGCCGGACAGGATCTCGTTGCCGATGACCAGCACGCAGGCCGTCGGCTGGGTCATTCGAATCCCCCGCGCGCGGCAGGCGCCGCAGCCGGCCGCGGCTCGAGCGCGAGCACCGTGAGGATCGGATAGTGATCCGAGCCGATGCGGGGCAACCGTCGTTCCGTGATCACGCGAAATTCCTCGCTCACCACGCAATGATCTATGGGGATGCCGGCGATTGGCAAGAACGTAGGCCAGCTGAAGGCGAGCCCGCGGCCGCGGCTGGTGTCGACGAGGCCGGTGCGCTCGAGCCAGTCCGCGAAGAACGGCGAGTAGGGCGTGGTGTTGAAGTCGCCCGTCACGACCAGCGGGCCGTCGATCGCGGCGCGGCGCTGCGCGAGCAGCTCGTACTGCCGGTTGCGCTGCCCTGCGCGCCACCCGGACGTCGGCGAGCGCAAGTGCACGCCCACGAGCGTGAACGAGCCCGACGGCGAGCGAACTCGCGCCTCGATCGCGGGCTGCACGCCCAAGGGCAGGCGCCGCACCGAGTCGAGCGGTAACCGCGAGAACAGCGCGATGCCGGTGCTGCGCTCCTGCGGCAGCTCGAGGCGGTACGGATGCGAGCGCCGGAGCTCGTCGACCAGCGTGCTCCAGTGCGGCGTGTACTCGACGAGCACCACCACGTCCGGCGCCTCGTCGCGCACCAGTGCAAGCAGCCGGTCGGCAGAGCGATTGCCGTATTCGACGTTCGCCGCGAGCACCTTGATCGGCACGGCGGCGATGGAGGCGGCAGCGGGCTCGGCGAGCGGCAGGTAGGGCAGCAGCGGCGGCACGCTCACGGCGAAGCTCGCCACGAGGCCGAGGCACCAGAGCCAGTTTCGCCGGAGGGCGAAGGCGACGCTGAGCGCGGCCGCCGCGACCACGTACTGCACGCGGAAGTGCGCGGCGAGCTCCAGCGTCCACCACTCCCTTGCGCCGAACGGCAGCACGCTCGCGACCATGACGGCGGCCGCCGCGAGCTTCAGCGCGGTGAGCAAGCGCCGCCGTCGCGTCCCTGCGGGCGTCGTGGTCACGCGCTCATCCTTGCGGAGCCGCCGTGCCGCAGCTCCAGCACGCCGCGAACTGCGGCTCGTTCTGCTCGCCGCAGCGCGAGCACGACCAGGGCGGTGCGTCGTTGGCCGAGCGCGGTGCGAGCGCCTCCCGGAGCACGCCCCGTGCGTGCGCCGCATCGTCGTCCACGAACACCCAGAGCTCGGGCTCGCACTCGAGGAACGGCAGGTCGCCGAGCGCGCTGCTCAAGTTCGCGTGCTTGATGAAGCTCGCGATGCCCTCGTGCGTGAGCAGGTTCTGAGCGTGCGCCACGTCCGCCAGGAGCGGGCGGCTGTACACGCGTTTCATCCGCCGATTCCCGCCGTCAACCGCGCAGCGCCGCGAGAAACTTCGCGGGATCCTCGCGGCGCTCGAGCACCTCGACGAGCGCCGCGCCGACGACCGCGCCGTCCGCGTGCTTCCCGATGAGCGCCACCTGGTCGGCGCGCCGCACGCCGAAACCCGCGCACACCGGCAGGTCGGTCGCCCTCTTCACCCGCGCGAGGTAGTCCGCGAGATCCGCCGGCAGCGCCCCGCTGCCCGTGATGCCGGCGCGCGTCACCGCGTAGACGAACCCCTCGCTCGCGGCGCACAGCGTGCGCAGCCGCTCGGGCGGCGTCGCGGGCGTCACCATCTGCACCAGAGCCAAGCCGTGCGGTTGCAGCGCGGCCCGCAGCGGCCCCGCCTCCTCGTGCGGCAAATCGGGGTCGATGATGCCGCTGACGCCGACCTCGGCCGCGCGCGCCGCGAGCGCGTCGAAGCCGAACGCGAGCAGCGGATTCAGATAGCTCATCAAGAGCACGGGCGCCGGCAGATCGAAGTCGCGGCGCGCGAGCTCGTCCAAGATCCATTCGAGGCTCACGCCGCGCTCGATCGCATGCTGGCTCGAGCGCTGGATCGTGACGCCGTCGGCCATCGGGTCGCTGAACGGCACGCCGATCTCGACGGCGTCGGCCGCCGACGCGACCGAGCGCAGCGTGCTCAAAAACTCGCGCGGCTCCGGGTATCCGGCCGTCAGGAATGCGACGAGCGACGGCGGCTCGCCGGGTTTGCGCGCGAGCGCTTGGCGCAGCCGGTCACGCGGCAGCATCGGCGCGCTCCGTTGCCTGCACGGGGTATTTCGCGAGGATCGGCATGTCCTTGTCGCCGCGGCCCGAGAGCCCGACCAGGATCCGCGCGCCCGGATGCGTCGCTGCGTAGCGCTTCGCGGCGGCCAGCGCGTGCGAGCTCTCGATCGCCGGCAGGATTCCCTCGGCCGCACAGCACTCGCCGAGCGCCGCGAGCGTGTCGGCGTCGCTCGCGGTCACGTATTCCACTCGGCCGATCGATTGCAGGAACGCATGCTCGGGTCCGACACCCGGGTAGTCGAGGCCGGCGGACACCGAGTGCGTCTCCTGGATCTGGCCGTGCCGGTCGTAGAGGAGCATCGAGTACGCGCCGTGCAGCACACCGGGTTTGCCGTGCGAGAGCGTGGCCGCGTGCTCGCCGAGCGCGTCGCCGCGGCCGCCGGCCTCCACGCCGTACAGTGCGACGCCGCGGTCGCCCAAGAACGGGTGGAACAGGCCGATCGAATTCGAGCCGCCGCCGACGCACGCGAACGCGGCCTGCGGCAGCCCGCCTACGCCAAGCATCTGCGCGCGCGCCTCGCGGCCGATCACCGCTTGCAGCTCGCGCACGAGCAGCGGGTACGGGTGAGGCCCGACCGCCGAGCCGAGCAAGTAATAGGTGCCGGCGGGATCGGAGACCCAGTCGCGGATCGCCTCGTCGATCGCCGCGCGCAGCGTGCGGTCGCCCGACGTCACGGGCACGACCTTGGCGCCCAGCCGATGCATGCGGTCGACGTTCGGCGCCTGGCGCGCAATGTCCACTTCGCCCATGTACACGACGCACGGCAAGCCGACGCGCGCGCACGCGGCGGCCGACGCGACCCCGTGCTGCCCCGCGCCGGTCTCGGCGACGATGCGCTTGGCGCCGAGCGCCTTGGCGAGCAGCGCCTGGCCGATCGCGTTGTTGATCTTGTGCGCGCCGGTGTGCGCCAAGTCCTCGCGCTTGAGCCAGAGCTCCGCGCCCCAGCGCGCGCTCAACGTGGCGGCGTGCGTGAGCGCCGTGGGACGGCCGACCCAGGACGTGAGCTCGTTCGTGAGCTGCCGCTGGAATTCGGCCGACGGCAATATGTGCTCCACGCCGTGCTCGAGCCGCGCGATCGCGGGCATCAGCGTCTCGGGCACGAACCGACCGCCGAACGGGCCGAAGCGGCCGTTGCGGTCGGGCAGACGGCGCTCGAGCAGCGCGGCGAGCAGCGACTCTCGTTCTTTCGGGTCGTTGACCATCAGCCTTCCTCCATCGCGCGCACGCGCGCGACGAACTCTCTTATTTTGACCGGATCCTTCTCGCCGCGGCGCCGTTCGACGCCGCTCGAGACGTCGACGCCCCACGGACGGACCGCCTCGATCGCGGCCGCCACGTTGGCCGCGTCGAGGCCGCCCGCGAGGATGAGCTGCGTCTCGGCCGCGAGCGCGCGCGCCTCCGTCCAGTCGGCCGTGCGGCCGCTGCCGCTCACGGCGCCCTCGAACAGCAATCGAGCCGGGGGCGGCGTCGTGCGAGCGCCCCCATTGCGGTACACGGGCAGCGCCGCACAGCGTTCCGGCAGTGCGAGCGCGGCGAAGTCGTCGGCGTCTGTCTGCAGCCAGTCCGGGTCGAACACGTCGAGCACCCGGCGCACGAGCTCGGCGCGAGGATGCCGCATCACGGCCACGCGCGCGACGGAGCTCGGCACCGCGGCGCAGAGCTCGACCGCCTTCTCCGGCGTGACCTCGCGCGGCGATTCCGCGAACACGAAGCCGAGCGCGTCGGCGCCGGCCTCGACGGCGGCGGCCGCCGCGGCGGCGCTGTTGATGCCGCAGATCTTCACGAACATGTCAGAGTTCCGCCCGCGCCGGGGCGCCGAGCGCGGCGCGGGCGGCGCGGCCCGCGGCCACGAGCGATGCGAGCGCGGCGCGCGGGTCCGCGGCGCGCATCAGCGACGAGCCGACGAGCGCGAGCCGGTAGCCGAGCTGCGCAACCGTCGCGACGTCGGCCGCGGTCGCGATGCCGCTCTCGGCGACGCACGCCAGGCGCTTCGGCAACTGCGGCGCGAGCTCCGCGAAGCGCGCGAAGCGCACGTCGAGGTCGCGCAGATCGCGGCAATTCACGCCCGCGAGAATTGGCGGGTCGGCGAGACCGGCATCGTCGTCGAACGCGGCGATGCGCTCGAGGTCGCGCGCGTCGAACGCTTCGAGCAGCACGAACAGCCCGCAGGCGCGCGCGCTCGCGACGAGCGTGCGCACCGCGTCGTCGTCGAGCATCGTGACGATCACGAGGATGCCGCCGGCGCCGGCCGCGCGGGCCTCGAGCACTTGATAGGGATCGGTCACGAAGTCCTTGCGCATCGCCGGCACGCGCCGCGGCGCCAGCCGCTCGGCCGCGCTCGCGAGGTGCGCGAGCTCGCCCTTGAACTCGATGGGCTCCGTGAGCACGGACACGGCGGCCGCGCCGCCCTCGGCGTAGGCGTCGAGTTGCGCCGCCGGGTCGAAGCCGCGGTCCGCGAGGCCGCCGGCCGCGGGCGAGCGCAGCTTGAGCTCGGCGATGATGTCGAAGCCCGCGAGCTCGAGCCTCGGCGGCTTCGGCGCGCGCTCGGCGCGGCGCGCGAGCTTCGCCTCGCTCTCCACGGCGCGCGCCGCGCGCACGCGCACGCGGCTCGCGGCCGCCATGCGCTCGAGGAAGCTCACGCGCGCTGCTCCCGGCCGAAGGCCGCGAGCTCGTCCAGGAGCCGCCGGCCCTCGCCCGCGGCGAGCGCCTCGCGCGCCCGGGCGATGCCGCGCCGCGCGTCGGGCGCCGCGCCCGTGACCTCGAGCGCGAGGGCCGCGCCGAGCGTGAGCGCGTCGCGGTGCGCTTGCGTGTCCGCGCCGGACAACGCGTCGCGAAGCCGAATGGCATTGCTCGCGGCGTCGGCGCCGCGCAGCTCGTCGAGCGTGCAGCGCGGCAGCCCGAGATCGCGCGCATCGCGCACGGTCCGCTCCACGCGGCCCGGCCGCACGTCATAAAGAAGGAATGGCCCGGCCTGCGTCGCCTCGTCCCAGCCGGCCTCGCCGTGCACCACGAACGCGCGCTCGAGCGGCATGCCCGAGAGCGTCTCGGCCATCAGTGCGGCGATGCCCTCGCTGAACGCGCCGATCACGTGATACGGCGGTGCAGCCGGGTTTGCGAGCGGTCCCAGAATGTTGAACACCGTGCGCACGCCGAGCGCGGCGCGGACCGGCGCGATGTGCTTCATCGCGGGGTGATAGTGCGGTGCGAACAGGAACGTGAAGCCGAGCCGCTCGAGCGCGCGAGCCGCGGCGGCCTCGTCGAGCGGCACCGGCAAGCCGAGCGCGGCGAGCACGTCGGCGCTGCCGCTGCGGCTCGAGATCGAGCGGTTGCCGTGCTTCACGACGCGCGCGCCGGCCGCCGCCGCGAGCAGTGCGCTGCCGGTCGAGAGATTGAGGCTGCTCGAGCCGTCGCCGCCGGTGCCGACGACGTCGACGTAGTCACCCGCCGGCAGCTTCGGCCGCAGCGCGAGCTCGCGCATGCCGAGCGCGAAGCCGCGGATCTCCTCGGCGGTCTCGCCCTTGTGGCGCAGTGCGATCAGCAGCGCGCCCGCGAGCGCCGGCGGCACCTCGCCCGCGCCGAGCAGCTTGAGCAGCGCCGTGGCCGACGCCTCGTCGAGATGCTGGCCGCCGAGCAGGCGGTCGAGCATTTGCGCGGCGCTGAAGGTGGTCATCGGGGCGGTCATGACGCGGTCAGCGGTAGAGGAAGTTCTCGAGCAGCTTCGGGCCCTCGGGCGTGAGCACGCTCTCGGGGTGGAATTGCACGCCCTCGACGTCGAGCGTGCGGTGCCGTACACCCATGATCTCGCCGTCGTTGGTGCGAGCGGTGACGGTGAGGTCGGGCGGCAGCTTGTCGCGGTTCGCCGCGAGCGAGTGGTAGCGGCCGACCTCGAAGGGGTTCGACACGCCGCGATAGATCGTGCCGGCGTCGTGCTGCACGATCGACGTCTTGCCGTGCATGAGCGCGGCCGCGCCGACGATCTCGCCGCCGAAGTGCTGGACGATGCTCTGGTGGCCGAGACACACGCCGAGCACCGGCGTCGTGCCCGCGAACGCCGCGATCATCGCGAGCGACGAGCCCGCGTCCTCGGGCCGGCCGGGGCCCGGCGAGATCACGAGATGCGTCGGCTCGAGCGCCTTGGCTTCGGCCACCGACAGCGCGTCGTTGCGATATACGAGCACCTCGGCCTCGAGCACGAGAAACGCCTGCACGAGGTTGTAGGTGAACGAGTCGTAGTTGTCGATCAGGAGCAGCCGTACGCTCACAGTCCTTCCTCCGCGAGCTCGAGCGCTCGCCGCAGGATCGCGCTCTTCGCGAGCACCTCTTGATATTCGCGATCGGGCTTGCTGTCGGACACGATGCCGGCGCCGGCCTGGAAGCTGTACTCGTCGCCGTCGAACACCATCGTGCGGATCGTGATCGCCTGATCCATGTTGCCGTTTTTCGCGAAGTAGCCGACGGTGCCGCCGTAGAGGCCCCTTGCGGTAGGCTCGAGCTCGGCAATCAGCTGCATCGCGCGCACCTTCGGCGCGCCGACGAGCGTGCCCGCGGGGAACGCGGCGGCGAACAGATCGAACGCGTCGCGGTTGTTTGCGAGATGGCCCTGCACGCCGCTCACGATGTGCATCACGTGGCTGTAGCGCTCGATCTTGCGGTACGGGTCCACGTGCACGGAGCCCGAGCGCGCGACGCGGCCGAGATCGTTGCGCGCCAGGTCCACGAGCATCACGTGCTCGGCGTTCTCCTTCGGATCGGCGAGCAGCTCCTGCTCGAGCGCCGCGTCGCGCTCCGGCGTCTCGCCGCGCGGCAGCGTGCCCGCGATCGGCCGCAAGCTCGCGTGCCGGCCGGCGAGCCGCACGAGCGCCTCGGGCGAGGAGCCCGCGACGCGCAGCTTACCGACCTCGAAGAAGTACATGTACGGGGACGGATTC
>DASQOL010000081.1:0-15845 GCA_035644475.1 Gammaproteobacteria bacterium | reverse complement strand
CCGCCGCGGCGGTAGCGACGAGCCGAGCCACAGCGCCGAGAGCCGCGGAGCCCGGGCGCGCAGCGCCCGGGGGCGAGCCGCAGGCGAGCATCCAGAACGCGGCGGCACGCGGCCTCTACGTGTGCAACGGCTGAACGACCGCGTTCTGGACCCCGGCGAACGCGCCGTGGCGAGGGAACCGGCCGCAGGCCGGCGAAGTCGCGTGCCGCGGCGGGGCGCGCGCAGCCCCGCGCCCGCGTGCCGCCGCCCGCACTGCGATGCGGGTGCGAGTGCGGGTGCGCCTGCGGCTGTGGCTGTGGCTGCGGCTGCGGCTGCGGCTGCGGCTGCGGCTGCGGCTGCGGCTGCGCTAGAACGCGTACTCGAGCGAGATCGCGGTGAACCGGTCGGTCGCCACCGTGCCGAGGACGACTTGGCTGTTGTGCTTGATGCGGTAGGACAGCACCAGACCGAGGTTGCCCACGAGCTTCGCGCGCAGCTTCGAAACCCACTGCGTGCTCGTGTTCGATTGGCCGCTTTCGACCACCAAGTCCTGCGTGAACCCGGTCGTCTCCGTAAAGGCCCACGAATAGCCGAGCGCGCCGCGGATGATGCCTTCATCCTGCGACGTGCCGTCGATGAGATCCGCCTGCCGCGCACCGGCGCCGATCTCGGCCGTCAGCAAGTGCGGCGCGTGGTCGACCAGACGCCGTCCGTAACCGGCTGTTTCGGACAGCTCGCTCTCGTACGACGAGAAGCGGTCCTTGCGCCAATCGAGCGTGGTGAACAGGTACGACTTCTTCGCGTCGCCGAACGGCCGGCGCGCCGAATAGTTCGCCGTATACGCCTCGGCGGTCGTCAGCTGGTCGTTGGTCGCCGCGACGGCCGCCGCCTTGACCTCGTGCTCCCACTTCGTGCGCGTGTACTTCATGCCGAGCGCCGCGTTCGCGTTCGTGCTCTCCGTATTTCCGCTCGTCGACAAGTAGCCGACCGCAATCTGACCGGTGAACGGATCCGGCGCTGCCGGCGGGGGATTTTGCGCGTACGCACTCGGCGCTGCAGCACCGCACAGCAACAACACCAGCAACGATCGACGCATGTTCGAACCTCCTCGAATGCTCCACGTCGCGTCATGTTACGGCAGCCGCGAATAACCAGTCGCTTAGGCCTTTGGCCTTATATATGATGGCCGCATGCACGGGTCCCTTGCTTGGCGCGACCGACTGATCGGGACGATCGACCAGGGCCTTCGCACCCTCGCCGCCCACGCCTCACCCGCGCGTCCGTCTCCCGCCGACGAACTCCCCGAGTCGAGCTTGAGCGACGCGGAACGACGGCTGAGCGCGGCATTGCTGCGCGTCAATCACGCCGGCGAGATCTCGGCGCAAGCGCTGTACAGCGGCCAGGCGTTGGTCGCGCGCTCCGAGAGCACCCGCGAGCACCTTGAAGCCGCCGCCAACGAGGAGCACGACCACCTCGCCTGGTGCGCGACGCGCCTCACCGAGCTCGGCGGGCGGGCGAGCTTGCTCGATCCGTTTTGGTACCTCGGCAGCTTCTGCCTGGGCGTCGTCGCGGGCAGCTTGAGCGATCGATCGAGCCTGGGCTTCGTCGCGGAAACCGAGCGTCAAGTCGAAGCGCACCTGCAGGATCACCTCGAGCGGCTGCCGAAGAACGATCGAAAGAGCCAGGCGATCCTGTCGCGGATGGCGGCCGACGAAGCGCATCACGGCACGATGGCGAGCCTCGCCGGCGGCGCGCCGCTGCCCGCCGCGATTCGCTCCTGCATGTCTCTGGGCGGCGGCCTTCTGCGCCGAATCGCGTCGATCGTGTGAACCCCGTCACAAGCTGCACACACAATCACTTGCGCGTTCACGGCGAATTGATTAAATACTGGATTACGTCAAACCGGAGCCCCGATATATGGAAGAAGCCCTGAGGCCATTGAGCGATGTCCCCGCGATCAATCGCTTTCTGAGCTACTGCAGAGTCCGCACGATCCCGGGCAAGACCGTGATGATCCACGCCGGGGACCTGCCCGACGTTCTCTACTACATCGTCGACGGCTCCGTCGAAGTGATGATCGAGGACGAAGACGGCAACGAGATGGTGCTCGCGTATCTCAACAAGGGGCAGTTCTTCGGCGAGATGGGCCTGTTCTACGAACAGCCGCAGCGCAGCGCGTGGGTGCGCACTCGTTCGGAGAGCGAGATCGCGGAAATGACGTATCCGCGGTTCCGCCAAATCGCCTCCGAAAGCCCGGGCCTGATCTTCGAGCTCGCCACCCAGCTCGCCACCCGCCTCGACCGCACCAACCGCAAGCTCGGCGACCTCGCGTTCGTCGACGTCACCGGCCGCGTGGCGCACGCGATCATGGATCTGTGCCGCGAGCCCGACGCGATGACGCATCCCGACGGCATGCAGATCAAAGTCTCCCGGCAAGAGTTGTCGCGCCTCGTGGGCTGCTCGCGCGAGATGGCGGGCCGCGTGCTCAAGGTGCTCGAGGACCAAGGCCTCGTGCGCGCGAGCGGCAAGACCATAGTCGTGTTCAACGCACGGCGCGAGCTGCCGAAGGCGCGCTCGGAGGCGCTGCGCCGGCCCGCGTGAGCTAATGCTTCGCGCCCATTCGTGACTTCGACTACTCGGACTATTTGCAGGCGGACTCTGCTTATTTGAAGGCGCGCTTCGCCTTGATCTTCTCGTAGGCCGCGCGGATCTCGTGCGTCTTTTGCTCCGCCACGCCGATCATCGACTCCGGTAACCCCCGCGCCACCAGCTTGTCCGGATGGTGCCGGTTCATGAGCCGGCGGTAGGCCGTCTTCACTTCGTCGTTGCTCGCGCCCGCGGTCACGCCGAGCGCGCGATAGGCCTCGTCGAGCGCCGCCGCGTCGTCGACCTGCGCGCGGTGTGGCCGTCCCTCGCCGTGGGTACGCACGAGCGCCTCGATCTGGGCGAGCTCCGCGCGGCTCACGCGCAGCGCGCTCGCGACGCGCCACAGGAGCGCGCGCTTCTCCGCCACGATCGGCTCCGCGCCCACGGCAGCCTGCATCTGGATTTGCATGAACGCGAGCGCGAGATCCTTGCGGTCTGCGACCTGGTTCGCGAGCTCCCCGAGGCGGCGGTCGAGCGGGTAGCTCGCGTCTTTGCCGCGGGTAAAGCAATCGATGGCGCCGCGCACCTGATCGGGGCCCAAGCGCATACCGTGCATGATGCCGCGCGCGACGCGGATCTCGTTCTCCGACACGCGTCCGTCGATCTTCGCGACCTGGCCCATCACCTCGAAGACCACCTCGAAGAACAGCCGGCTGATTTGTTGGGGCGACGCGCTCCGTCCGAACAGCCGACCGCTCTGATCGAATTGGTGGCCGACGAGAATCCCGACCAACGAGCCCCAGGGCCCGAGCATCGCACCCAGGATTCCGCCGATCGCTTTACCGTACCACTGCATCGACGCGCGGCTCACTGTGTGATCGAAATCACACGCACTACAGCTTCGGAAGTTGCCGGCACCCGCGAACTGGGGTCATTATCTGGGGGGTCACCATCTTGGGCTCACACTCGAAGCCACGACATGCCATCGTCCCCGGAAGCACTGTTCGAGTCGAACCTGCGCGGACTACAGCTCGTCGCACGCGGCAAGGTGCGCGACATCTATCGCGTAGACGCAAAGCATTTGCTGATTCTCGCAACCGATCGTATCTCAGCATTCGATGTGGTGCTACCCGACCCGATCCCCGGCAAGGGCATCGTGTTGACGGCGATCTCCAACTTCTGGTTCGAGCGCCTCGCGAACGTGATTCCAAATCACCTGAGCGGCATCGACCCCGCCGGCGTGCTGAGCGACGCCGCGGACCGCGCCGCGGTGAAGGAGCGAGCCGTCGTGGTGCGCGACCTGAAGCCGCTGCCGATCGAAGCGGTGGTGCGCGGCTACTTGATCGGCTCCGGTTGGAAGGACTACTGCAAGACGGGCCACGTCTCGGGCGTGGCATTGCCGCCGGGCCTCGAGCTCGCCGAGCGCTTGCGCGAGCCGATCTTCACACCGAGCACCAAGGCGCCGGCCGGCTCGCACGACGAGAACATCTCGATGGCGCAGGCCGAGAAGCTGCTCGGCAAGGAGCTCGCGCGCAAGGTGAACGAAGCCTCGCTCGCGCTCTACGAGCGCGCCACGGAGCACGCGCGGGCGCGCGGCATCATCATCGCCGACACCAAGTTCGAGTTCGGGCTCGACGAGAACGGCGAGCTGCGCGTGATGGACGAGGTGCTGACGCCCGACTCGTCGCGTTTCTGGCCCGCGGACACGTATCGCCCGGGCTCCTCGCCGCAAAGCTTCGACAAGCAATACGTACGGGACTATCTCGAGACGCTCGATTGGGGCAAGACCGCCCCGGGGCCGCGCCTGCCCGCGGTCGTGATCGAGCGCACGCGCGCGAAGTACTACGAAGCGCTGCAGCGGCTCGCGGGCGAGGCGAAGAAATGAGCGGGGCGGGTTCGAGGCGCTGACATGGAGCTCCTCACCCGCCACTTAGAGCGTTTTCTGTGGCCGGCGCGCTGGCACGACCACAGCGATGCGCCGCGGTGGCTCAGACTGGCGCGCTATTCCTACGCCCTGCTCCGCGACTTCCTCCAGAGCGAGCTCAGTCTGCGCGCGATGACCCTCGTCTACACGACGATGCTCGCGATCGTGCCGCTGCTCGCGTTCGCGTTCTCGGTGCTGAAGGCGCTCGGCTTCCATCGCGAGCTGGAGCCGCTGCTATTCAATTTCTTGGCGCCGCTCGGCCCGCGCGGCGCCGAGGTCACCGAGCGCATCCTCGGGTTCGTCGACAACGTGAGCGGCTCGGCGCTCGCGAGCGTCGCCATCGTGATCCTGCTGTTCTCCGGGCTGTCGATGGCGCAAAAGGTCGAGAGCAGCTTCAACTTCGTTTGGCGCGTGGACCGGCCGCGCAGCTTCGCGCGCCGCTTCACCGAATACGTGTCCGTGCTATTCGTGGGGCCGCTCGTGATGGTGGTGGCGTTGGGCTTCACCGCCGCGGTGGAGAGCGCCGCCGCGATGAGCGCGCTGCAGCAGGTGCAGCCCCTCGGCGCATGGCTCGCGCGGTTGGCGAGCCTCACGCCGTACCTGCTCGTGATCGCCGGGTTCAGCTTCCTCTACGTGTTCGTGCCGAACACGCGCGTGCACCTGAAGCCCGCGCTCGTTGGCGGCGTATTCGCTGGCGTGCTCTGGGCGGGTAGCGGCAGCCTGTTCACGAAGTTCGTCGTCGCCGCCGGCAGCCGCGAGCAGATCTATTCGGGGTTCGCGATCGTGTTCGTCGCGATGCTGTGGATGCATCTCTCGTGGCTGATCCTGCTGCTCGGCGCGCAGCTCGCGTTCTACGTCCAGAATCCGGACTACCTGCGCTTCGGCCAGCGCACCGAGAGCATGTCGAACGGGCTGCGCGAGCGGCTGGCGTTGTCCGCGATGCTACTCGTGGGCCGCGACTTCGAGACACCGGGGCACGGCTGGCGTATCGAGAGCCTGTGCGCGCGGATCCGCGTGCCGCGGCAGCTACTAGAGCCGGTGGCCGAGTCGCTGACGAACGCGGGGCTCCTCACACGCACCGCCGACCATCGGCTCCTGCCGGCCAGGGACCCGCGCCGGATCGGCGTGTGCGACATCCTGGACGCGGTGCGCAGCGGCGACCGCGCGTCCGGCCCGGGTAATGACTGGAACGAGACGGTGAGCACGCTCAGCGACACCGTCGACGCCGCGATCCGCGACGCACTCGGGTCGCGCTCGCTCGCCGACATCGTCGACGCCGACGCTCACCGCGAAGCGCTACGCACCGCGACGCCGCTGCGGCCTCAGCCGCCCCCGGCGAGCGTGAGCGCGTCGACGAGCACCGCGCCGCAGCGCACGGTGCCGCGCGCGTCGACGTCGGAGCCCACGGCCTGAATTCGCTGGAACATTTCGGCGAGGTTGCCCGCGAGCGTCACTTCGTGCACGGGATGGACGATCTTGCCGCGCTCCACCCAGAACCCGGCCGCGCCGCGCGAGTAGTCTCCGGTCACGATGTTCACGCCCTGCCCGAGCAGCTCGCCGACGACGAACGCTTCGTCACAGCCGGCGACGATCTCCGCGAGCGGCCCGGCCGTGGGCCGCACGAGCAGGTTGTGCACGCCGCCCGCGTTCGCGGTGGTCGGCAACTTTAGGCGCCGCGCCGAGTAGCTCGACAGCACTAGCCCCTGGAGCACGCCCTTCGCCACCAGCGTGCGCCTTCGCGTCGCGACGCCCTCGCCGTCGAAGGGCGCGCTCGCTAGCGCGCGCGGCATCAGCGGGTCCTCGTCGATGTCGATGAGCTCCGGCAGCACCTGCTTGCCGACGGCGTCGAGCAGAAACGTGGCGCGCCGATACTGCGCGGTGCCGCGGATCGCCGCGATCAGGTGGCCGAACAGACCCTTCGCGAGCTCGGCGGGATAAATCACGGGCACCACGCGCGTCGACAACTGCCGCGCATCGAGCCGCGCGAGCGCGCGCCGGGCGGCCTCCTCGCCGACGCTCTCGGGCGACTCGAGGTCCTCGTGCCGCCGGCTCACGGAGTACCAATAGTCGCGCTCGAGCGAGCCGTTCGAATTCGCGACGACGCTGCAGCTCGTGGAGTACGTGCTCGTGGGGAAGCCGCCGACGAAGCCGTGCGAGTTCGCGTAGACGCGATGCCCCGCCCCGCTCGAGACCGAGGCGCCCTCCGAGTTCGCGATCCGCGGGTCGAGCCCGCGCGCGGCGTTCTCGGCGCGCAGCGCGAGCTCGGTCGCGCGCTCCACGTCGAGATCCGACGGAAAGTAGAGATCGAGGTCGGGCGGATTCACCGCCATGAGCTCCGCGTCCGCGAGGCCGGCGTACTCGTCCGCCGCCGTGAAGCTGCCGATCGACAACGCCTTGCGGACCGTGTCCTCGACGCTGCTCGGGGAGAAGTCGGTGGTGCTCGCGCTGCCCTTACGCGTGCCGCGATAGACGGTGACGGCGAGACCGCGGTCCCGCTGCCGCTCGACGGACTCGAGCTCGCCCATGCGCACCGTTACCGACAGCCCCTCGTCGTAGCTCACGCCAGCCTCGGCTTGGTCGGCGCCGTGGCGCCGCGCGAGATCGACCGCGTGCGCGGCGACCTTCGCGATCGAATCTGCGGTTTGTTTTTCGTCCATAGGGGCATTCTAACTGCTGTACAATGCCCCGATGAAACCACTCGTCGGCGTGATCATGGGGTCCAAGTCGGACTGGTCCACGATGTCGCACGCCGCCGCCACCCTCGAGACGCTCGGAATCGCGCACGAAGTTCGCGTGGTCTCGGCACATCGCACGCCGGACCTGCTGTTCGAGTACGCCGAGAGCGCCGTCGCGCGCGGCCTCGAGGTCATCATCGCGGGCGCCGGCGGCGCCGCTCACCTGCCGGGCATGACGGCCGCGAAGACCCGGCTGCCGGTGCTCGGCGTGCCCGTGAAGTCGCGGCTCTTGAGCGGCTTCGACTCGCTGCTGTCGATCGTGCAGATGCCGGGCGGAATCCCCGTAGGCACCCTCGCCGTCGGCAAGTCCGGCGCCGTGAACGCCGCGCTGCTCGCGGGCGCGATCCTCGCCAACAAGTATCCGGCCGTCGCCGCGTCCGTCGAGAAGTTTCGTGCCGCGCAAACGGCCGAAGTCGTGGACAACCCGGATCCGCGCGCAGCGCGGTAGTCGCCCCCCGACCTTCCGCCCGCGGGTTCATGGACAGAAAGCGAGTAGGCATCGTCGGTGCCGGCCAACTCGGCCGCATGCTCGCGCTCGCGGGCTATCCGATCGGCGTCGAGTGCCGGCTACTGGACCGATCCGTGGAAGTGCCCGCGGCGCAAGTCGCCTGGTGCAGCCTCGGCGATCTCGACGACCCGGCCGCGCTCGCGAAGCTCGCGCAGGCAGTGGACGTGGTCACGCTCGAGATCGAGAACGTCGCCGTGGCCGCCCTCGAATCAGCCGCGGCGCATGCGCCGGTGTTTCCGCCGCCGGCCGCGGTCGGCGCCGCCCAAGACCGGCTCGCCGAGAAGACGCTGTTCCGCTCGCTCGGCATTCCGACCGTGGAGTTCGTGCGCGTCGACTCCGACGCCGACCTCGACGCCGCGGCCGCCGCGCTCGGCTGGCCGCTCGTGCTGAAGACGCGGCGTTTGGGCTACGACGGCCGCGGCCAGCGCGTCGTCGACTCGCGCACGGCCCTCTCGCACGCCTGGGTCGAGCTCGGCCGCGTGCCATGCATTGCGGAAGCGTGGGTCCCGTTCGACCGCGAGCTCTCGCTGATCGCCGTGCAGGGCGCGCGCGGCGAGCGCGCCTTCTACCCGCTCGCCGAGAACGTGCACCGCGACGGCATCCTCGCGTCGACCGTCGCCCCGTACGACGACACCGCGCTCCAGCGCACGGCCGAAGGCTGGCTCACGGCGATCATGGCGAAGCTCGAATACCGCGGCGTGCTGACCGTGGAGTTCTTCCACACAGGCGCCGGCCTGATCGCGAACGAGATGGCGCCCCGCGTCCACAACTCCGGCCACTGGACGATCGAGGGCGCCGAGACGAGCCAGTTCGAGAACCACTTGCGCGCGGTGGTCGGCTGGCCGCTCGGCGACACGCAACCCCGTGGCCACGCGGGAATGCTGAACGTCATCGGCCAATTGCCCGATCGCGCCGCGGTGCTCGCGATCCCGGGGGCGCATTTACACGACTATGGGAAAACTCCCAGACCCGGCCGCAAAATAGGCCATTGCACGCTCGTCGACCCCGACCGGGCCCGCCTGCTCGAGCGCCTCGAGGCATTGCGGGCCGTGCTCGCGGTCGCAGAATCGTGACACGCGCCTCGTAAGCCCCAGACGTTTGTATTAGGCTTCCGCCTCGTCCCTTCGCCCTAGAGGTCCGCCGCAAGGCCATGTATTGCGAGCTTTTTCAACTCACCGAACCGCCGTTTCGCCTGACACCGGACCCGCAGTTCCTGTTCGCGAGCAAGCAGCATTCGCGAGCCAAAGCCTACATGGAGTCGACGATCTGGCTCGCCGACGGGTTCGTCGTGATCACGGGCGAGATCGGCGCGGGGAAAACCACGCTGATCGAGAGCTTCCTCGCCGAGCTGCCTGAAGACATCCTGCTCGCGCACATCAGCCAGACGCAGCTCACGCCGGTCGAGTTCCTCCAGGCATTGCTCGTCGAATTCGGCTTCAAGCCGTTCCGCAAGCGCAAGGTCGAGCTGCTCGCGATGATCAAGGACTTCATGATCGAGCAATACGCGGCCGGCAAGAAGATCCTGCTGATCATCGACGAGGCGCAGAACCTGTCGCGCAAGGTGCTCGAGGAGGTGCGGCTGCTCTCCGGGCTCGAAGCACAGAAGGAAAAGCTCTTGAGGATCATCCTCGCGGGCCAGCCGGAGCTGTCGCGCAAGCTCGATTCCCCGCGGCTCCAGCAGCTCACGCAGCGGGTACGCCTGCGCTTCCATTTGTCGGCGCTCTCGAAACGCGAGACGCACGAGTACATCACCCACAGGCTCAACGTCGCCGGCGCGAAGGGCCGCAAGATCTTTACCGACGCCGCCTGCGACATGGCATTCCGCTATGCCGGCGGCGTGCCGCGGCTGGTGAACGTTATCTGCGACACCGCAATGCTTTGCGCATTCGCCGAGGAGCAGACCACCGTGGATGAAACCACGGTGAAGGCCGCCGCCGAGGAGCTCCAGTGGGTGGAGTTCTCCGAACGCATGAGCGAGCAAGAGCGCAACGAGCTCACCGGCGAGTACGGCCCCGTCAACGCGGCGGTCGCGAGGTTCGACGTGCTGTTCCAGGATCAGCTCGTCGCGGAGCTCAATCTGAAGGTGGGCCGCGCGATCATCGGCCGCACGCCCGACAACGACCTGCAGATCCGCAGCAAGTTCATCTCGCGCCACCACGCGCAGATCGTCTCGGATCGCAACCGCTCGGTGGTCGAGGACTTGAACAGCACGAACGGCGTGTTCATCAAGTCGAAGCGCGTGAAACACCACGAGCTCGCCGACGGCGACGTGATTCAGCTCGGCGAGCACAAGCTTCTGTACCGCGACATGCGCAGCACGCTGGCCGCCCGCGTGCGTCAGCAGGAGCTCGACGACGACGACGACGACGCGGACGACGACGAGCTCGACCAAGACGCCGACGAGGCCGAAGCGGCCGTCGGCGAAGAAAAATAGGGACAGGTTACTTTTCGCCGACGCGAGAGGCGAAAAATAGGGACATGTTGGATTTTTCGCGGTCGCGCGGCGCGCAATTTGCGCTGATGCCGGGCCGCGAAAAATCCAACATGTCCCTATTTTTCGGCGCGGCGGTGGTCGCGGCGCTTGAGCCACACGAACGCGCCCGCGAGCAGGCTGGCGATGCCTACGACCGTGCAGATCAGCGGCCAGTACCAATAGTTCACGTAGAGCCGGGCGACGAGCGCAACCAGGCCGATCGCCACGTAGTAGATCGGCAGCGCCTCATACAACGGTTTCGACAACCACATCGGCGGGAATCGCGCGGCGTTGAGGCCTCGTCGGCCGGTAACCTATTGTGGGCTTCGAGCAGCGCGCGGAGCAAATCGACGAGCGCGCTACGGCTTGCCGATGAACAGACCCAGCAAGCGGCCGAAGAACGACAGGCCGAGACCCTCGACCTCGAGATCGGAGTCCCCCCGCAGCTCGCGCGCGAGACGATCCTCACCGGGATCGAGCAGCGAGCGCTTGAAGTCCTTTTCCGACATGGTTTGCTCGAAGTTGATGCCCACGTTCTTGCTCTCGGTGACGAAAAACGCAGCGTACGTGCCTAGGTCCCCGCTTCGCGGTGATCGGAATCACGAACGCGGCCGCCCGGCTTTGACGTAACACGGCACCGCGAGAGGGCGCGCCGCGCGCGCTCAGGTCTGCGTGCCGCCGACCGTCAGCGAGTCGATGCGAATCGTCGGCTGGCCGACGCCCACGGGAACCGATTGGCCCTCTTTGCCGCACGTGCCGAGCCCCTGGTCGAGGCTGAGATCGCGGCCGACCATCGACACGCGCGTGAGCACCTCGGGACCGCTGCCGATCAGCATCGCGCCCTTGATCGGCGTCGTCTTCTTGCCGCCTTCGATGAGGTACGCCTCGCTCGCGGAGAACACGAATTTGCCGGAGGTGATGTCCACCTGGCCGCCGCCGAAGTTCGGCGCGTAGATGCCCTTGTCCACCGACGCGATGATCTCCTCGGGATCGTACTTACCGGGCAGCATGTAGGTGTTCGTCATCCGCGGCATCGGCGCGTAAGCGAACGACTCGCGCCGGCCATTGCCCGTCGACTGCGTCTTCATCAGCCGCGCGTTCATCTTGTCCTGCATGTAGCCCTTCAGGATGCCGCCCTCGATCAGCGTGTTGCACTGCGTCGGCGTGCCCTCGTCGTCGACGTTGAGCGAGCCGCGCCGCCCCACGAGCGTGCCGTCGTCGACGACCGTGCATTGCTCGGTCGCGACGCGCTCGCCGATGCGGCCGGTGAACGCGGACGTGCCCTTGCGGTTGAAGTCGCCTTCGAGCCCGTGGCCGATGGCCTCGTGCAGCAGGATTCCGGGCCAGCCGCCGCCGAGCACGACGGGCATGTTGCCCGCGGGCGAAGGCACCGCCTCGATGTTCACGGCCGCGGAGCGCACGGCCTCGGCCGCGATGGCGAACGGCCGGTCGTTGGCCGTGAGCACGGCGAAGTCGCCGCGTCCGCCGCCGCCCGCGTAGCCTTGCTCGCGGCGGCCGCCGCCCTCCATGATCACCGAGACGTTGAGCCGCACGAGCGGCCTCACGTCCGCGGCGAGCGTGCCGTCGGAGCCCTGCACCAGCACGATCTCGTAAACGCCGGCGATGCTCGCGATCACTTGGTGCACGCGCGGGTCCATGGCGCGCGTGCGCCGGTCGATCTCGGCGAGCAGCGCGACCTTCGCCTCGTCGCTCATGCTGCGCAGCGGATCGACGGTGGGATAGATCGGCTGGTACCCGACACGGCGAGCGACCTTGACCTTGCCCGTGCCCTGGTGGCGCGCGATGCCGCGCGCCGCGTCGACGGCGTCGAACAACGCGGCCTCGTCGAGCTGATCGGAATAGGCGAACCCGGTGCGCTCGCCCGCAACCGCGCGCACGCCGATCCCCTGATCGATGCTGTGCACACCCTCCTTGACGATGCCGTCCTCGACGGTCCACGTCTCGTAGCGCGTGAGCTGCAAGTACAGGTCGGCGTAGTCGAGATCGCGCGTCATCGCGTTCGCCAGCGCCTTGTCGAGCGAGCCCAAGTCGAGGCCGGAGCTCGCGAGCAGATGCTCGCGAGCGATCGCGAAAGAATCTGCGGCGGCGACGATCTTTGGATTCGGTTCGAGCATTTACCAACCTTTGGAGAAAAAAAGGGACAGGCCACTTTTCAACCGCGTGCCAGGAAAAATAGGGACATGCTGCTTTTTCGTTAGAGCGCCGCGCCGCATTCGCGGTCCCGGTCGAAAAAGCAGCATGTCCCTATTTTTCCGTCAGAGCTCCCGGCGATGGCGCACGACCGGGAAGGATTCGCGCAACTGGCTGAGCCGGATCATATCGAGATCGACGCAGAGAACACCAGGACCGCCCGGGAGCTCGCCCAACACCTCGCCCCAAGGCCCGATGATCATCGAGTGCCCGTACGTTCTGCGCCCGCCCGCGTGCTCGCCGCACTGCCCGGCGGCCACCAGGTAGACGAGCGACTCGATCGCGCGCGCCTGTAGCAGCGGCTGCCAGTGCACTTGGCCCGTGGGCACGGTGAACGCCGCCGGCACCACCAGCACGTCGACGCCGAGCACGCTCAAGCGATGGAAGAGCGCCGGGAAACGGATGTCGTAACAGACCGTGAGCCCGACGCGCCCGAGCGGGGTCGCGGCGCTGACGACGCGCTCGCCGGGCAGCGTGCTCGCCGACTCCTTGTAGCGCTCCGACTCGCGCCCTCCCCCTTTATCAACAGGCACGTCGACGTCGAACAGGTGAATCTTGTCGTAGTGCGCCTCCACGCGGCCGTCCGGCGCCACGAGCAACGACCGCGAGCTCGCGCGCTCGCCCTGCTCCCGAATCGGAATCGTGCCGCCGACGAGCCAGAGTCGGTGCCGCTCGGCGGTCTCGGCGAGGAATTGCTGCGCGGGCCCGTCGCCCCACGGCTCCACGGCCGCTCGGCGCTCCGCGTCAGTGGCGCCGAGGAACGAGAAGTTCTCCGGCAGCACGACGAGCTCCGCTCCCTGCTCGGCCGCCGTGCGGATCAACCGCCCGGCGTCGGTCAGGTTCTGGCGCACGTCGCGAGTCGACGTCATCTGCACAGCCGCTGCCTTCATCGTGCCGCCACCTCCGCGGGCTTGGCGCCGGGCGGCAGCTCGGCGCAGAGCTGACCCCGCTCGAGTTGCTCGGCCGACAGCCGCTCGACCATAGGCTCCTGCCAACTGCCGGTCACGCAATACGACGCACGGCCGATACCCGCGAGCGGCTTCTTGAAGATGCGCGTGAAGATCAAGAGCGCGGCCGCGACCCCGGGGCCGCCGAGCAGCGCGCCGACGGTGGGCAGTACCTTGCCCGGCTCGGCCGTGACGACGAACTGCTGGTGATAGTCCTTGTCGCGGAGCCCCGTGCGGCCGATCGCGCCGACCTCGGCGACCGGGCCCGTGAGCTTCAAGTTGTCGGTGTAAGCATTGCCGTCGACGACGACGAAGTCCGCCGTGATGTCGTCGAACACGAGGCCGCGGTTGAACACGTCGCGGAAGTCGAGCGCGAGACGGCGCGGCAGCGCGCTCAAGCTCAGGAGGCCGACCACGCGGCCGGCGCCGGGCTGCACGTCGAGCAGGCTGCCCTTCTCGGCCTTGAGCGCGAGATCTCCGCCCACGTGCTGCATCCAGTCCGAGCTCGGCGACCCGGGCCAGTAGACGCTCGCGGTGACCTCCGCGGACTTGCCCTCGATGATCGGGTCGAAGCCGAGCGCCGCGAAAGTCTTCGCGAGATCCGTCGAGGACACGGTCACGGAGAAACGCGTGGTGTCGCCGTCGGCACCGACGAACCAGGCGCCGCTGCCTTGCGCGCTGAAGCTCTCGCTCGAGCTCTCGAACGACGCGAGCCTGAGCCCCAGCGAGTCGGAGAGGATCTCGGCGTCGAGCCGGCCGAGCTGCCGCGGCCCCACGGCGAACTCGTCGCTGTGCAGCTGCAGGCCCGGCAGCTGGCGAGGGTCGACGTGCCGTGTCGACGTGCCGTCGCCCGCGCTCAAGTACAGGCGCCGCATCACCGCCACCACTTGCGGGTCGCGATCGAGATCGATCGGGATCAGCAGCGTGCCGGCTACGGGATCGCTGTCGAGCTCGATCTGCCAGTCGTCGGTGCGCCGCCGCGCGCTCAACTTCGTGCTGCCGAGCTCCTGGCCAAACGCCGTAAACGCCGCGACGTCGAGGGCGCCGCCCGCGAACGCGGCGCCGAGGCCGCCGCCGGCGCTGCCGTCGGCGCCGTCGCCCGACAGCGCGAGCCAATCGTCGACGTGCAGCTCGGGCACGCTGCCGTCGACCGTGACGCCGCGGTCCGCGCGGAATTCGGGCAGCGCGCCGCCGAAGCGCAGCGCGGCGCGCCGGAAGTCGAACTTGCCCTCGGCGCCGCTGCCGGCCGCGGTGTCGAACTGCAGCGCGAAGCGGCGCGACGCGCCGAGGTAGCCCTGCATGTCGAGGCCGCCGCTCGGCGGGAAGGTGAGATCCACTTGCAGGTTGGTAGGCTCGCCGGGCGCTTTCTCGAACGGCGCGGGGAAGCGCAGCGCCACGCCGCTCAGGTTCGAGTCCACCGTGATCCGCGGCGGCATGCGCTCGTCGTTGCCCACCGCCGGGATGAGCAGCGCGCCTTGCCAGCGCGTCTGGCCCGCGAGGCGCTCGGCGAACGGCAGGTCGAACGCGTCGGCGACGGCGTCGATCGTGACCTCGCCCTCGAGCGCGAGCCGCGTGCGATAGCCCTCGACGCCGGGGGGATCGACGCGCACCGTGACTGGGCCGTCGAGGAAGATCGCCTCGATGCCCGCGCCGCGCAGCACGCCGTCCTCGAGCGTGAGCATGCCGTCGATCTCGGTGGCGTGCGGGCCGAAGCCGCGGAACGCGAGCTCGCCGCCGATCATGCCGAGCGACGCTCCAAGCTTGTACGCGTTGCGGTCCTTGAGCGGCAGGCTCAAGTCCACCCGGACCTCGCCGGTGCCGCTCGGCGCGCTCAAGCGCGTGAAGTCGGACCCGAGCTCGCGCGCGATCAGCGGCGCGCCCTGCAAGAACGCGAGCACCTGGCCGAGCGGGCCGATGGTGTCCACTTGCAACCCCATCACGGCATCGCGCACATCGGGGATCGCGACGCGCACGTTCGCCGCGCGGTTACCGAGCGCTCGGCCGCTACCTTGCGCCGCGAAGCTCGCGTTGACGAACTCGACGGTGCCCTCGAGCTCCTCGGCACGCGGCCAATCGGAGATGTACGCGAGCACGGCGCGATCGAGCTCGACCTTCGCGCGGAACTCGCCCTCGCCGCCATCGAACGGGAACGCCGCGAGCGGCCCCACGAACGTGACGCTGGCCGAGCGCGCGCGGCCGCCCACGAGCGCGGCGTCGAGCCACTCGACCACGGTCGCCGGCATCTTCTGCGCCGGCAGGTAGGAGTGCACCGCGGTCAGGTCGAAGCCCGAAACCGTGCTCGCGAGGTCGAGCCGCGGCGCCCCGCCGTCGGCCGGCAGCGTGATCTCGAGGTTCGAGCGCGTGCTGGCGTCGCCCGTCGCGAGCACGAGGTCGTCGCTCACGATCCTGAGGGCGTCCTGGGCCTGCCGCCAAACCACGATGCCGGTGAGCTCGGTGACGTCGAGCGGCGCACGGAACACCG